>NZ_JAUSWX010000001.1:0-304914 GCF_030815405.1 Agromyces albus | reverse complement strand
TGGTGGTCGGCGCCCGTCGTCGGGTCGATCATCCGCTCGATCTACCTGAACACCATGCGTGGGGTGCGCCAACTGGGCTGGCTGACCGGACCGTTCGAGGGTCCCGCCGACTATGTCGAGGCCGGTCGCGCGTTCATGCGGGTGTGGTTGGAGTTCACGCTGTATGGAGTGCGGCTGCACCCGTTCGGCACCGTCATCACGAACCCCGACTCCCACGCGCGATTCGCTGATGCCGTGGGCGCTGTCGAGACGGATGGACGCATGGCGTGGATGCTGTTCCGGTTCGGCCACTCCGCCGAGCCCCCCTTCGCGCACCGGCGTCCAGCTGCCGCGATGCTCCTTCGAGAGGAATCCGCGTGAAACCCTTCATCTTCGCCTTCGTCTGGGCGCAAGACGCCGTCGTGCGGCTCTTCACGCGCAGCGTGCACACGCACAAGGTGCTGCTCGGTCCGGGCATCGAGCCAGTGCGCTGGGTACTCGGCCGCTGGCGCGCCTGGCGCACATTCGAGTTCGCGGCACGTCATGTTCCGGCATATCGGGCGTTCCTCGACGAGCGAGGCACGCCGCACAAGTTGAAGCGCAGGGGCGACCTGAGCGCGGCCTTCGCCGCGGTACCCGAGATGGACAAGGACAGCTATATCAAGCGCTGGCCGATCTCCGAGCGCAGCATCGGCGGGCGACTCCCGCGGCGCGGTGTCGTCGTCGACGAGTCATCCGGCAGCTCGGGAACGCCGACGAGCTGGGTGCGCGGCCCCGACGAGCGGCTCGCCACCAGGCAGCTCCTCCAGGTCGGCTTCTGGCGCACGGCGCGCACGCTGAAGAAGCAGCCGTTCGTGCTGAACGCATTCTCGCTCGGGGCCTGGGCGACGGGCATGAATGTCACGACGAGCCTCACCGAGGTCACGATGATCAAGTCGATCGGGCCCGACCGGAACAAGATCATCCAGACCATGGCCGAGTTCGGCACCGACTACACGTACATCATCCTGAGCTATCCGCCGTTCCTGAAGGCACTCTTCGAGGACACCCGCCTCGACTGGGAGCAGTACGACATCGTGGCGGCGTTCGGCGGCGAGGGCATCAGCGAGAACATGCGCGCACACATCCTGCGCTATGCGCACAGCGCGTTCGGGTCGTACGGGGCCTCCGACCTCGAGATCAACATCGCGATCGAGACGGACTACACGGTCGAGCTCCGAAAGGCCATCGCCGCGAGCCCGAAGCTCGCCAAGCGCATCACCAAGCAGGCCGAGTACGGGGTGATGCCGATGGTGTTCCAGTTCAATCCGTACGACTACCTGGTCGAGACGAACGACGCGGGCGAGCTCGTCGTCACGATCGTCCGCAAGCAGAACATCAACCCGCGCATCCGCTACAACATCCACGACCGCGGACACGTCATGCGCATCCGGGAGCTGACGCCGATCCTCGAGGAGTTCGGCCTGCACCGCCTGGTGCGCCAGCAGTTCCTCGACCTGCCGCTCCTGTTCCACTACGGCCGCAGCGACATGTCGATCGACTACAACGGAGCGGTCGTCGCCCCCGACGCCCTGCGCGACGTCATCTACGGTGACGCGAAACTGCTCCAGGCGGTCGAGAACCACCGACTCATCAGCTTCGAAGACGAGCGCGGCGACCGTCAGCTCCACATCGCCCTGCAGTTGACGGATGCCGCGGCCGCCGTGCCGATCGACGAGGCCGCGTATCGCACCCACATCGTCGCCGAGCTTCGCGCGCTGAACAGTGATTTCAACAACGCGATCCTCACCGCGCCCGATCACACGATGCCCACCGTGGCGTTCTACCCGCACCGCACCGGGCCGTTCTCGGGCGACGGGCGCAAGCTGAAGAACGAGTACGTGTGGCAACTCGAAGCCGCCGATCTCGCCGAGTGGGACGTCGATCTCAGCCACCCCGCCGAGCGCTAGTCCATCTCAGCCGGCGCGTGAGGTGAGCAGCGCCGTGCCGAGCTCGCTGCGGAGGTAGAGCACGCTGCGCCCGTAGCGAGTGCTGACGAGGAGGCCGGCGTCGCGGAGCACGCGCAAGTGCTGGTTGACGGCCGATGCCGTCACCCCGAGGCGCACGCCGAGCTCCGTCGACGAAGCGGGGTCGCCGAGGGCGGCGAGCAGGCTCGCCCTCGTCTCGCCGAGGATCGCCGCGACGGCGGCAGGGTTCGCGACGCGCTCGGTCTCCCACAGTGCGCCCTGCCCGCGGGCCGGATACAGGACCATCGGCGGTCCGTCGCCGACCGGCGCCGAGCCGCGTCTCGTGAACATCGTCGGCACGAGGGTCAGGCCCTCGCCGCCGACGGCGCGCACCCGGGGCCGTGGGTCGGCCATCCGCATCTCGATGACCCCGTGGTCGTACGAGATCCGCGACGTCAGCCCGTTGAGCATGGCGGAGAGCCCCGATTGCGACACCTGCCGGCCCCGGTAGACGATGTCCGCCTCGAGCACGGCGCGCATGCGCGGCCAGTAGGGCTCGAAGCAGGTCTCCCACAGCTGGCCGAGGGCCGCGACGACGCGACGCAGTGCCCTGGTCGTCGAGCCCTCGAACACCTCGGGCACCTGCCCGAACACCGCGACGAGATCGTCGCGGAATACCTCCGCCGGCATCGCGAGCAACGCCGCGAGCTCGTCGTCGAGACGCGTGAGCGGCGAGCTCGGACGCGGGTTCAGGAAGTCGGGCGTCCACCCGCGCTCGTCGATGAGCGCCAGGAGCGCGACGTGGTCGAGTCGCTCGCGGGCGACCTCGGTGCGGCGGAGCCAGCCCACCTGCAGGGGGAAGCGCGAGGGGTCGGCGATGGCCCGGATCGACAGCCCGAGCTCGCAGAGCGGCGAGATGCCGAACCGCACGGCGCCGACGTCGTCTTCGGTCAGCAGATAGCGGAGCATGAAGCACTACGCTACATCGATTTCGACGCGCCCCGGGCTTCTGACAGAACTGAGGAGTGAGCACCAGCCCCGACACCGGAACCGTTCCGATCATCGATCCCGAACTCGACGGCGCTGCCACGAGCGTCGACGAAGCGGATGCCGCGGACGCTGCGGCGCCCGGCACCCCGAACGGCCGTCGACCTGGCCTCGTCGCCCGCCTCGCGGCATCCGTTGCCGATCCGGTGCTGCGGATCCTCGTCACGGCCACGCTCATCAGCCGGGTGGGGCGGGGCGTCTTCCTCACCGTCACCGTGCTCTACTTCACGCTCATCGTCGGGCTCGCACCGCACGAGGTCGCGATCGTGCTCGGCGCCGCGAGCGCAGCGGGCGTGCTCTCGTCGCTCGCGGGCGGCTGGCTCGCCGATCGCCTGAGCGCCAGGCGACTGCTCCTCGTGCTCACGACCCTCGAGGCCATCGGCCTCATCTGCTACGTCTTCGCCGGGGACTTCACGAGCGCCCTCATCATCGCCGTGGCGGTCGGGGCCATCGGGCAGGCCACGAACTCGACTCGCATGGCGATCATCGCGCGCGCCTTCGACGCCGACGCCCGGGTGCACGCCCGGGCCGTGCTGCGCACGGTGACGAACCTCGCGATCGCCGTGGGCTCCGGCATCGGAGCGATCGCCCTGCTCGCCGGAACCGCCGAGGCCTACCGCTGGATCATCGTCGGCGCCGGCGTCATGTACCTGCTCGGCCTCGTGCAGCTCGTGAAGCTCCCGACCTCCGTCGACGCGCCGAGGCCACCCGCCGCGCCGCCCGTGACGACCGAGACCGGGTCGACGGATGTCGCGGCATCCGCCGTCGCCGAGCGTCGCGCGCTGCGCCGCCACTCGCCCTGGCGCGACCCGCGCTACCTGGCACTCACCGCGCTGACCGCGGTGTTCGGCATGCAGTTCGGCGTCGGCGAGGTGGGCGTGCCGCTCTGGATCGCGAACGAGACTGCCGCGCCCGAGGTGCTCGTCGCGGCCGTGCTGATCCTCAACACGGTCATCGTCATCATCTTCCAGGTGCCGCTCTCCCGGGGCACGCACGACCTGCGCCGCGCGGGTCGAGTCTCGGCCATCGCCGCGTGGCTCATGGCGGCCGCGTGCCTCGTGTACGCCGCCGCGGCCGGCCTTCCCGTCGGCTTCGCGATCGCGGTCGTCGTGCTCGCTGCTGTTGCGCACGCGTTCGCCGAGGTGCTCTCGCAAGCCGGCGGCTGGGGGCTCAGCTTCGAACTCGCCGACCCCGTGCGTGCGGGCACCTACCAGGGCGTGTTCTCGATGGGCTACTCGCTCGGCGCGATGGTGGCGCCCCTCTTCGTCACGTCGACCGCGCTCTCGCTCGGCTTCGGCGGGTGGGCGATCCTCGCGGGTGTGTTCCTCGCCTCGGGCCTCGGCACGTGGGCGATCGCGCGCGGTGCGGCGCGCACGGCTGCCCCTGCATCCGCCGTGTAGGCGCCCTATTCGAGGCGCTTCTCGAACCAGTGGTCGGCGTAGAACTCGTCGTTGAACGGCGGCACCTCGACGTACCCGGCCGCGCGGTACATCGCGATCGCCTCGGTGAGGCTGGCGTTCGTCTCGAGGGTCACGGATGTCGCGCCGTGCTCCCGCGCGGTCTGCTCGAGTGCCTCGAGGATGCGGCGTCCCACGCCCATGCCGCGCACGTCATCGTCGACCCACATCCGCTTGATATACGCGGGTTCGGAGCCGTGGAACAGCACGGCGCCGCATCCGATCGCCTCGCCGTGCAGGCGGGCGATGAGGAACCGGCCGCTCGGCTCGGCGAACTCCCGGGTGTCGGGGTGGAGGCTCTGCGCCGGGTCGAAGCCGCCCGGGAAGCGCGCGGCGAGCTCGGCGTAGTAGGCCGACAGACACGCGCGGGCGTCGTCGGACGCGGCATCCGCTGGCTCGATGGTCACGAGGCCGGCCTCGAGCAGGCGCATCGCGGTGCCCATCGCCTCGACGAGTCGCTCGCGCTGGCG
The DNA here is from genome assembly GCF_030815405.1 of Agromyces albus. Classification (NCBI taxonomy): domain Bacteria; kingdom Bacillati; phylum Actinomycetota; class Actinomycetes; order Micrococcales; family Microbacteriaceae; genus Agromyces; species Agromyces albus. The sequence goes on along the minus strand of NZ_JAUSWX010000001.1, from coordinate 300,015 downwards.
AGGACTGAGGGGTGCGAGCAGGGATGCCGCGAGCTCGTCGCTGCGCCGGTCGAGCTCGGCGCGCTCGGCCCGGCCGGCATCGGTCGGTCGGGCCGTTCGCACGCGGGAGTCCGCAGCGGATGCCTCGAGGCCGACGAGACCCTCCCGCTCGAGGGAACGGAGCAACCGGCTGAGGTAGCCGGAGTCGAGCTCGAGGCGCTCGCGGATCTCGCGCACGTCGACGCCGCCGTCGTGCACCTCCCAGAGCACCCGCGAGGCGCCGAGCGATCGAGCGCTGCCGAGGTACTCGTCTTCGAGGGCTCCGATGCGCGCCGTGACGGCGCGATTGAAGGCGCGGACGCGATCGATCGAGGCGCGGTCGAGCTGCTGGTCGGTCATATCTCTGACCATAGTCAGCTATCTGGTTGACGGCAAGAGCAGCTCAGTCGAGCGGCAGCTCGAGCACCCAGTCGTCTTCGACCCGGCCGCCGACCGTGAAGTGCTTGCGACCGACCTTCGCGAAGCCGTGCTTCTCTCGTAGAAGCGGATCGCTCGGGCGTTCTCCTCGTTCACGCCGAGCCACACCGCCCTTGCGCCGGTCGCCGCCGCCGCCGCGGCAAGCGTCGCCGACATCAGCGGCGCGGCGACTCCCGTGCCGTGGGCGAGCGCCCGGGTGTAGAACTTGCTGAGCTCCACAACCGGCCGGACCGTGAGTGCGGCCGCGGCGTCGGCATCGCCCGGCTCGCCCGTGATGAGCATCGAGTAACCGACGAGCCGGCCGTCGTCCTCGGCGACGAGGATCGCACGGCGCTCGTCGGCGAGGTACTCCCCGAAGCGCGCGACCGTGAAGTGCTCGGCGATGAACGCCGCGATCGCCTCAGGCGTCGTGTGGGGTGGGCACGCGAGCGGGAACGTCTCGGCGGCGAGGTCGGCGAGCGCCTCGGCGTCTGCCGATGAAGCCGGACGGATCGTGATGTCGTGCACGATCATCGATTCTTCCAGAGCCCTCGGGTGCATACGGCACTCGGCGTTCTCCGACGGAGACTCCGCCACTGATGCTGAAATCGCATCAGTGGCGGAGTCACGCGCCATTACACCCGCGCACGGACGGCGTCGTCGTCGGGCGCCATCCGTCAGAGGTAGCGCGCGTACGCCCCCAGCGTGATGAACGTCGGGAACTCCGGCTCGAGCGCGACATGCCGGAACACCTCGATCGCGTCGTCGAACCGGTCGCCGTCGAAGCGATCGAGGCCGGCGATGACGGATGCCACGAGCCCCTCCATCCACGCGTGGTCGATGCGGGTGCCCTCGGCGGTGATGGTGTTCTCGTTGAGCCACTGCCAGATCTGCGAGCGCGAGATCTCGGCCGTCGCGGCATCCTCCATGAGATTGTCGATCGCCGCGGCCCCGGTGCCGCGCAACCAGGACTCGATGTAGCGGATGCCGATCGAGACGTTGTCGCGCACGCCGCCCTCGGTGACCTGCCCGCCGATCGACGGGATGTCGAGCAGCTGCGCCGCCGTCACCTCGACGTCGTCGCGCAAACGGTCGACCTGGTTCGGCCGCTCCCCCAGCACCGCGTCGAACTCCGCTCGAGCGGTCGGGATGAGGTCGGGGTGGGCCACCCAGGTGCCGTCGAAGCCGTCGGATGCCTCGCGGCGCTTGTCGGCGGCGACCGCGGCGAGCGCGCGCTCGGTCACCTGCGGGTCGCGCCGATTCGGGATGAACGCGCTCATGCCGCCGATGGCATGCGCTCCCCGCTTGTGGCAGGTTGCGACGAGCAGCTCGGTGTAGGCGCGCATGAACGGCACGGTCATCGTGATCGACTTGCGGTCTGGCGTCACCCAGCGGCGGCCTCGCGAGCGGAACGTCTTCACGATCGAGAAGATGTAGTCCCAGCGGCCGGCGTTCAGGCCGGCGCAGTGGTCGCGCAGCTCGTAGAGGATCTCGTCCATCTCGAACGCGGCCTGGATCGTCTCGATGAGCACCGTTGCACTCACGGTGCCCTCCGGGATGCCGAGCCGCTGCTGCGCGAAGACGAAGATGTCGTTCCAGAGTTTCGCCTCGCGGTGCGACTCGAGCTTGGCCAGGTAGAAGTACGGCCCGCGGCCCGCCGCGATGAGCGCCTGCGCGTTGTGGAAGAAGTACAGGCCGAAGTCGACGAGCGAGCCCGAGGCGTGCATCGCGCGCCCCGCCCGGTCGTGGAATCTCAAGTGCTTCTCGGTGAGGTGCCAGCCGCGCGGCCGCATCACGATCGTCGGCGTCTCCTCGGCCGTGACGCGATATTGCTTGCCCTCGGGGCTCGTGTACTCGAGCTCACCATGCAGGAAGTCGAAGAGGCTGAGCTGACCTTCGATCACGTTCGCCCAAGTGGGGCTCGTGGCATCCTCCTGGTCGGCGAGCCAGACCTTGGCGCCCGAGTTGAGGGCGTTGATCGCCATCTTTCGGTCGGTCGGGCCGGTGATCTCGACACGGCGGTCTTCGAGGCCCGGGCCGGCGCCCGCGACGCGCCACGAGGGGTCGCGCCGGATCGACTCGGTCTCGGGCAGGAACCTCGGATCACGGCCGTTCGCGGCGTCGACTCGGGTCTGCAGGCGAGCGGCGAGCAGTTCGTGGCGAGTGCTCGCGAAGCGATCGTGCAGCTCGGCGAGGAACTCGAGCGCCTGGGGAGTGAGGATCTCGTCGTAACGCCCGCCGAGGGGCGCCGTCACCTCGATGCGGGGTTCGACGGTCTGGAAGCTGCCCGTCGCGGGATGTGCAGCGTGCGCTGCACGCGCGGCGATGGGCGTGGCATCCGTGCGTTCGATGGTCATGCTGGGCGTGGTGTTCATGGTCGTGTCTCCTTGCCGGTTGGTGGCGGGATCAGAACTGTTCTTCCTCGGTCGATCCGACGAGGGCGAGGGTTGCACTCTTGGGGTTCAGTGCGGTGGCGATCCGGTCGAAGTAGCCGGTGCCGACCTCGCGCTGGTGGCGCGTGGCGGTGTATCCGAATGCCTCCGAGGCGAATTCCGCCTCCTGGAGCTCGACGTAGGCGCTCATGTGCCGCTCGTGGTAGTCCTTCGCGAGCGTGAACATGGAGTGGTTGAGGGCGTGGAAGCCCGCGAGGGTGATGAACTGGAACGCGTAGCCCATCGCCGCGAGCTCGCGCTGGAAGGTCGCGATCTGGGCATCGTCGAGATGGCGCTTCCAGTTGAACGACGGCGAGCAGTTGTAGCTCAGGCGCTTGCCCGGGAACTTCGCGTGCACCGCCTCGGCGAACCGGCGCGCGAGGTCGAGGTCGGGCTCGGCCGACTCGACCCACAGCAGGTCGGCGTACTCGGCGTAGGCGAGGCCGCGGGCGATGACCGGCTCGATGCCGTTCTGCACCTCGTAGAAGCCCTCGGCGGTACGCTCGCCCGTGACGAACGGCTTGTCGCGCTCGTCGTGGTCGCTCGTGAGGAGGGTCGCGGCGAGTGCGTCGGTGCGGGCGATGATGATCGACGGCACGCCCGCGACATCCGCCGCCAGCCTCGCCGCGTTGATCGTGCGGATGTGCTGCGACGTCGGCACGAGCACCTTGCCGCCCATGTGGCCGCACTTCTTCTCGCTCGCGAGCTGGTCTTCCCAGTGCACGCCGGCAGCACCGGCCTCGATCATCTGGCCCATGAGCTCGTAGGCGTTGAGCGGTCCGCCGAAGCCGGCCTCGGCGTCGGCGACGATCGGCGCCATCCAGTCCTTCTCGGTGGTTGAGCCGGTCGAAACCACCTCGGATGCCTCGATCTGGCCGGCCCGCAGCAACGCGTTGTTGATGCGCCTCACGACGGCGGGCACCGAATTCGCGGGGTAGAGCGACTGGTCGGGATAGGTCTGGCCGCTCAGGTTCGCATCGGCCGCGACCTGCCAGCCCGAGAGGTAGATCGCCTGCAGGCCGGCGCGCACCTGCTGCACGGCCTGGTTGCCGGTGAGAGCGCCGAGCGCCGCGGCCCACTTCGGGTCGGCCTGGGGTGTGAACGCCGTGCCGGTGTTCTCCTGGATAAGCTGCCAGAGCCTCTCGGCGCCGCGCTTGGCGAGCGTGCGCTCCTCGCGCACCGGTCCGCGGAGGGCGATGACGTCGGCGGCGGTGTAGTCGCGGCTGACGCCATCCCAGCGAGGGTTCGCGTCCCACTCGAGCTGCAGCTCGGCAGCGGTCTGGGTCTGGTCTCCGGGGCGATTCGTGCTCATCGTGGTGCTCCTTCGTCGGTGCTGAGCGGATGCTTCGGTGCGGCCGTCGGCGCCTGCTTCAGCGCCATCCGGGGTCTCTGCATCCACTCTGCGACCGCTCGCGACCCACACAGCGACGATCCAGGGGGTGAACTTCCCGGGTTCTTCCGCTCCGCAGAACTTCGCGGCTCGAAAGTGCGCTTCGTGTCGGAATGGCAGGTCTATAGCGACACGAAGCGCCCTCTCGGCGCAGGACTCGCACGCCGGCCGAAGCGATCAGGCGCGGCCGCTGGAGTCCTCATGCCGACGGTCGAGTCTGTTGGAGCGCCAGTTGGTCACCTGTGCGGCGCTGTCGGTGAGCGCGGCTGCGTCGCAGAAGGACCCGCCTGCGAACCGCGGTCAGTTGCGCCGGGCGTGCCGTTCGATGAGCACGCGCACCTCGTCGACGAGTTCGTCGACCGGTCCCTCGACCACGAGCCCAGGGGCCACCGCCGTGATCGGCAGGTTCGCCACCGGCGAGCTGTCGGCCCCGAGCGCCGCGCGCCACGCCACGATCTGGTGGCCGGAGGCGACGTACACGATCCGGCCCAGGCCCACCCAAGCGTGCGCGGCGGAGCACATCGCACAGTGTTCTCCCGAGGTGTACACCGTCGCGCTCGCGCGTTCCTCCGGGGTGAGGTGGATGACAGCCCATCGCACGATCTCGAACTCGGGATGCCGCGTCGGATCCCCTGTGGTCGCCTCCCGATTGCGGTCGGCGAAGCGTTCGGTGCCGGCGGCGTCGACGAGCACCGACCCGAACGGGCCGTCACCCGCGTCGGCGGCCTCCCTCGCGAGCTCGACGACGCGGCGAAGGTGGACGAGGTCGGATTCGGAGATGGCCATGACTCGAGTCTGCCCGCGGAGGGTGGCGATCGTCACCCCCCGCACTCACTCACTCCGTGTGTCGCTCGGCCGCGTGCTTGGCCTCGGCTTGGACGTCGGATGCCGCGGCGCCGCCCTCTTCCTTGACGGTGTCCACTGCCTCGGCTGCGCGCTCCTTCACGGCGTCGACGGCCTCACGTGCCGGCTCCTTCAGGTGGTCGGCCGACTCCATCGCCACGTCGCGCACCTCGTCGACGAGCGGGGCTGCCGCTTCCTTCGCCTTCTCGGCGACGTCGCGCTCGGGCTTCGAGGCCGGCATCAGCGACGAGAGGAGCCAGCCGACGCCGAAGGCGATGAGGCCGGCACCGATCGGGTTGCCCCTCGTTGCCGAGGTCACGCGTTGCGGCGCCTCGGCGACGGCTTCACCGGCGGTGTCCATCGCGTCGTGGGCCGACTCGGCGACATCCGAGGCGGTGCCCATCACCCGATCGGTGACCCTGTTCACCGCACGCCGCACCTTGTCGGTCTGGCGGTGCGCCATCTTCGCCGGGTTGACCTTGTCGGCGAGCGCGTCGACGTCCTCGCCGAGTTCTCGTCGAGTCCGCTCGATGTCGGAGCGGATCTCACTGGGGTCGCTCATCGGTTCTCCTCATTCCTTTTCAACGTATCGGGGATCTTCTTGATGCTGTCGACGGTCTTCGGCATGCCGTCGACGGAGTCGAACTCCCGCTTGCCGACGAGCGCGAGCACGACCGCGACGATCGCCCAGATGGCCGCGACGACGACTGCCGACCAGGCGTTGCCGATCAGGTAGCCGAGGCCCCACCACACCGCGATCGAGAGAAAGAGCGCGGTGAGCAGCCCGGCCACGCCGGCTGCGCCGTACATGCCGGCGCCCTTCCCGGCGCGGATCGCCGTCTGCCTGATCTCGGCCTTTGCGAGCTCGACCTCCTGTCGCATGAGCGTCGAGACGTCGCTGCTGACCTCGGCGATGAGGTCGCCGAGCGACGTGTTCGCGGCCTGTTGCTCCGACGGGGCCGGCAGGTCGGCGCCCGAATTGTTCGTCATCGCAACCCGCCTCTCGGTGGAGTGGATCCCGTTCCGCCGAAGCGCTCTCCGGGGAATGGCGCCGTGGCGGCATCCGTGTCCTCGGTGAAGATCGGCGTGCTCGGGCTGGTCGGCACGGCGGCGCGCGGGCGCGCCGTGCCCGTTGGCAGGCCTCCTCGGGATGTCCCGCTCGTGAGCTCATCCTCGGCGGGGGCCGTGAGGGCCCGGGTCATCCGGCCCGCGATGACACCGGCACCCAGTGCGATCGCGAGGAACACGCCCGGACGGCGCCGGGCGAACCCCTTGACCTCTTCGAGCAGGGATTCCGGGTCGCGGGCGTCGAGCCAGCGGGCGACCTCATCGGCGCTGCTGCCGGCTTGCCGAACGAGATCGGTGGCGTACCCCGACTCGGTCGAGCTCTCGGCCATCTGGGAGAACTGGCTGCCGACGGCTCGCAACCCGCTCGCGACGCGTCGCTGTTGCACGGCGGCCTGGTCGCGGAGCTCGCTGCCCGCCTGGTCGGCAAGCTGCCGAGCCTGACGGCGCGTCTCGGAGGCGACCGACTTCGTCTCCTCCTTCGCGACGTCGGCCACTCGTCGGCCTGCTTGTCCGGCGTCTTCCGCGAGCATCGCAGCTTCGTCGCGCAGCTCAGGTGTGGTGCCGACGGGCGCCGTTCCCGACGCGGTCGTGCCGGCGGGAGGCATCGTGCCAGCGGGAGGCATCGTGCCGGTCGGCGGCGTCGTGCCGGTCGGCGGCGTCGTGCCGGTCGGCGGCATGGCGCCGGTCGGCGGCATGGCGCCGGTCGGCGGCATACCGCTCGGTGGAGTTCCGGTGGGAGGCGTGGGGGCATCTGGAGGCATGCTGTTCGTCATCGTCGACTCGCTTTCTCGGGTTGCCTGCGCCGCGGCGAGGCCGCGGAACACCGGTCGGTACCGACACGGTAGATCGGCGGTTCTCGCGGTAGTAGGCCCTTGCCGTTTCGAGAAGCGCGGCGTATAACGCGAGTGGATCGCGGCGTATTGTGGCGGCATCCGACGCCGTGTGCAACGGCTGCCGGCACGGATGCCGCGGGCGTAACGTCGCCCCTGTCGAAGGGAGACGACGATCATGCAGTACGGCTACAAGCTTTCGGCAGAAGGGTTCGGACCGCAGGAACTCGTGCGGCAGGCCCGCCTCGCCGAGGAATCGGGATTCGACTTCGTCGAGATCAGCGACCACTACCACCCGTGGCTCGACTCGCAGGGGCATTCGCCCTTCGCGTGGACGGTGCTCGGGGCCATCGCCGCGACGACGGACTCGCTCGGTCTCGCCACCGGCGTGACCTGCCCGACGCTGCGATATCACCCGGCGATCATCGCCCAGGCCGCGGCGACCCTCGCCCTCGTCTCGGACGGCCGGTTCACGCTCGGCGTCGGCTCCGGCGAGCGCTTGAACGAGCACGTGGTCGGCAGCGGGTTCCCGGCGGTCGCCGAGCGCCAGGCGATGCTCCACGAGGCGCTCGAGATCATCCGCCTGCTGTGGTCGGGCGGCTACCACTCGTATCGGGGCAGGTACCTCCGCCTCGAGGATGCGCGCGTCTTCGACCTCCCCGAGAAGCTCCCGGTGATTGCGGTGGCTGCGGGCGGACCGGATGCCGCGAGGCTCGCGGCCGAGCTCGGCGACGGCCTGTTCGGCAACGAGGCGAAACCCTCGATCCTCAAGGCGTATCGACGCGCCGGCGGTGACGGGCCGCGCTACGGCGAGGTCGGACTCGCGTGGGCGCCCGACGAGGAGTCGGCGGTGCGCGCCGCCCACGAGTCATCCCGCTGGTCGCTCACCGGCTGGAAGGTCATGAGCGAGCTGCCGAACCCGGCGAACTTCGAAGCCGCCTCGGCGCTCATCCGAGAAGAGGACGTGGCCGCGAAGTTGCCGTGCGGACCGGATGCCGCCAAGCACCTCGAGGCGATCCGCGAGTACGAGCGCGTGGGCTACGACCACGTCGTGCTCGCGAACTCGGGTCCGGATGTCGACGGCTTCATGGACTTCTTCGCCCGCGAGCTCAAGCCCGCACTCGTACGGTGAGCGGGCGCTCTGCCCAGCGCGCCGGCGCTCATCGCCGCGCGGAGTACCACATCGCGACATCCACCCGTGAGGTGACCCCGAGCTTTGCGAAGATGTGCGAGATGTGCGACTCGACGGTTCGCTCGGAGAGGTAGAGCTCGGCCGCGATCTGACGATTGCTGCGCCCGGCAGCGACGAGGCCGGCGATCTCGAACTCCCGGTTCGAGAGGCCTCCGTGGTGGTCGGCGGTGACGACCGCGTCGACGAGGAGCAGGAACGCCGACCAGTCGAGCCGTTCCGCGATCGCCCGCGCCCCCGCCGCGTACTCACGCGCCGACGGGCCGGGAGTGTCCTTCCGATTCCGCCGTCGCGTGAGGCGGGCGAGCACGAGGAGTGATCTCGCCTCGAAGGTGGGCGAGGCCATCGAGATCGCGGATGCCAGCGCATCGCGCGCGTGCTCCTCCGCCGATTCCGGGTCGCCGAGCAACTCGGCGAGCTCGGCGAGGTAGAGCGCCGCAGGCCCGAGCGACGGTGTGTGAGCACCACCGGTGACCTGCATCTCCTCATATGGCAGCAGCTCGGCATACAGGAACCGGGCGGATTCGAGGTCGCCGAGCCGAGCGCAGATCTTCGATGCGCTCGTCAGGGCGACGACGAACTCATGCAGATGGGTGGGGATGTCAGCGAGGTGTCCGCGCATGAGATGCCACTCGCGCGCCGCCTCCTCATCGCGCCCGCGATCCGACAGGAACGACGCGAGGATCAGGCGTCCGAGGAAGAGGCCCGAATCGACGCTCTCGCGGAGAGCCCGCTCGGTGCTGGTGTCGACCGCCTCGTTCGGGCCGACCTGGGCGGTGAACTGCAAGCGGAAGACCATCTCGAAGAACTCGGCGTCGCCGAGTCCGAGCGCCCGGCCGGTCGCGATCGCGCGATCCGCCAGCTGCGCGGCCAGCTTGAACCGTCCATCGTGCAGGGCAAGGCACGCGCGAACGAGCTCGAGTCGCCAGGCCGCGGTCGGCTCCCGCTCGAGGTCCGTGTCCGCCCGGAGCAATCGCACTTCGTTCTCGAGCGCCGCCCGGTCACCGAGCATCCAATGCGCGTCCATTCGGCAGAAGTGCCCCCAGGCGACCCGGTCCCCATCGCCGCTGCGAAGGCCGAGCCCGATCGCGCGTGCGCCGATATCGAGCCACTCGCGCGCGTGCAGCGGATTGCTGAGCGCGGCGCGTTGCGCATGGAGGGCGATGAGGATCGCCTCCGGGTCGCCTGACGCTTCGGCGTCTGCCAAGGCGCCGGCGGCGGTGTGGCCGCCGGGCGAGGTGGCCCACAGGTCGGTCGTCGCTGCGAGCTGGGCCCGAACTCGTACTCGGAGCACCTCGTCGGTGTCGATGTCGGTGTCGTCGTCGCTGTCGTTGTCGCTGTCGTTGTCGTTGTCGCCGAGCCTCGCGAGTGCTTCGCGGCTGAGCGCGTGCACGCGCGCGACGACCGCTCCTTCGGTGACGCCGCGGATCACGAGCGCAGCCCGGGCGATCATCGCCGGCTCGCCGCTCGATCGGCCGAGTTCTGCGATCCGCTCGCACAGCGTCCAGGCGCCGAGCGCATCGCCGGCGCGGAAGGTCTCCCGAGCTCGTTCGAGCAGAGCTTCAGGATCCTCAGCGGTTTGCGACGTGGTCGCCATGGGTTCATCCCGGCATACTGCAGCTGCGGTGTCAACAGGCCGTTCAGTCAGCCGTTTCGCCACTTGCAGAACTTTCGCCGTTCTTCTGTTTGCGGCATCCGCTCGCCCATGTGACCATCGGAGACATGGTCATCGCCGATCGCACCGCCCAGACGGCTCTCGCAGCCGCCCCTGCCGCGCCTTCGGGCGCCGACGGCCATGGGCCCGACGAGGTCGACGCGCTCACGCTCGGCCGGCGCATCCGCGAACGCCGCACCGCACTTGGAATGACGCTCGGCGAACTCGCCACGGCGATCGACCGCGCCCCCTCGCAGGTCTCGTCGATCGAGAACGGCAAGCGCGAGCCGCGCCTCTCGATGCTGCGCACGATCGCCCTCGCGCTCGGCACGAGCGTCGATGAACTGCTGCGAACGGATGCCCCGAGCCAGCGCGCCGCGCTCGAGATCGCCGTCGAGCGCGCCCAGCGCGGGCCCGTGTTCGCCGCGCTCGGACTCGCGCCGTTCCGCGTCGGCAAGGCGTTCAACGACCAGACCCTGCAGACCATCCTCACGCTGCACAACGAGATCGATCGCCTGCACCGCGAGCGTGCCGCGACGCCCGAGGAGGCACGTCGCGCGAACGCCGAGCTGCGTGCCGAGATGCGCGCTCGCGACAACTTCTATCCCGAGCTCGAGGCGAAGGCGGCCGAACTGCTCGAGGCCGTGGGGCATGCAGGCGGTCCGGTCTCGCACCAGCTCGTCGCCGACATGGCGAGCCATCTCGGCTACTCGCTGCACTATGTCGGCGACCTGCCGCACTCGACGCGATCGGTCACCGACAAGCGCCACGGCCGCATCTACCTGCCCACGCAGCAATCGCCCTCGCGCGACTCCCGCTCGCCGATCCTGCAGGCGCTCGCAAGCCACATCCTCGCCCACGAGGAGCCGAGAAACTACGGCGAATTTCTGCGCCAGCGCATCGAGACGAATTACCTCACCGCGGCGATCCTCCTGCCCGAGCAGGCCGCCGTACGCTTCCTCACCGAGGCGAAGAACCTGCGGCGCATCTCCATGGAGGAGCTCCGCGATGCGTTCGCGGTGTCGTACGAGACGGCCGCGCACCGCTTCACGAACCTCGCGACGGCTCGGCTCGGCATCCCCGTGCACTTCATGAAGGTGCACGAGTCGGGAACGATCATCAAGGCGTACGAGAACGACGCGGTTCGCTTCCCGTCGGATGCCCTGGGTGCGGTGGAGGGCACGACCGTCTGCCGCAACTGGACGGCCCGCACGGTGTTCGACGTCGAAGACCGCTTCAGCCCCTGGTACCAGTACACTGACACCCCCTCGGGCACGTTCTGGTGCACGTCGCGCATCGAGAAGGCCAAGGAGGGCGAGTACTCGGTGTCGGTCGGCGTGCCCTTCGAGCACGTCAAGTGGTTCCGCGGCCGGGAGACCTCGCACCGCGCCGTGTCGCGCTGCCCCGATGAGACCTGCTGCCGTCGCGCACCGGGTGCGCTCGCCGAGCGGTGGGGCGATCATTCCTGGCCCGCGGCACGCACCCCGACCTCGCTGCTCGCGGCGCTGCCGACGGGCACCTTCCCCGGCGTCGACCAGACCGAGGTCTACCAGTTCCTCGAGGCGCACGCGCCGCGCGGGTGAGGAGCTGTGCCAGCTCCCGAAGCCGGCGATAGCCTCCCGATATGGGATCGATGAGCCATTTGTACGCTGTCGTGCGAGTGAGTATCCGAATGCGACTCGGCAGATAGCCTGATCAGCGGCACCGCGACGACAACGGGAAACACAGAGACAATGCATCAGATCGAGTTCCCCAAGATCCTGGCCGAGTTCGGGGTCCGCGCCACCGGTGATCCGAAGCCGCTCGAAGGCGGCGAGGACAACGGCAACTTCCGCATCGCGACCGACCACGGCGAGGTGGTGCTGAGGGAGTACCGGATGTCGGGCATCGAGAAGATCCGCGCCGAGCTGCGGCTGGTCGCGTTCCTCGGCGAGAACGGGTACCCGACGCCGGCACCGTTTCGGACCGCCGCAGGCGAGGTGGTCGTCGAGGCCGCTCGCCCGATCGCCGTCTTCCCGTGGGTGCCCGGCGACATCCCGACCGAGATGACCGCGGCGCTGGCAGGGCAGGTGGGTGAACTGCTGGCCCGGATGCACCTCCTCACCGCCGACTGGACCGACGAGCGGATCCCGGTGATCGACCGTCTCGGCCTCCTCCACCAGGGCCTGGCGTCCCGGCCCGAGCTCGACGGCGTCGACGACTGGCACGATCGCGTGCGGGACTTCCTCGAAGGCCGAAGCGAAGAGCTGGAGCGCTTGCACGAGCTGCCCTCCGGTCCGCTCCACCATGACCTTCACCGCCAGAACCTTCTGGTCGCGGACCGGGAGGTCACCGCTGTGCTGGACTTCGACGAGCTCAACCACGGTCCGCTCGTCATCGACCTGGCGCGCGTCTTCCACTACCTCGCCGTCGACGATCCCGACCGGCGCCTGCCGCGCGACCTCGCCGACGCTGCGGTAGCCGGATATGAGCGGACGAGGACCCTGTCCGATGCAGAGCGCGAACTATTGCCGGTCGCCTTCGACCTGGCGGGGATGGTCGACGCCGCCGCCTTCATCATGTGGGCCGCACCCGCCATCGGTCTGACGCATGTACACGAATGCAACAGCTGGATCGCCTACCTGCGCAACGTCGACGCGCTCTCCTGACGACTCTCCGAGGCGCCCGCTGAGCCTGAATGAGCCTTCGTGGCATCCGTGGCAGTATCTCGACTGTGTCAGCGTTGAAGCTCGCGTCGGTCGTTGCTGTTGTCCTGCTCGCAGGAATAGGGCTTGCCGGCTGCATCAGTCCCGGATCGGGATTCGCCGTCTTGGATCGCGCAGCGGAACCCGGTGACACGCTCCCGACGGATCTGCCGGACTACGCCTATGACAGGCTGGATCCAACGACGAGCCGCTTCGTGGGCGAGCATGACGGCGATCGCCTCCACCTGCGAAGGGTGATAATTCCGCGATCTGCCTCGTGATCTACCCGAACAACGAAGATTGGGTGGTCGGATGCGGCGAAGATGGCGGACTCACGGCCGTCAGCGGGCCAACGGGCACCTATGAGATCCGACCGGATGGCGCCCCGGCACCGATCGGAGCAGAGGAGATCTCGCCGAACGTGTACAGCGTCGGTCAGAACATCGGTTGAGACTCGCTGACCAATTAAGGAACAGCCCATCCCGGACATGTCCTCTATGAGGGCACTCTACGAAGGGGCTGGCAATGGATTGGGTGGATGAGGCGGTGGAGGGTGCTGCGCCGCGAGCGCTGGGGGCGGTGCCGGCGGCTGCGGAGCACGCTGAAGCCGTTGCGCGAGCGGTCGTTGCAGAGTCTCGCCATCGCGCCCGTGTGTCGCGTCTCCGGAGGTTCCTTACTGGCGCTGCGCTCGGGGTCAGCGTTCTTGGGCTCGGCGTCACGGCTGCGACGGCTGGGCCGGCCGTGTTCGACTGGATGGGTTGGACACCGGATGTCGTCGCGCAGCGCAGCTTCGAGTTGAAAGACGGAACCGAGCTCGGACTGTGCGAGGTCTTCTTCAGCGTGCAGCCCTACTATCGCGACCACGATGTGCCGGACGAGGAAGTCGACCGGCGCGTCGAGGCGGCGCGGAAGTTTCTCACGGAACACGACTGGGACTCGCTCATCGCATCCATCACCATCGCTGAGATCGAGGCCGAGTACGAACTCGAGGTCGAACGACGCGTCGCGTTCACCGATCCCGCGAGCGCCGCATCGGGCGCGACCCCACCGCCCGCGACCTACTCGATGGCGGCGACACGGGTGATGGGCGAGCGCGTCTCTGCCGAGTTCGAGCAGGCGGGCCACCTCAAACACGGGGTCGGGCTGGAAGTTGCAGCAGGGCCGTGCGACGACGCGACCGAAAGCCCAGCACAGTGATGCATCGACGGCGCCGATCGACGCGCGAAACACACTTCGAGCACGTGTACGTGGCCAACGCTGCTGACCTGCTCAGTTATTTTGGCCGGCGGGTGCGGATCCCGGCCGACGCCGCAGATCTGCTCAGTGAGACGTTCGTGGTCGCGTGGCGGCGAGGCGACCGGATGCCCTCAGACCCGGAACAAGCACGGATGTGGCTGTTCGGCGTCGCCAGACGCGTGCTCGCCAACGCCGCCCGCGGCGCCATCCGTCATTCCGATCTCACCCACAAGCTGCGCGGACATCTCGAGACGCTCCCGACCGAGCATGTCGACGCGGAGACCCTCGACATCCGCGCCGCGCTCGACGCCATCCCGGCCGATCAATCCGAACTCGTACGACTCGTGCTGTGGGACGGATTCACCTTGCCCGAAGCAGCCACGATCCTCGGGATCAGCGAGTCGACCGCACGCGGCCGCTACCAACGAGCGCGGACTCAGCTTCGCGAACTCCTCCGCGAGCACGAATACGAGGGGAGGACACCGTGAGCGCTCAACCGATCGACCCAAACATCGACCAGCCCGAGGTGTACCAGTTTCTCGAGGCGCACGCGCCGCGCGGGTGAGGAGACGTCCTGTCGCGTACGTCAGCGGGGCTCGGCGCAGAATGCGCGCCGAGCCCCGGAAGCCCAAGCTCGATCAGGGCTCGTGCTGTCGGTCCCTCTGTTCTTCGGCGGCATTGTCGTCGAGTTTCGCCTCCATCGCAGGAGTCTCGGCGAGCACCGGGAACATGCCGGTGAAGCCGTCACGGGATCGAGCGATCTCGTAGATGCGCTTGCGCGCGGCGAACCAGCCGACGATCAGCAGCGGCACGCCGATCACCGCGAAGGCGCCGACGGTGAGCGTGCCGGTCGGGAAGTCCACCGCGATGAGCACGATCACGGCAACCAGGAAGGCGAGGGTGAGGTATGAGGTGAACGGCGCACCCGGCATCCGGAACGCCGGCTGCACGGCTTTCCCTTGCTGCGCCCTCCGCCGCAGCTGCAGCTGGCACAGCACGATCATGCCCCAGCCCGCGACGATGCCGATGGCCGAGATGTTGAGCACGATCTCGAACGCGTCCTCGGGAACGAAGAGATTGAGCACGACGCCGAGGAGGGTCACGCCACCCGTGAGCAGGATGCCGCCGTACGGAACGCCGTGGCGGTTCATCCGCGTGGTGAACTGGGGGGCGGCGCCGCTCATGGCCATGGATCGCAGGATTCGCCCTGTCGAGTAGAGACCGGCGTTGAGGCTCGAGAGCGCTGCGGTGAGCACGACGAAGTTCATGATCGACCCGGCGATCTCGCCGGACGAACCGTCACCGATGCTCGCAAAGAACGTGACGAACGGGCTCTCGCCACTCGAGTATGCGGTGTGCGGCAGGAGGAGCGAGAGCAACAGCACCGAGCCCACGTAGAAGACAGCGATCCGGAAGATGACGGAGTTGATCGCGCGCGGGATCACCTTGTCGGGGTTCGCCGTCTCGCCCGCCGCCGTGCCGACGAGTTCGATGCCGGCGTAGGCGAAGACGACGCCCTGCACGACGAGCACGCTCGCGATGAGGCCGGTCGGGAAGACGCCGCCGTTGTCCTGCCAGATCGACAGGCCGGGCGCGACGGTGCCGGCGTCCGAGTTCAGCGGCCACCCGGCCGAGAGGAACACGATACCGATCACAAGGAAGCTCACGAGCGCGACGACCTTGATGAGCGCGAACCAGAATTCCATCTCGCCGAAGACCTTCACCGAGACGAGGTTGAGGCTCAACACGATGACGAGCGCGATGAGCGCGAGCACCCACTGCGGCACGGCAGTGAACGCCGACCAGAACTGCACATAGAGCGCGACCGCCGTGACATCCGCGATCGCAGTCGTCGCCCAGTTGAGGAAGTACATCCAGCCGGCGACGTACGCCGCCTTCTCCCCGAAGAACTCTCGAGCGTACGAGATGAACGATCCCGAAGACGGCCGATGCAGGACGAGCTCGCCGAGCGCACGCAGGATGAAGAACGCGAACACGCCGCAGACGGCATAGACGATGAAGAGCGACGGGCCGGCGGATTCGAGGCGGCCACCCGCGCCCATGAACAATCCGGTGCCGATCGCGCCGCCGATCGCGATCATCTGCAACTGTCGGGGCTTCAGCCCATGGCGGTATCCCTCCTGCTCGTGCGAGAAGTCACGCTTCTGCACCTCGAGTGTCGTGCTCGAGTCGGTGTCCTGCGTAGTCATGACGCGGCCCCCTTGGTGTCGTGCCTGCCGCGTGCGACAGGGCTTCCTTGACTTGGTCGAGATGGAACTCCATCGCGTCCTCGGCTTCCGCCACTGAGCCGCGGGCGATCGCCGAGACGATGCCGCGGTGCTCGATGTCGGCGCTCTCGCGCCGGCCGGGTCCGAGGTTCAGGAGGGAGGACTGGCTCGAGAGAGCGCCGCTGATGCTCTCGAGCACGACCTGGAAGATCGGGTTCCCGGATGCCGCAGCGATCGCCCCGTGGAAGCTGATGTCGAGTTGCACCCAAGCCTCGGCGTTCGTCTCCGCCTGCATCTGCTCGTGCAGTTCCTGCAGCGCGGTGACCTGGGCTTCGCTTCGGCGGATGGCGGCGAGACCCGCTGCCGGGACTTCGACGTGGGGACGGGCCTCGATGAGGTGCGCGGCGGAGAACTCACCGAAAACCAGCCGCGTGTCCCCCTGCTGGCTGGCGACGAACGTGCCACGACCATTGCGAGTGGTCGTGAGCCCCTGCGCCTCGCAGATGCGCAGGACCTCGCGGATCACGGAACGGCTCACTCCATATCGAGCCGCGAGCGCGCTTTCGGCCGGCAGCCGCTCACCGACCTCGACGATGCCTGAGTGGATCGAGTCGGTCAGGTCGCGCAGCACATACTCCACCGCGCCGATGCGGTGACCGACGACCTGCCTACCTGCCCAGCTGTCAGACATCTCCATGAGGATGATCAAACCGTGCTCATGTTTCAAGCGGCTTACATGCCACGAACGATCGCGCAACATCCGCCCGCTGCGTTCGAGGTGCTCGCCTGGAACGACCTCGCGGCCGCGCTCGCCTCGCAGGCCGCCCGGCCCGCCGAGGAGTGGGCGGCGGTCAGACCAGATCGATGCGGAGACTCGACGCTGCCGTCGTCGAGCCCGACAAAAGGAGGCGCGTTCCCTCGATGGAGTCGTTGCCGCCGACGTAGCCGAACATCTCGCCCTCGTCGAAGTCGGGCGGCGCGTCGTCGAAGCCCGAGGCCGTGATCGAGGCACCGGCGCCGAATCCCGCAACCTCGGCCGTTCGCCCGCGAAGCCACCAGCCGCCGCCGAATGGCTCGCCGCCGTTCACGGTCAGCTCCCCGTCGAAGACCAGCTCTACGGCGTAGCGAGTGGCTGCGCCGCCGAATGAGAAGTCGAGGCTCACACCAGCATCGTCGACTACGGCGGTCACGGTGGTCCGCAGCGACATCGGGTCGATGGCGCGGTTCTCGAAGTCCATCGCCGCGAAATAACGCCCCTCCGATACCGGATCGGACAGGTCTCGGGGCACATCGGGCGCGAGCGGCTCGTAGTAGCCGGAGCTGCGTGTCTCGCGCAGCACCGCGCCGTTGGGAACGCGTTCGAGGCCATCGGGGCGGATGCAGCCCATCGAGAAGAAGGTGGGGGCGAGCCGCACGGAACGGAGCACCAAGGCACCTCGGCGCGCCCTCACGAGGGTCGCTGAGTTGGAGAGCCCCGACGCGATCCGCCCCGTCTTGGAGAAGTCGCTGCCCGCGAAGATCGACGCCGAGACCTGTCCCCGGCGCACCCGCAACAGGCGGCTCACGGGGTAGAACACGTCCGTTTCGGACTGCGCTTCGGCGGGCTGCGGATCGGTGGCCTCCGGCAGTCGCCCGCCGATCTCCGGGTGCCGAACGAGTTCGGCGAGGTGGCGACCCGGGTGAACGAGCCCACGCCGCACGATGCCCTCGGCGAGGCGGGCGAGATCAGCGTCACCGTGCGCGATCGCCAGCTGGCGAAGAGGCGAGAGGAACAGTTCGACGTCGTAGGCGAGTCTCTGGTCCTGCCGTCGGGAGTGCACGTTCTCGACTTCGCCGTCGTCTTCGACGAGGTGCGCGTATGCCCGGAGGTTCCGCAGCACGACGTCGCGCAACTCGGGCCTGCCCAGGTCGCGGGCGATGGAGAGAAGGCTGGGATTCGTGACCTCGGCCGCGTAAATTCCGCTTCGCTCCGAGTACAGGCCATCGGCATCGATGTCGATGCCCTCAGCAAGCCAGAGCTCGGCCCGCGCGCGCAGCCGCTCGTCGGGCCACAGGGCGTTGAGGCCCGCGAGCGCGCTCGCCACCTCCCAGCGGTGATTCGGGGTGTGCACCCCTCCCGCGGCCACGGCGGGAGCAGCGCGGAGCGCGATCCGCTCGAGCGTCTGCCGGATCGGCGACCATCGAACCCGAACGTCGTCACCGCGGCCATCGATGAGCGAGACGCAGGAGCACAGGTCATTGATCGTGAACGCGGTGTCCGGCGGCGAGTCGAGATTGCCCTCGCTCGAGAACAGCCCACTCGAGCCCTGCCTGGCCACAAGACGGTCGGCCATGATGCCGGCGGACTCCATTCGCGAGGCGGTCTCGTCTCCGCGCGTCGCGATATCGGTGGCGACGAGCACGAGGATGGCGCGCATGAGTTCGCGATGCCCGAAGGCCTCGAGTCCCTCCGCGGTCAACCCAGCCAGCTCGTCCGCCTGGACGCGGGAGCCGGCGATGATGGCCGAGATGTAGTCGTGGTCGAGCACGTCCGCGCCGAGGCCGAAGATCTCGCGCTGTTCGGTCGTCAGCATGCTCAGGCGCCTTCCTTCGCGCGGATCTCATCCGTTGGACGGATCCGCAGAGTCACGATCTCGAACGGTCGTAGTTCCAGGTGGATTTCGCCGCCGGAGTGCTCAGGCCGGGGTTCGGTGCCCTCTTTCGGCCGCTCGAGCAGATCGACGAGCGTGCACGATGCGGCCGGGAAGGCGGCGGCGACCACCACGGCCGCTCGCCGTCCTTCGCTCTCGTAGAGCCGCACGATCACGTCGCCCGAGCCGTCCGCGGCGAGTTTGATCGTCTCGGCGATCACCGACGTCGTTCCAGCGAAGGTCGGCGGGAGCGCGCTGACGAGGGGCTGCGGAACCCGGGCGCCGCGCACGACCCGGCTCGGGGCATCCGCTGCCCGACCCGCGCGAATCGCGTCGGAGATCCCGGGGGCCACCGTGAGGGTGCTCGTGATCGAGTGCAGGCCCTGGTCGGCCTCGGGGTCGGGGAACCTGGGAGCGCGCAGCAGCGACTGGCGCACCACCGTGAGCACCCTGCCGTCGGTCACCTGACGTGTCACGTCGTGGCCGTAGACGCCATCGTTCGAGATGGCCGCCCCGAAACCCGGTTCGCCGACGTGCACCCAGCGATGTGCGCAGACCTCGTAACGCGCCGCATCCCAGGAGGTGTTGGCGTGAACAGCCCGGGAGATGTGACCGAACTGCGTCTCGTAGGAGGCCGCCGCCGCGTGCACATCGAGCGGAAAGGCGAGCTTGAGTAGCTTGCGACGCTCGTGCCAGTCGATCTCGGTGCGGATGCGCACGGTCGGCTCGGCACCATCGAGCTCGATCCGCTGCACGATGCCGCTCGCGCCGAACTCGTGCCGAACGATCACGGCGTCACCGTCTCGTGACACGGTTCCGTCGCGGAGGTCGCGCACGGTGGCGCGATACGAGGCGTCGAGGTCCCAGGCGTCCCACTGGTTCGGCTCGTCCCTGTGCAGCTGCAGCAGATTGGCCGGGCACCCCTCGTCGATCAGGTCACGACCGCTCGTCTTGTCGAGCATGCTGGTGATCGTGCCGTCGCTGTCGACGACCACGGAGACGAGGTCGTTCTCGAGCACGATGCGCCCATCGTCGTCGCGCACGTTCACCTCGGAGCGGCCCAGAGCGGAATCGATGGCCGGTTCGGCGTCGAGAAGCACGCCCGTTCGTGCGGGAATGCCCCGCACGACGACGGGGGCGGCGTTCACGGCGATCCGGTGGGTGCCCTCGCCCGTCAGCTGTCGCAGGGCCGTCTCGATGATCCTCTCGGCCCGCTCGGTGGTCTCGGCGTGGCTCGCCTCGGCCTCGCGGTGCACCCAGGCGATCGCCGTGCCGGGAAGGATGTCGTGGAACTGCAGCAGGAGCACGGCCCGCCACAGTTCGTCGAGCTCCTCGCCGGGATAGGGCGCTCCGGTCAGCAGGGCTGCCGCCGAGGCCCAGGTCTCCGCCTCGGCGAGCAGCCGCTCGTTCCGACGGTTTCCGCGCTTGGTGCGCGCCTGCGACGTGAAGATGCCCCGGTGGAACTCGAGGTACATCTCGCCAGACCACACGGGAGGGTCGGTGTATTCGGCCTCGGCGTCGACGAAGAAGTCGTGCGCCGTGGCGAAGCGCAGCCGCGGGGATCCCTCGAGGTCGGACTGAAGACGGCCAGAGGCCATCATGTCGCGTGTGGGACCTCCGCCGCCGTCACCGTAGCCGAAGGGCATCAGTGAGGTGGTCGCCACTCCGTGGTCGCTGAAGTTGCGGGAGTCGCGCGCGAGCTCCGTGGGGCGCATGTCGCCGCTGTAGGTGTTCACGGGTGGAAAGTGGGTGAAGATGCGTGATCCATCGATTCCCTCCCAGAGGAACGAGTGGTGCGGCATCGCGTTGGTCTCGTTCCAACTCATCTTCTGGGTGAAGAACCAGCGCAGCCCGGCCTGGCGAAGCAGCTGCGGAAGGGCCCCCGAGTAGCCGAACGAGTCGGGGAGCCAGCCCACGTCGGCGACCCGGCCGAACTCCTTCTGGAAGAATCGCCCTCCCTCGAGCAGCTGGCGGGCGAGCGATTCGCCGCTCGGCATCGTCACATCGGATTCGACCCACATGTTGCCGACCGGAACGAAGCGTCCCTCGTGCACGCGCTCGGCGAGCCGGGAGAACAGCTCGGGATCCGCTTCTCGCACCCAGGCGTACTGCTGTGCCGACGAGCAGGTGAAATTCAGTTCCGGATCGCGGTCCATCAGGTCGAGCACGTTGGAGAACGTGCGGATGCACTTGCGCACGGTCTCCCGAGTCGGCCAGAGCCACGCGGAATCGATGTGGGCATGGCCGGTCGCCACGATCCGGTGGGCTGAGTGGGCGGCCGGTGCAGCGAGCACCGGCTCGAGCATCGCGCGGGCGGCGGAGACCGTGCCGGCGAGGTCATCCGGATCGAGGGCGTCGAGCGCCCGGTCGAGGGCCACCAGGATCGTCACTCGTCGAGGGTCGGCTCCGTCGAGCTCGGCCATCAGACCGCGCAGGATGCGGAGTTCGCGCTCGAGCGATTCGAGCTCGACGTCGACCAGCCGCAGCTCGAGGCGACCCAGTGTGTACAGGGTTCCTGAGGGGGCTGTGAGCCTGTCGCCGAACGGCGTGGGAGCGAAGGCGAGCGGGCTGGAGAAGTCGTCGCCACCAGAGAGATCGGGGTTGGATGCCGCCTCCACGTAGAACTCGATCGCCTCACCGGGCGACGAGTCGAGGTTCACGTGGTGGTTACGCGGCTCCAGCCCCTTGACCGCGCGTCCGGCTGGGGTGCGCACGAGTCCCTCGCACTGGAAACCGGGCTTGGATTGCGAGAAACCCAGGTCGAGGGAGAGCTCCGGGCGGTAGCGCTGCTGCCCAGCCGGCCAGTGCGCGGGAACCGCGCCGACGAGGTGGAACCAGGTCGTTCCCCACGCCTCGCCCCACTCGGTGCCCAGACCCGAGGCGATATACGACGCCTGCCTCGCCTCGGCGAATGGAACGGGTTCGCCGGGGGCCGTCCACATGCCGACCTCGAGGGGCGACGATTCTGCGACGATCGCCGGCGGCAGCGATTCGCTGAGGAACCGATCGACGCGACCGGCAGTCTTCTCTCGATCACGATGCATGGCG
Organism: Agromyces albus; assembly: GCF_030815405.1. NCBI lineage: Bacteria > Bacillati > Actinomycetota > Actinomycetes > Micrococcales > Microbacteriaceae > Agromyces > Agromyces albus. Next base: position 278,348 of record NZ_JAUSWX010000001.1, on the reverse strand, counting down.
AGGTGGAGCTTCTCTCTGCGGGTGGTGTCTGGCGAGGATCAGTCGCGCAGGCCCGTGCTGATGTCCGAGCTCGTGATGTATTTCTGGAACACGAGATAGAGCAGAACGAGCGGGATCATCGAAATGACCGACGCGGCGAGGAGGATCACCCAGTCGATGTTCTGGGCGCCGATCAACGTGCGCAGGGCGATCTGCAAGGTGAAGTTCTTCGGATCGCTCAAGATGATGAGCGGGAAGATGTAGTCGTTCCAACGCCACTGGAACGAGATGATCCCGAGCGTCAGCATGATGGGGCGGGCCAGCGGCAGCATGATCCGGAAGAAGATCGTGAGTTCCCTCGCCCCGTCCATTCTCGCCGCGTCGAGCAGTTCGTCGGGAACCGTGATGAAGAACTGCCGGAACATGAACACGCCGGTGGGCGTGAGGATCGAGGGCAGGATCACTCCGAGGAGCGAGTTGTAGAAGCCCAGGTCGCGCACCACGGTGAAGGTCGGGTTCAGGATGACCTCGCCGGGCAGCATCGTCATCGACAGGATGCAGAGTGCGAGCACCGACAGCCAGGGGGCGCGGTACTTGGCCAGGGCGTAGCCCGCCGTCGCGCAGAAGAAGACCGTGAGAACAGTGGTGACGCCCGCCACGAGCATCGTGTTGCCGAAGTAGCGCACGAAGTCGAGTCGTTCCCAGGCCCGCGCATAGCCGTCGGCTGTCCACTCCCTGGGCAGGAAGGAGAGCGGATAGGTGAAGAGCTCGCCTCCCCCCTTGAACGACGAGAGGAGGAACCACAGCAGCGGGAAGGCGATGAGGATGGCCAGGACCCAGAGCATGGTGGTCGGAAGTATGGAGCGGCGGAACTCGCCGGACTTCCGGCGCTGCAGCGGTCGCGGGGGGTTACCCGACAGGCGTGCCGTGGAGGACGAGATCGTGGTCGCCATTACGAATTGGCCTTCCGGCTGATCGCGATCTGGACGAGCGCGATGATCATGAGGATTACGAGGAGAACCATCGAGGCCGCGCTTGCGTAGCCCACGTCCGACTGGCCGAAGCCGGTCTTGTAGATGTACTGCACGATCAACTGGTTCGCGGTGCCCGGGCCACCGTTGTTCAGTGCCTGGATCATCGCGAACTCCTTCATCTGACCCAGGGTCATCAACAGGACGACGAGAACGGATGTCGGGGCGATGCCTGGAAGCGTGATCGAGACGAAACGCTGCCAGGCGTTGGCGCCGTCGAGCTGGGCGGCCTCGTAGTAGGAGGTCGGCACGTTGTTGATGGCCGCGATGAACAGGAGCATGTTGAAGGCGGCGCCGGCCCACGACGACGCCAGGATCACCACCATGAGCGAGAGATTCGCGTCAGACGACCACGGCACCGCACCACCGCCGAGCGAGGTAATCACGAAGTTCACGAAGCCGAAGTTCTCACCGAACATCCAGCGCCAGATGACCCCGGTGACGATGGGCGACACCAGCCACGGCAGGAAGAAGATGATGCGGGCCGCCGTCTTCCCGCGGGCCCTGAGGTTGGTCAGGGCCACCGCGAGGGCGAGGGACAGGGCGTAGCCGAGGGGAACGGAGAAGGCCGTGTAGATGAACGTGCGTCCGAGCGCCGCGTAGAACGTCGGGTCGCTGGCGAGCCTGGTGTAGTTGTCGAGGCCGATGAAGGTCATCGGTCCGAAGCCGCGGTACGAGGTGAACGAGTAGGCGAGCCCGAGAACGCCCGGCCACAGGAAGAACAGCGCGAAGAGCACGATGACTCCGGCCGAGAGCAGCAGCGGGGTGAGCCGGTATCGGCGTCGAGGTCGGCGTCGAGGAGAGGGCGTGAAGTCGGTGCCGCTCAGAACCGACGAATCCGCGGCCTCGGGGCTGACGACGCTCTGCATCGTGCTGGTCATGGTCTCTCCTCCGGAGGGGGTCTGTGCGGTCATCGGGGGCTGTCGGATGCGGCCGGCGTCCCGGTGCGCCTCATCGGCGCACCGGGACGGCAGCTCAGCGGAGCCCGGCCTTCGTCGACGCGATGATCGCGTCGACCGTCTGGTCGATCGTCTGCTCGCCACTGAGGTACCTGACCGTCTCGTCCTTCAGAGGTTCGACGTCCATGCTCTTGCCTTCGTAGCCCTGACGCAGCTGGTCCGTCGTCTGCACGGCCGAGACGGCCGGAGATGCAGCGATCTCCGCGTTGTACAGGGCGAACGCGTCCGCGTCCTTGGGGTAGTTCACGGTGAGGCCGCTCACGGAGGGCAGGCATCCGGCGATCTCGCAGTACTCGGTGTAGTTCTCAGGCGAGTAGAGCCAGGAGATGAACTTCTCGGTCTCCTCGTCCTTGCCCTGCCCGCTGAAGCCCACGATCCAGGACGCCGCGCCGTAGTTGGTCGCCTTGACCGGCTGCTGCGGGGTCGGAACCGATGCCCACGCGAATTCGGTGATGTTCGCCTGGAAGTCGGCGATCTGCCAGACACCCGAGTAGTAGGCGGCAACCTGTCCGCTCTTGAACGTCGCACTCGCGTCCTCGCCGGCGGTCCAGACGGACTTGGGCATGAAGCCGTCGTCGTTCATTCCCTTGAAGTACTCGAGCGCCGTCCTGCCCTCGTCATCGAACGAGATGGAGTCACCGTCCTGCACGACTCCCTGGCTGCCGAACTCGTAGAGGAAGGAACGAAGGCGGTGCGCCGATGGGTCCATCGTGAGTCCGTACTGCGCTCCGGTCGCAGTCTGCACCTGCTTGGCCTTGGCCACGAACTCGTCCCAGGTCCAGGTCTGGCTCACATCGGTCGGGTAGCTCACTCCTGCCTTGTCCCACAGGTCCTTGTTGATGAACATTCCCACCGACGTGAGGCTCGAGGGGAGCGCCTTGACCTTGCCGTCCGCCGGGTCTTCGACGGTGAGCGTGGGCAGCACCTTGTCGTCCTTGGCGATGCTCGAGAGGTCGAGGAGCTGGTCCTTCCACAGCGGGTCGACGTTCGCCGCGGCGGCGATGTTCGGCAAGTCGTTCGCCTGGGCGCTGTTCCGCAGGCGTGTGGTGAGGTCGTCGCCGGGCACATCCACGATCTCGACCTTGGTCCCGGTTTCTTCGAAGTACTTGTCGGCCATCTTCTGGTAGCCGCCTCCCTGCGTTCCGTCTCCTGAGAGCACGAACTGCAGTGGAGCTGACTCGTCGGATGACGGGGAGGAGCACGCGGCCAGGGATGCCAGCAGCGCACCGGCAGCGACAACGGCCACGGCGACGCGAATTCGGTTGTTCACAGGGGACCTTTCGTTGGGCGGGAGCGGCGAAGGGCTGCAGAACACCACTTCGAGTTGGTCTTTTCTATCAGTGCAATGGTTATCTGGTCAACGCAAAATGTGGGCAGTGGGCGAAATTCTTCCCCAAGAAACACGCGTTTACACGTTCGATATATTCCCCCTTAGAGGCTCGATCGAGGTTCGGAGGCGGCTTGCGAAAACGGTCTGGGGCGTGCTTTATTATCACTATGAGGCAATGGTGCGCCGATCGCCTCGCGACAGGATCGACCCTCCTCACCAGCAACAGACGAATTGATCAGAAGCGGAGAGTCGTGCCCGAGAGTCGCCAGCCCCCGAGCAACCCGTCGTCGAACGCCGATTCGTTCGAGTACACGGCGGTCCTCTCTCTCGTCGGCATCGATGTCGGAGGAACGAAGACCCACATCCGCGTCGTCGACAACGAAGGAACGGTCGCCGAGAGCGTGATCCCCTCCGAACACTGGCGTCGCGGCCCACTCTTCTCCGACGAAGGCAATTTCGACCGACTCGGCGCCGCCGTCCGCTCACTCGGCGCTGTCACCGGCGGCACGATCGTCGTGGCCGGCGTGCACGGCTGCGACACCGCCGAGCAGATGTCACGGGCGACCGCTCGCCTCGAAGAGGCGCTCGACGCGAGCGTCACCGTGGTGAACGACGCGCTCCTGCTGCACCACGCAACAGGCATCCGGCCCACCATCGAGATGATCGTCGGCACGGGCGCCGTGATCAGTGGAACCACCACCGATGGTGATCGAGTGACAGTCGACGGCTACGGCTGGCCTTTGGGCGACAGGGGAAGCTCGCACGATCTCGTGTCTGCTGCGCTTCGCGCCACACTCGGTGCTTGGGACAGAGGCGAGGGGGGCGCCGACCCCCTGTACCCGGCGATGCTCGCCGCGTTCCAGGCCGGGGATTCCGCGGAGCTGGCTGAACGCGCGTCGCTCCTGGCCAACGGAACGGCCTGGGGAGCGCACGCGTCCGTGGTCTTCGACCAGGTCGAGGCCGGCTCCCGCACCGCCGCGAGCATCGTCAATGCCGCTGCAGCGGATCTCGCCCGCGGCGTGGCCCACCTCATCGACCGGGGAGCGACAGGGCGAACGGTCGTCGCCGGTGGCGGCGTGATCGTGAATCAGGCGCCATACGAGAACGCCATCCGGCATCACCTCGCGCGAGTCCTTCCCGATGTCGAGCTGGTCGTCGTGAGGACTCCCCCCGTCCACGGCGCAGTCGAACTGGCCCGGGAGCTCCGGTCAAAGCGCGGCGAGCGATCGGGGGCCAGGTCATGACGACCACCACGACCGCTCCCGTACACACCTCCTCTTCTCTCCGCGTCGTCGTCGCCGCCGACGCCGAGTCAGCCGCGGGAATGGCCGCCGAGCGCATCTCGGCCCTCATCCGCTCTCGTCCGACGGCGGTGCTCGGGGTCGCCACGGGATCGACACCTTCTCCCGTGTACCGGGCCCTCCAGACGCTTCGTCGCACCGAGGGGCTCGATCTCTCGCAGGCCAGCGCCTTCGCCCTCGACGAATACGTGGGCATCGACCCTCGGCGCCCCCAGAGCTACCGAAGCGTCATCGACGGGGAGGTCACCCGATCGCTCGGTCTCGATCCTCTCCGGGTCGCGATCCCCGACGGCTCGGCGCCCGACCTCGTGGAGGCCGCGCACGCCTACGAGGAGAGCATCCGCTCCGCCGGCGGAGTCGACCTTCAGATTCTCGGCATCGGCCACAACGGCCACATCGGGTTCAATGAACCCGGCTCGGCGCACGACTCCCTCACCCGCGCGGTGGATCTCACGCCCGAGACTCGCCGGGCCAACGCCCGGTTCTTCGATGGTGGGATCGACGACGTGCCGACACAGGCACTGACCCAGGGCATCGGAACGATCCTGCGCGCGCGCGAAATCGTGTTGCTCGCGTTCGGTTCCGGCAAGGCGGAGGCAGTGGCCAGGGCACTCGAGGGCTCGATCGATCGATCGAGCCCCGCGTCGGCGCTACGAAGGCACCAGGCAGTCACCATACTTCTTGACAAGGCGGCCGCGTCGATGGTCGGGTGACCAGCCCCAGGCACGCCCGACTCCTTGCGTGTTGTGGCACCGGGCACCCCTCGAAGGAAGAGATCGATGAACACGAAGAAGCGCACGGCAACGACCCGGGTCGTCACCGAGATCAACCGAACCGCCATCCTCGACTGCCTCGAAGAGAACGGGGCACTCTCACGAAAGCAGATCGGCGCAAAGACAGGGCTGAGCTCGGCCACCGTCGAGCGGCTGAGTGCCGCCATGCTGGCCGAGGGCGTCCTGGCCCAGGAGGGCGTACAGCAGTCGTCGGGCGGGCGCCCGTCGAATCTGCTCAGGGTCGCGGGTGAATCGCGCGTGATCGCGGCGATCGATGTCGGCCGGGATCGCGCCCGTGGACTCCTGCGGGATTTTGCGCGGAATACCGTCGTCTCCGACTCGGTCGCCTTCGAGGTCGATCCGGCCACCGGTTCCATCTCCGCGTCGACAAGGCTCGCCGGAACCCTCGCTCTGACGGAGCGACTCGTCGAGGCCGCGGCGCTCGAGAAGCGGGACCTTCTCGGAATCGGCATCTCCGTGCCCGGAATCGTGCACGACGGACGCGTGATGAACACCGTCGAACTCGGCTGGCGTGACGTCGCCCTCGAATCCATCGTGGCGGCCACCACGGGCCTTCCCGTGCTCGTCGAGAACGACGCGAATGCGATCGCCTTCGGCGAGTGGGCCCACGGGGCGGGCAGGGGCGCCCAGAGCGTGGCCTCCTACATGCTCGGTGAGGGGGTCGGCGCGGGCATCGTGAACGATGGGGAGATCTACCGCGGCTTCCGTTCCGCCGCCGGCGAGGTGGGCTTCCTCTTCACGGAGCGGGACGCCCTCGCCCGCTATTTCACCGACCAGGGCGACCTCGAATCCCGCATCGCCGGGGTGGCGAGCGGCCACGGAGAAGGCCGGCTCGCGGCGCCGGAGGCCATGCGGCGACTCCTCGACGACGCGGCCAAGAAGGTTCCCTCTGCACAGCCGGCCGCAGACGAACTCTTCGACCTGCTCGCCTTCTCGTGCGGCGCGCTCGCCACGGTGCTCGATCCCGAGGTGATCGTGCTGGCCGGGCATCTGGCCCGGCATCCGGAGCACGCCATCCGGGAGATCTCGTCACGGCTCGTCGGCAGGATTCCCTTCCCGCCGAGGCTGGTCGTGGGAACGCTCGGCGACGACGGTGCACTGTTCGGCGTGGGCGAGGTCATCACGAGACGGGTGAAAGGATCGACCTATCTTGCCTGAGCTGCTCATCCCCTACACCCGAATTGGCAAGCCAGCTCAGCGCAGCCGGAACCCGCGCGCCCGCTGCACGCGGAACTCCTTCGGGTACGCCCCGGCGTCGCCTGCCTCGGGCGGGAAATGGAATACGTCGAGCATGAGCTGCATCGGGTAGTCGGGTGACTCGGTCGTCGAACGCACGAGCTGCCCGTCGATGAAGAAGCGTACGCCGCTGGGCGTCCACTCGACGGCGTAGTCGTGGAAGTCGCGCACGTCGAGCTCGACGCGAACCTTCTCGAAGTCGTCGGTGATCGTGGGGTCGTTGAAGGGGTGCACGCCCATGCCGACGAGGGCCGAGGCATCCGTCACCTCGTTGCCGAAGATCTCCATGACGCAGATCTCGGCCGAGTGCTCGGGCACGTCTTCGATGCCGATCATCCACAGGGCGACCATGCTGTTGGGATCTGCACTGGCGGCCGCGCGCACCTCGATGATGCCGTACCGCGGCGTGTACAGCCGCTGCTCGCGCTGCGCCTCGCGCACGACGAGGCCGTCGCGGAACGGATGCTGCCCCTCGCCGCTGCCCACGGGCCCCGATCGCACGCCGGTCTGCAGGTTCGACACCCGCACGATGCCGTCGTACTCCACCGACCACGGCGGCTGGTCGGCGTCGATCCGCAAGGTGAGCAGGCCGTCGCCCACGTCGTAGCGTGCGCGGGTGGCCTCGCGGCTGCTCCACTGCGGCAGGTAGTGCGGCAGCCATTGGGCGGGGTCGAGGTCGGGGCCGGAGAAGTCGGCGTCGAACTCGAGTTCGTAGCGGGCGTAGTCGATCGTCTCGGGCACACCTCATCGTGCCGGGTACCACCGACAGCGGCATCCGGCCATCCGGCCACCCTGTCCGGCGGCGAGCGGATGTCGGGACACCGCGCCGCTGGCGCGTCCGCCTCGCCGCGCGGGAGGATGGAGTACCAGACCGCGATGGAGTGATCCCAGTGGGAACGACCGTATTCGAACGGCGCCGGCCAGCGGCATCCGTCGTGCAGCACTCGCTCGAGCACACCGCGCAATCGGTGTTCTGGCTCGACGACGTCGGCCGCGTGCCGGCGCGCCCGAAGCTCTCGGGTGAGCGGGTCGCGCATCTCGCGATCGTCGGCGGCGGCTACACCGGGCTCTGGACGGCGGTGCTCGCCAAGCGCCGCAACCCGAACGCGCACGTCGTGCTCATCGAGGCGAAGACGATCGGCTGGGCGGCATCCGGCCGCAATGGCGGCTTCTGCGAGGCGAGCCTCACCCACGGTCGCGAGAACGGCCTCACCCGCTGGCCCGATGAACTCGACACGCTCAACCGGCTCGGGCTCGAGAACCTCGACGCGATCGAGGCGGCCGAGGCCGAGTACGGCATGGACTTCGAGTTCGAGCGCAACGGCTCGCTCGAGGTCGCCGTCGAGCCGCACCAGCTCGGGTGGTTACGTGAGTCGGCGGCGGATGCCGCGGCGCGCGATGACCCGACCGTGCGGTTCCTCGACGAGGCCGAGACCCGCGCCGAGGTGGACTCGCCCACGTATCTCGGTGCCGCCTGGCATACGCGCACGAGCGCAACGCTGCACCCCGCGAAGCTCGCCCTCGAACTCGCGCGGGTCGCCGAGGAGCTCGGCGTCGAGATCTTCGAGCGCTCCCCCGTGCTAGGCATGGACACGCCGGGCTCGACAGGAGCGGTCGCCCTCGTGACCGATGGCGGCCGGGTGGTTGCCGAGCACGCGGTGCTCGCGACGAACGTGTTCCCCTCACTCCTCAAGCGCAACACGCTCATGACCGTGCCGGTCTACGACTACGTGCTGATGACCGAGCCGCTCTCGGCCGATCAGCTCGCGGCGATCGGCTGGTCGAACCGCCAGGGCATCGGCGACATGGCGAACCAGTTCCACTACTACCGGCTCTCGCGTGACAACCGCATCCTCTTCGGCGGCTACGACGCGATCTACTACTACGGGGGTCGCGTGCGCGAAGAGTACGAGCGCCGGCCCGACACGTTCGCGCGTCTCGCGAGCCATTTCTTCACGACGTTCCCGCAGCTCGAGGGCTTGCGCTTCAGCCACCAGTGGAGCGGTGCGATCGACACGTGCACGCGCTTCTGCGCGTTCTACGGCACGGCACGCGACGACCGTGTCGCGTACGCGGCAGGATTCACCGGGCTCGGCGTCGCCGCCACGCGCTTCGCCGCCGAGGTGATGCTCGATCGCCTCGAGCGCCGTGAGACCGAACGCACGCGACTCGAGATGGTGCGTGAGCGGCCGCTGCCGTTCCCGCCCGAGCCGGCGGCCGCGCTCGGCATCAACGCCACCCGCTGGTCGCTCGACCGCGCCGACCACGCCGGCGGCAAGCGCAACGTGCTCCTGAAGACGCTCGACGCGCTCGGACTGGGGTTCGACTCGTGAACGGCGAGCTCCGGCTCGATGCGGGCACGGTGACGGATGCCGCAGCCATCGCCCTCGAGCACGAGCCCGTGCCGGCCGAGCAGGTCGTCGCGGGTGCGCCCACCACTGGACTTCGCGTGCTCGATTCGACCGACGGGCGAATCGTCGGAGTGTGGGAGATGACGCCGGGCGCGATGCGCGACATCGAGGCCGACGAGGTGTTCATCGTGCTCTCGGGTGCCGCGACGTTGGAGTTCCAGCATCCCATCGCCGACCCCATCGTGCTGGCGCCGGGCTCGGTCGTGCGGCTCGAGGCGGGCATGCGCACCCTCTGGACGGTGCGGCAGACCTTGCGGAAGCTCTACGTCGCGCCGTGACCCACTCCGTGGTCGAGTAGCGCCGCGGAAGGCGACGCGTATCGAGGCCACGCCCGCCCTCGGTCATAGGATCGATTCATGACCTCCCCGATCAAGCTCTCGACGGCCGGCGCGACGGTGATCGGTGTCGCCCGCGACGACGCGCACCGCTTCAGCAAACCGCTCCGTGAGGAGATCCAGCTGATCGCCGGCTTCGGGATCGATGGCGATGCCCACGCCGGGCCGACGGTGCAGCACCCCTCGCGCGTGAAGCGCGAGCCCTCCGCGCCGAACCTCCGCCAAGTGCACCTGATCCATGCAGAACTGCTCGACGAGCTCGCCATCGACGGCTACGAGGTTACGCCGGGTGCGCTCGGCGAGAACGTGACGACGCGTGGGGTCGACCTCTTGGGGCTGCCGCGAGGCACCCGCGTCAGGCTCGGCCCCGAGGCGGAGATCGAGATCACGGGGCTCCGCAACCCGTGCAAGCAGATCGACCAGCTGGGCGACGGCCTCATGAAGCGGCTCGTCTCACGCGGCGACGACGACGAGGTGGTGCGCCTCGCCGGTGTGATGGCGATCGTGCTCAGCGGCGGCGCCGTTCGCCCGGGCGATCCGATCACCGTGACGCTTCCCGACGGCGAGCACGAAGCCCTGCAACCCGTCTGACGCGTGAGTTCCCGTTTTCTCATGTGAATCCCGCCTCACATGAGGCAGATCTCACATGACACGCAGCGAGAACACACTCCGGTGGTCGGGTAGCACCGCCGAAGGCGACGCGTATCGAGGCCACGGTCCATGGTTCGAGTGGTTTCGATACGGCTGCTTCGCTGCCTACTCAACCACCGGTGGTCACGCGACGGATGCCTCAGCCGCACCCGCCCCCGCGGCGGCATCCGTCGTCGGGCCCACCGGATCAATGCGGAACGTGCGTGTGAAGCGCACCACCGCCTCGGTGTCGCCGGCGAGGATCGGCACGGCGCCGGGGTCGAGCGCGCCGGAGATCAGGTCGCGGAATCCCGCGGGATCGATCACGAGCTCGAGTTGCGTCTCGAACGCTGCCTCGGGCGCGCCCCTCCGCTGAGGTTGCGGCAGCGCGCCGGGGCCGATCGGCGCGACGTCGAGCGTGCCGTCGACCACGACCGCCCCCACGGAGACGTCGCCCACGTGCAGCACATACTCCGTCGGTGGCATCCCAGCGGCGGTATCCGCTCGGAAGGCAGCGCGCAGCGCCACGGCCAAGGCGTCACGGGTCACCAGGTCACCCTCAGCCGGCTCGCCGAGCACCGACCACCCCCACTGCTCGAGGGCGACGACGACGGGTTCGAGTGCCCGACCTAGGTCGGTGAGCTCGTACCCGCCGCGCACCGTCGGCACGCGCCGGAGGATGTCCGCCTCCTGCAGCTCTTTGAGCCGGTCGCTGAGGATGTTCGTGGGGATGCGCGGGAGCCCGGCTTTCAGGTCGCCGTAGCGGCGCGGGCCGACGAGCAGGTCGCGGACGATGAGCAGCGCCCACCGATCCCCGACCCGCTCGAGCGCCCGAGCTGCGCCGCTGTACTGGCCGAAGCCGCGCGTGCCGCGTGTGGCCATGTGGTCGACCGTCAGGCCGTCGACGACGGAGCTGCGGCTCCCTGCTCGGCGAGATACGCGGCGGGACCCACGTCGGCAGCCGCCGGCTCGATGTAGACGAACCCGAGGATGTTGCCGTCGGGGTCTTCGAGGTCGCGCGAGTACATGAAGCCGTAGTCCTGCGCCTCGCGCGGCTCGCTGCCGCCGGCGGCGAGGCCCTTGGCGAGCACCTCGTCGACGTCGTCGCGCGAATCGCGGCTGAGGCCGATGGACGTCTGGGCGTGGGTCTTCGGGTCGATGATCTGCTTGTCGGTGAAGGTGCCGAGGTACTCGCGCGTGAGCACCATGAAATAGATGTTGTCGTCGAGCACGACGCACGCGGCGTTCTCGTCGGTGAAGAGCGGGTTGATGCTGAACCCGAGCGAGGTGTAGAAGTCCTTCGACCGCTCGAGGTCGGTCGTCGGCAGGTTCACGAAGATTGAGGTGGGCATCAGTGACTCCAGTTCGAATCGGTCGGAATGGCGTTGCACGAGTTAGCTTGCTCTTTGCAAGTGCACTTGTCAATAGCAAGTAACTTCGCTGCCTACTCGACCACCGGGGCGCTGCGCCGCACGAGCAGCGCGAGGTGCAGCGCGGTGAGCGTCTCGCCGTCGTCGAGGTTCACCCCGAGCAGGTCGCCGATGAGCCCGAGCCGCTGGTAGAACACCGACCGCGAGAGGTGGCTCGCGGCGGCCGCGGCGGTGCGGTTGCCCGGGTGAGCGAGCATCGCGCCGAGCACGTCGAGCAGGTCGCCGCCGCGCGCGAGGTCGTACTCGATGAGCGGCGCGAGCATGCGCTCGCCGTGCCGCTGCAACCGGTGGTCATCGCGCAGCGACGTCACGAGCCGCATGAGCGGGCGGTCGTCGGCGCGGCGCAGCACCGGGCCGCGTGTCGCCCGCGCGACGGGACCACGGGCGAGGTCGATCGCCTCCTGCACCGAGCCGAGCAACTCGTCGAGACCGGCAGCGGGCGTGCCGATCGAGAGCACGAGACGAGCGGCGGATGCCGCGTCACCGCCCGTGAGCGAACGGGCGAAGCCGCGCGCCGTGGCGTCGTCGAGCTCCACGCCGCCGGGCAGCGAGAGCAGCACGATGCACTCGGGCGCGGGCAGGACCCGCTCGGGCGCAGCACCGGCGACGGCCCGGCCGCCGAGCGCGCGGGCCGCGGCATCCGCTGCCCCAGTCGTGACCTGGGTGCCGGAGGCGACCACGCCGAACAGCCGCGCACCGTCGATCGGCAGACCTGCGGCCTCGAGCCGCGCGGCCGCGCCCGGCAGGCCCGCGAACCGGCCCGCGAGCAGCGCGTCGACGAGGCGCTGCCTGCCGATGCGGACCCACTCGTCGGCGTCGCCGTCGGCGAGTCGGCCGAGCGCGAGGGCGATCGCCCCCTGTTCGAGCACGCTCGTGCGGCCGGCGGGATGCGCGGGACCGGGCAGCGCGATGAGATGCCCCCAGCGGATGCCGCGCGCCTCGACCGGCACGATGAGCAGCTCGTCGGCCGGCACCGGAAGCCCTCGGCGGCGGCGCTCTTCGTCGTGCCGATGCGCGAGCCGGGAACGTGCCTCCCAGTTGGTGAAGAGCTCCTCCTCGGCGGGTGACGGGGCGTCGGCGGCGACCATCTCGTGCGCGAGGTTCTCGAGCACGACCGCCGTGCCCAGGGTCTGCGCGAGCTGCTGCACGATGAAGTCGGCGGGCGAACCGCGCAGGCTGAGTGCGGTGAATCGGGCCCGCACCTCGTCGCGCGCTCGGAGCGCGGCCGTCTGCTCGGAGATGATGCGGCTGTGCACCGCCTCGGTGAGGGCGACGAACTTCACCTCGCGGTGCAGCGCGATGAGCGCGAGTCCTTGGGCGCGAGCGGCGGCCTCGACGATCGCCGGCACGTAACGGTAGTGCACGCCGAGCTCGAGCACGAGGCCCGACAGCCCGGCCTCGACGAGCCCGGCGATGAACGCCTCGAGCTCGGCGGGCTCGGTCGGCCAGCCCGAACCGGTCGAGAGCAGCAGCTCGCCGCCGTCGAGGAGGCGGGCGACCCCGGCGCTGTCGGAGACGTGAACCCAGCGGACATGCGCGTCGAGGGCGTCGTTGCCACCCGAGACCACCTCGGGAACTCCGTTCGCCACCGCGTCGAGCGCAATGATCTCGCGCACGGTCGGCAGGGCATCGTCGACCACGAGCGCAGTCGGACGATCCGTATGGATCACGGCATCTTCGCGACGTTCTGGCATCGGCTCGTCCCTTCTGCCTATGGAACACTGGGAGCACCAGCCTAGTCGAGCGGTCGGGCATTCTGTCCGGAGCCGATTCGCGGCGGTGAGGCATCCGTCACTCACGCCGCTCTTCACGCCTCACGCACGCCACCGAAGGAGCTCCATGAGCCTCATCCGCCACTTCATCAACGGCCAGGAGTCGGCCGACGCCGAGCGCACCGGCCCCGTCTTCAACACCGGCCACCGGGCAGCAGCAGCACGACGTGGCGTTCGCCTCGGTCGCCGAGATCGAAGCCGCCATCGCGGCGGCGAAGGCGGCGTTGCCGGGCTGGCGCTCGACGGGCCTCATCAGGCGTGCCGACGTCTTCTTCCGCCTGCGCCAGCTGCTGAAGGAGCGCACCCCCGAGCTCGCGGCGATCCTCACGAGCGAGCACGGCAAGGTGCTCTCGGATGCCGCGGGCGAGATCTCGCGCGGCATCGAGAACGTCGAGTTCGCCGCGGGGCTCGTTCACCTCCTGAAGGGCGAGCACTCCGAGCAGGTCGCTCGCGGAGTCGACGTGCACTCCGTGAAGCAACCGGTGGGCGTCGTCGGAGCGATCACGCCGTTCAACTTCCCCGTCATGGTGCCGCTCTGGATGGTCACGTCCGCGATCGCGTGCGGCAACACCGTCGTGCTGAAGCCGTCGGAGAAGGACCCGAGCGCGTCGCTCTTCCTCGCGAAGCTCTTCCAGGAGGCCGGACTCCCCGATGGCGTGCTCAACGTCGTGCACGGCGACAAGGTGGCGGTCGACACGATCCTCGACTCCTCCGACGTTCGCGCCGTGAGCTTTGTCGGATCGACGCCCATCGCGAAGTCGATCTACGAGCGGGCGGCCGGCAACGGCAAGCGCGTGCAGGCGCTCGGCGGCGCGAAGAACCACATGGTCGTCATGCCCGACGCCGACCTCGAGGGTGCAGCGGATGCCGCGGTCTCGGCCGCCTACGGCTCGGCCGGCGAGCGGTGCATGGCCGTGTCGGTGCTTGTCGCGGTGGGCGACGTCGCCGACGACCTCGTCGAGGCGGTGCGCTCGCGCATGGGCGCGCTGCGGATCGGCGACGGCACGGATGCCGCGAGCGAGATGGGTCCGCTCATCACGCGCGAGCACCGCGACAAGGTCGCCTCCTACGTGACCGGCGCTGCAGCTGAGGGCGCCACGGTCGTCGTCGACGGCACGACGCAGGAGTTCGACGGCGACGGATTCTTCGTGGGCGTCAGCCTCGTCGACCACGTGAAGCCCGGCATGAACGTGTACGACGACGAGATCTTCGGCCCGGTGCTCTCGGTCGTGCGCGTCGAGACGTACGAAGACGCGGTCGAGCTCATCAACGCGAACCGCTTCGCGAACGGCGTCGCGATCTTCACGCGCGACGGCGGCACCGCCCGCCGGTTCGAGTTCGACATCGAGGTCGGCATGGTCGGCGTGAACGTGCCGATCCCGGTGCCGATCGGCGCTTACTCGTTCGGCGGCTGGAAGAGCTCGCTCTTCGGCGACTCGCACATCTACGGCCCCGAGTCGGTGCACTTCTACACCCGCTCGAAGGTCGTCACCTCGCGCTGGCCCGAGCCGAGCGAGTCGCAGATCAACCTCGGCTTCCCGAGCAACCACTAGCCCGTCCCGGGCACGACCTCACGAGATGACGCGAATCGACGTTCCAACGACGTTGAACGTCGACTTGCGTCATCTCAACGAACGAGCGAAAGGCCAACCATGACCGACACGATCACGAAGGCCGGCGGCACGGAGACGGATGCCGCGACGGCGACGTACGCCGACCGGCACGGCTCGCGGCATCCGCTGCCCGACGCCTCGGCCGAGGCGCAGGTGCGCGCCGACGACCGCGCGCACGTGTTCCACTCGTGGAGCGCGCAAGCCCTCATCGACCCGCTGCCGATCGCGGCGGGCGAGGGCTCGACCTTCTGGGACTACGAGGGCAACGCCTTCCTCGACTTCTCGAGCCAGCTCGTGAACCTCAACCTCGGGCACCAGCACCCCGACCTCGTCGCGGCGATCCAGCAGCAGGCGGGCCGGCTCGCGACGATCCAGCCGTCGATGGCGAACGACGTGCGGGGCGAGCTCGCCCGCCGCATCGGCGAGGTCGCGCCGGGCGACCTCGACAAGGTGTTCTTCACGAACGGCGGCGCCGACGCCAACGAATACGCCGTGCGGATGGCGCGGGCCGTGACGGGCCGGCGCAAGGTGCTGTCGATGTACCGCAGTTACCACGGCGGCACGGCCACGGCGATCTCGCTCACGGGCGACCCGCGCCGCTGGCCGAACGAGCCGTCGGACGGCAGCGTCGCGCACTTCCTCGGGCCGTATCCGTACCGCTCCTCGTTCCACGCCTCGAACGAGGCCGAAGAGGCCGAGCGCGCCCTCGCCCACCTCGAGCAGGTCATCACCCTCGAGGGCGCCCGCACGATCGCGGCGATCATCATCGAGACGATCGTGGGCACGAACGGCGTGCTCGTGCCGCCGCCCGGCTACCTCGCCGGCGTCCGCGAGCTCTGCGACCGGTTCGGCATCGTCTACATCGCCGACGAGGTCATGGTCGGCTTCGGCCGGGTCGGCGAGTGGTTCGCGGTGAACGCCTTCGGCGTCGTGCCCGACCTCATCACCTTCGCCAAGGGCGTGAACTCCGGCTACGTGCCGCTCGGCGGCGTGGTCATCTCGCAACGCATCGCGTCGCACTTCGACACGGTGGCCTTCGCTGGCGGTCTCACCTATTCGGGGCATCCGCTCGCGTGCGCCGCGGGTGTCGCGACGTTCGAGGTGTTCGAGCGCGACGGCATCCTCGACCGCGTTCGCGACCTCGGGTCGCGCGTCGTCGAGCCCCGCCTGCGCGAGATCGCAGCGGCGCATCCGTCGGTCGGCGAGGTGCGCGGACGCGGGCTGTTCTGGGCGATCGAGCTCGTGCGCGACCGTGCGACCCGCGAGCCGCTCGTGCCGTTCAATGCGTCGGGAACGGATGCCGCGCCGATTGCCGCCGTCGCTGCGGCGTGCAAGCAGGCCGGGCTGTGGCCGTTCGTGCACTTCAACCGCCTGCACGTCGCGCCACCGCTCATCATCACTGAAGCCGAGCTCGTGCGGGGGCTCGACATCATCGACGACGCGCTCGGCATCTCCGACGGGTACGTCGCCGGCTGAGGCACCCCGGTGGTCGAGTAGCGGGGCCGGCTGCTTCGGTGCCTACTCAACCACCGGGGCCGCGTCGGCTAGCCTGAATCCATGGACTCACGGGCGACGCCCGGCGGCATGCCCCGGCGAACTTTCCTCGCCGCCTCCCTCTCGGGCATCGCGACCGTCGTCCTCGCCAGCTGCACGGGGCCGCAGCCGACGCCTTCGCCCACCGCCACGCCCACGCCGACTCCCTCGCCCTCGCCCACGCCGACGAACGGCGTGCCGCTGCCCACGGCCATGCATCGCTCGCGCTGGGGCGCAGATCCCTTCGCGCGCGGTGCCTTCAGCTTCGACGCGGCCGGCGTCGACCCGCGCTTGCGGGCCATGCTCTCCCAGCCCGTCGCGTCTCGGGTCTTCTTCGCCGGCGAGGCCTGCGACACGGATGCCCCGGGCACCGTGCGTGGGGCCAGAAGCTCGGGGTTGCGCGCCGCCGACGACCTCGCGCGACTCGCCGAACCCGGCGAGCGCGTGGTCGTCGTGGGCGCGGGCATCGCGGGGCTCACCGCGGCTCGCGAGCTCGTCGACGCGGGCTTCGAGGTCGTCGTGCTCGAGGCGCGAGATCGCGTGGGCGGCCGCGTGCGCTCCGTCGACGACGACGCCTTCGACCGTTCGGTCGAGCTCGGCGCCGCCTTCGTCGGCGATCACGCGCAGCTCCTCGAGGGCCTGGCCGAGGCATCCGTCGACACCAGCCTGTTCCAGCCGAGGATCGAGGCGCGCACCGCAAGCGGCGTGCCGGTCGCGATTCCCTCCACCGGACCCGACGCGATCGCCCAGGCGCACGCGTGGGCAGGGACCCAGCCGGGCCATGTCTCGCTCGCCGCCGCACTCGTGGGCTCTGGCGCGGTGCCGCTGCCCGTGACATCCGACACCGCCGGTGTGAGTCCGGCCGACTGGCTCGCGCACACCATCGTGACCGGGGTGGAGCCGTCGACCGGGGCCACGTCGAGCCGGGTGTCGGCCCGCAGCTTCGACCCGTCGCAACTCGACGACCCCGTGCGCATCGTCACGGGCCGGTTCGCCGACTACGTCGATGCGCTCGCGAGCACGGTCGACGTCGCCGTGCAGAGCGCCGTCACGCGCATCGCCTACAGCGACGAGCGCGTCAGCCTGCGCCTCGACTCGGGCGAGTCGCTCACCGCCGACCGTGCGATCGTCACCGTGCCGCTCGGCGTGCTGAAGACCGACACCCTGCAGTTCAGCCCGGCGCTGCCGCTGTTGCACCAGCGCGCGATCTCGCTGCTCGGCGTGGGCCTTGTCGACACCGTCTGGCTGCGCTTCGATTCGGCGTTCTGGCGGTCGGAACCCGCCGTAGCTTCGGTGCCGCCGATCGAGCTGCTCACCGTGGTCGGCGAGCCCGTCGCCGTCTCGGCGTGGGTCGACGTCGGCGCCGAGTCAGGCGAACCGATCCTGTTCGGCCTCATCGCAGCGACGCAGGCGACTCGACTCGAGGGGCTCGAAGACGACGAGTTTCGTGAGGCGATCCTCGCCGACCTCGCGCCCTACGCCACAGTCTCCGATGGAGCGCCACGAACCCAGCAGTGAGCCCCACGAAGATCGCGAGCACGACGGCACAGTAGAGCGCGACGCCGAGCGCACCACCGACCTGCGCCTCGTCGAGGAAGAAGTAGGGGTACCACCCCACATCCGCGCCGCGGATGAGCGTGTAGACGAGCCAGAGCGTCGGGAACACGAGCACCCAGCCCACCGTCGTCCACGGCACTCGGGGGTTCACGGCGATGACACCGTCGACGGTCCACGCCACGATCGCGAGGGCGGGCACGATGAAGTGCAGGAGTGTGTCCGACCACGGCACGTCGACTCGGTAGTCGCGCGACGACGCCTGCACGACGATGAGCCCGAACACGATGCCCGAGACGAGCAGGTACACCGTCACCATCGTGCGCAGCACCCCGAGCCACGCGGGATCCCGCGGCGTGAACAGTGCGAACGCCGCCCCGATGGCGAGGGTCACGACGGCGATCATGGCCGACTGGATGGTGAAGTAGCTGAAGAAGTTGGCGGTCGCGAAGAACCGGAAGCCCAGCACGTACTGGAAGTTGCCGATGAGCGCCACGATCTCGAGTGCCGCGACGAGGAGCCGGAACACGCCGAGCGCCTGCCTCGCCTGCCTGGCCCCAATCGCCCGCGCTCCCGGAGCGTCGACTCCGGGGATGCGAGCGGGCATGCCTCCACGGTACGCCCTGCGCCTCTGCCGCACCTCGGAAGTGCAGCGGGGCGTCCGACGCGAGGAGCGCGAACCCGGCGGTATGCCGAGACCAGGGCAGGGCGAGGGGACGCGAGTCAGGCTCCGAACCAACGGGCGCGCCGTGCCGTGCCGAACTCCGCCTTCTCAGCGACGTATGCCGCTGAGGGGCCGAGGAGCGGCGCGGTCGGGCCACCTTCGGCGTGGAAGTCGACGTCGACGCGGCCGACCCGGCCATCGCCGAACTCCACGTAACAGAGCCCGGTGCCTCCCGGCGCGAGCTCACCGGCCCCCCGGATGCTGCGGGCGATGCCGTCTGCCACGACGTGCGCGGCGCTCTCGGCGAAGGTGCCGGCCTTGGGGATGCCGGTCTCGGCGCAGTCGCCGATGGCGTACACCCCTGGGTACCGGGTCTGCATCGTGCGCGGGTCGACCGCGACCCAGCCGTTCTCCGTCAGGCCGGCCTCGACGAGCACGTCGGGAACTTTGTGCACCGGAACACCGACGAACAGGTCGTACGGCTCGTCGTGGTCCTTGAAATGCGCGACCTTCGCGCGGGGGTCGATCCCATAGACCCGGTGACGCTTCGTGTACGCGATCCCGCGCTCCGCCATCGCCCGTTCGAGGGCAGCCGACGTCGGCGGTGACACCGGAATCGGCGCCGGCTGCGGGCTGACCACGTGGAGGTCGGCGGCGTCACGGATGCCGCGACTGACGAGACGGTCGTGAAGGAGCAGGATCGCCTCGTACGGCGCCGGCGGGCACTTGAACGGAATGGAGAGGACGGCGAGCATCACCCTGCCCCCGCGGAACGCCTCCAGCTCATCGCGGAGCCGCTCGGCGCCGGCGACGGTGTAGTACTCGAAGCCCCCGTCGGCGAAGCCCGGGGTCGCATCCACGTCGTAGTCGGCACCGAGCGCCACCACGATCACGTCGGGGTCGTACACGGTCGCGTCGGTGACGACACGACGCGCCGCGGGGTCGATCGCGAGCACCCGTTCCCGACGGAACTCCACGCCCGCCCTCCGGATCGAGCGGTAGGGAATCCGCACCTGTTCCCGGGTCTGGTGTCCGAAGAGGATCTCCAGCTTGGAGAAGCCGAACACGAACGCGTCGCTGTGGTCGACGAGGGTCACGTCGACATCGCCGGCGAGGCGATCCGACAGGAGGCTCGCCAACTCCAGCCCGCCGAAACCGGCTCCGAGGATCATGACGTTCGTCGTCATGCACCCATGATCTGCCCCTGTCGGGCGCGCGTCTACCGGTTCAGTCGAGCGGGCGCAGGATGCGGTCGAGGAAGCGCCGAGTGCGCTCGTGCTTCGGCTTCGTGAAGATCTGTTCGGGCGCGCCGCGTTCGACGACCACCCCGGCATCCATGAAGAGCACCTCGTCGGCGGCCTGCCGCGCGAAGCTCAGCTCGTGGGTGACGACCACCATCGTCCAGCCCTCGTCGGCGAGCTCCTTGATGACCGAGAGCACCTCGCCGACGAGCTCGGGGTCGAGCGCGCTCGTCGGCTCGTCGAAGAGCAGCAGCTCGGGCTTGAGCGCGAGCGCGCGAACGATTCCGACGCGCTGCTGCTGTCCGCCCGAGAGCTCGAAGGGGTAGGCGTCGCGCTTCTCGAGCAGTCCCACCCGGTCGAGCAACGCCTCGGCCTCGGCTTCGGCCTGCGCCTTCGGCATCCGCTGCACGCGCACCGGCCCCTCGGTGACGTTCTGGATCACGGTGCGGTGGGGGAAGAGGTTGTGGTGCTGGAACACCATCGCCGATCGGTCGCGCAAGGCGAAGCGGTCGGCCTTCGAGAGCGGTCGGCTCAAGTCGACCTGGGGCGCGCCGGCGAAGGCGATCGTGCCGCCGTCGGGGGTCTCGAGCCCGTTGAGCGAGCGCAGCACCGTGGTCTTGCCCGAGCCGCTCGGCCCGATGAGCACGACGACCTCACCCCGTCGCACCTCGAGGTCGATCGAGCGCAGCACCTGGTTGTCGCCGAAGCTCTTGCTGAGCCCCCGCACGGTGAGCAGCATGCCTTCGCCGGATGCCGCGGTCGGCGGCGCGAGCGGATCGTCAGTGTGCGACATAACGGTCCAACCTCTTCTCGATGACGCTCTGCCCGCTCGAGAGCGCGAGGCAGAAGATCCAGTAGATGAGGGCGGCCTCGAGGTAGAGCAGCATGAACTCCTGGCTGAACGCGGCAATCTGCTGCGCCTCGCGGAAGAGCTCGGTGACGAGGATGAGCGAGGCCAGCGAGGTGTCCTTCACGAGCGAGATGAAGGTGTTCGACAGCGGCGGCACCGAGACCCGGGCGGCTTGGGGAAGGATGACGCGACGCAACGTGGTCGCGTGCGACATCCCGATCGTGTACCCGGCCTCCCACTGCCCCTTCGGTACGGAGAGGATGGCGGCGCGGATGATCTCGGCGGCGTATCCGCCGACGTTGACCGAGAAGGCGATGATCGCGCTCGGCCACGGGTCGATCGTGAGCCCGATCGACGGCAGGCCGTAGAAGATCACGAACAGCTGCACGAGCAGCGGCGTGCCCCGGACCACCGAGACGTAGAACCGGGCGATGCCCGAGAGCAGCCGGTTCTTCGCGAGCCGGAGCAGCGCGATCCCGAGCGCGAGCACGAGGCCGATCACGAACGAGGCGAGGGCGAGCGGCACCGTGCCGGTCACCCCGCCCACCACGATCGGCCAGAAGGAATCGAGGAACAGCTGCCAGCCGCTCATCGCCGAACTACTCCGAGACGTCGGCGCCGAAGTACTTCTCGCCGAGCTCGGCGAGCACGCCCTCGGCGCGCAGTTCTTCGAGGGCGGCGTCGATCGCGGCGACGAGGTCGGCCTTGTCCTTGGTGAATGCGAAGGCACTGAGCGACGGGTCATCCGTCTCGGCGGCGATCGCGAGTCCGCGGTCGCCGTTCGTCTGCACGTCGTCGAGGTAGGTGAGCTTGTCGTTGATCGTCGCGTCGACGCGACCCTGCTCGAGCAGCGTCACGGCCTGCGCCCAGCCCTCGACGGCCTCGACGTTCGCGCCGTTCTCCTCGGCGAGGGTGTACCAGTTGCTCGTGAGCGACTGCGCGGTGGTCTTTCCGGCGAGGTCGGCGAAGCTCGAGATCGACGTGTCGCCCTCCTTCACGACGATGACGCCGGGCGACACCGTGTAGGGCTCGCTGAAGAGGTAGTTCTCCTCGCGCTCGGGGTTGATCGACACCTGGTTCGCGATCACGTCGAAGCGGCCGGCGTCGAGCCCCGCGAAGATCGCATCCCACTGGGTCTCCTGGAACTCGACCTCGAGATCGAGTTTCTCGGCGACCGCCTCGGCGACCTCGACGTCGTAGCCGACGAGGTCTCCGCTGCCGTCTTCGTGGAAGCTGAACGGACGATACGTGCCCTCGGTCGCGACCGTGAGCGTGCCCTCGTTCACGAGGCCGTACTCGTTTCCGGCGGCCGATTCGGTCGACTCGGGCGCGGCGCTCGAGCAGGCGGCGAGCGCGATGACGGCGGCGGATGCGGCGGCGAGGCCGAGCAGTGTGCGGGCGCGAGGCATGGGTGGTGCTCCATTCGTGCGGTGGGGGAAGTGAGCTGGGGCGCTCGGTCGGCGCCCCGATGCAACGAGTCCATCATGCGGCGGCCTCAGGGTGAAACCCCATGACCCCGCGTTGCATTCCCCTCGCGCCTGCCGAAGCGGGTCATTCCGCCTGTTGCGGGTCGTCGCTATGCTGGCGACGGCGCAGGAGCCCCCTCCCGTGTCGCGGTACCCCGCCATCTCGAAGGACTCACATGATCACGCTGTCCTGGCTCTTCGTCATCGCCGTCGCCGCCGGCATCTTCGCCCTCATCGACGGCATCACCCGCGCCCGCGGCCGCGGCTCCTCGGTGATCTCGATCATCGAGATCATCGCCGCGGTGCTCTTCCTGTTGTCGCTGTTCTTCCCGGGCATCCCGTTCGGCTCGCTCGTGCTCGCGATCATCACGACCGTGCTGCTCGTGATCCAGCTCGTGCTGCGCGGCGGCCGCCGTCGTGGGGGCCTCGCGGTCACCGTCATCGCGCTCGTGCTGTTCATCCTGTGGATCGTGCTGTCGCAGCGCTGGATCGTGATTCCCGGCGTGAGCTGAGCCCTTGCGCGTTCGCGGGCGGCCGAAGCGCGAAGAGCCCTCAGAACGCGCTGAGGCCGGTGAGCTCCCGGCCGAGGATCAGTTGGTGGATCTCGTCGGTGCCCTCGTACGTGCGCACCGATTCGAGGTTCGCCGCGTGCCGCATGACCGGCCACGCGCTCGTGATGCCGTCGCCGGCGAGGATGCTCCGTGCCTCGTGCGCGATCGTCAGGGCCTCACGCACGCTGTTGAGCTTGCCGACGCTGATCTGCGCGGGCGTGAGCGCGCCGCGCTCCTTCAGCCTGCCGAGGTGCAGCGCAAGGAGGATGCCCTTCTCGACCTCGACGAACATGTCGGCGAGCTTCGCCTGGATGAGCTGGTTCG
The DNA here is from genome assembly GCF_030815405.1 of Agromyces albus. Lineage (NCBI taxonomy): Bacteria > Bacillati > Actinomycetota > Actinomycetes > Micrococcales > Microbacteriaceae > Agromyces > Agromyces albus. Next base: position 255,344 of record NZ_JAUSWX010000001.1, on the reverse strand, counting down.
CGCCGATCGGCTTGCCGAAGACCTCGCGGCTCGTGGCCCGCGACAGCGCCGCCTCGAGGCACGAGCGGGCGGCGCCCATCGCGCCCCACACGATGCCGTAGCGGGCCTCGTTCAGGCAGCTGAACGGCCCTGAGAGTCCGGATGCCCCGGGCAGCAGCGCCTCGTCGCCGACGCGCACGCCGTCGAGGGCGACGTCGCACTGCACCGAGGCGCGCATCGAGAGCTTGCCGTCGATCGGCGTCGCCGTGAATCCCGGGGTCGACGTCGGCACGAGGAAGCCGCGCACGGTGCCGCCGGCAGTGCCGGTGCCGTCGGGCGTGCCGGGGGTGCCGCGGCCGCCGACGGTGCCGGTCTCGTCGACCTTCGCCCACACCACGGCGACATCCGCTTCGCTCGCGAGTCCGATCCATCGCTTCGCGCCGTCGATGACCCAGCCGTCGCCGTCGCGGCGCGCGACGGTCGTCATGCCGGCGGGGTCGCTGCCGCCGTGCGGTTCGGTGAGGGCGAAGCATCCGACGAGCTCACCGGCGGCCATGCCGGGCAGCCACCGCTGCTTCTGCTCCTCCGAGCCGTACTTGTGGATGGCGCTCATCGCGAGCGATCCCTGCACCGATACGAACGTGCGCCAGCCGCTGTCGGCGGCCTCGAGCTCGAGGCACACGAGGCCGTACGACACGGCGCCCGCGCCGGCGCATCCGTAGCCCGTCAGGTGCATGCCGAGCAGTCCCAGCTCGCCGAGCTCGCGCACGAACTCTCGCCGGAAGTGCCCGGCCTCGAAGTCGCCCTCGATGACGGGCAGGATGCGCTCCTGCGCGAATCGCCGCGCGCGCAACTGCCACTCGCGCTCCTCGTCGCCGATGAGGTCGTCGAGGTCGAACACGGCGTCGATCCGCGGGGCGATCATGGTCATCGGGTGGTCCTTTCGGTCAGCTGGGCGGAAGCCAGTCGGCGCCGGCGTGCTCGCCGAGCCCGGGCGGCGGCGTGCGGTATTCGGCGGGCGAGGCGGTGAGCACGATCGGATTCGCGACGGTGCGACTCGTGCCGCCGTCGGCATCGGCGATCTCGGCGACGGATTCGAGTCCGAGCGCTTCGGCGAAGGCGAGCGCCTCGGCCACGTCGTTCACGAGGCCGGCCGGCACGCCCACCCCGGTGAGGGTGGCCACCCAGTGTGCAGCGGATGCCGCGGCGAGCCGCGTCTCGATGCGCGCACGCAGCTCGTCGCGATGCTCGACGCGAGCCGCGTTGCTCGCGAAGCGCTCGTCAGTTGCCAGCGTGCCCCCGCCGAGCGCGCCCGCGAGCGCCGCGAACTGCTTGTCGTTGCCCACCGCGATCACAAGATCGCGGTCGGCCGCACGGTAGAGCGCGTACGGCGCGATGCTCGGGTGCTGGTTGCCGAGCCGCGTGGGGGCGACGCCCGTTGCGAGCGTGCCCGCCGCCTGGTTCGTGAGCGCCGAGAGCAGGCTCTGCAGCAGGTTCACCTCGACGAGCTGGCCGAGTCCGGTGCGGTCGCGTTCGCGGAGCGCCAGCAGGATGCCGGTGAGCGCATTCTGCCCCGCGATCACGTCGACGAGCGCGACGCCGACTTTCGCGGGTTCTCCGTCGGGGTCGCCCGTGATGCTCATGAGTCCCCCGACGGCCTGCACGAGCAGGTCGTAGCCGGCGAGGTCCGCGCCCTCCCCCGTGCCGAATCCGGTGATCGAGCAGTACACGACGCCGGGGTTCGCCTCGCGCACGTCGGGGTAGGCGAGCCCGAAGCGCTTCATGACGCCGGGGCGGAAGTTCTCGACGATCACGTCGGCGGATGCCGCGAGCCGGCGCGCCTCGGCGAGCCCTGCGGCATCCGCGAGGTCGAGCACGACCGACCGCTTGTTGCGGTTCACGCTGCCGAAGTACGTGGACCGGCCGCGCGCGTCGACGGGCGGCCGCCAGTGCCGGGTGTCGTCGCCCGACGGCGACTCGATCTTCACGACGTCGGCGCCGAAGTCCGCGAGCATCATGGTGGCGTAGGGCCCCGCGAGCACGCGCGAGAAGTCGGCGACGCGGATGCCGCTCAGGATGCCTCGACCCATTCGGCCCTCCTCGGCTCGCCCCACACGCCACGATACTCAGCCGTACGGATGACTCCGATGTACACGCCGTCCATCGGATGCCGTGGATCCGCCGTCATGTCGATTCCTGCTCGATGCACCGCGGCATAGGCTTGCACACAGGTGTGCACCGCCGTCGCCGACCGGTTGGCGAGCCCCGTGCACCAACGACAGAGGAGCCCCATGAGCAATTACGCCGTGGTCAATCCGGCAACCGGAGAGACGGTCACGACCTATCCGACGATCACCGATGCCGAGCTCGACGCAGCCATCGGCTCGGCCGACGAGACGTACCGCACATGGTCGCGCACGACCACCGTCGAGGAGCGCGCCGCGCTCGTGCGCCGCGTCGGCGAACTGCACGTGGAGCGCCGGCAGGAGCTCGCCGAGATCATCGTTCGCGAGATGGGCAAGCCCATCGAGCAGGCCCTCGGCGAGGCCGACTTCGCCGGCGACATCTACAAGTACTATGCCGACCACGCAGCCGACTTCCTGAAGGACGAGACGGTCGACCTGCTCGCCGGGGATGGCTCGGCGATCATCCGGCGCAGCTCGCTGGGCGTGCTCCTCGGCATCATGCCGTGGAACTTCCCGTATTACCAGGTCGCCCGGTTCGCCGGACCGAACCTCATCATCGGCAACACGATCCTGCTCAAGCACGCCGAGCAGTGCCCCGAGTCGGCCGCGGCGATCGAACAGATCATGCGTGACGCGGGCTTCCCGGCGGGCGCCTACGTCAACATCTACGCGTCGCACGACCAGATCGAGACCGTCATCGCCGACCCGCGCGTGCAGGGCGTCTCCCTCACCGGCTCCGAGCGCGCGGGCGCCGCGGTCGCCACGATCGCCGGCCGTCACCTGAAGAAGGTCGTGCTCGAGCTCGGCGGCTCCGACCCGTTCATCCTGCTGTCCACCGACGACCTCGACGAGACCGTGCAGAACGCCGTCGATGCCCGCCTCGACAACAACGGCCAGTCCTGCAACGCGGCCAAGCGCTTCATCGTCGCCGACGAGCTCTACGAGCCGTTCCTCGAGAAATTCACGGCGAAGCTCGCCGAGGTCGAGACGGGCGACCCGACCTCGGCCGAGACGACGCTCGGGCCGCTGTCGTCGCTGAAGGCGGCTGAAGGACTCGACGAGCAGGTCAAGCGCGCGATCGAGCACGGTGCCACGCTCGTGCACGGCGGCACCCGTGAGGGCGCGTTCTTCCAGACGACGGTGCTGACGGAGGTCACGCCCGACAACCCTGCTTCGAAAGAGGAGTTCTTCGGGCCGGTCGCCCAGGTGTACCGCGCGAAGGACGAGGCCGACGCCGTGCGCATCGCGAACGACATCCCGTTCGGCCTCGGCTCCTACGTCTACACGACCGACCAGGAGCAGGCGCTGCGAGTCGCCGACGGGATCGAGGCCGGAATGGTGTTCGTGAACGTCGTGCTCGCCGATGGCGCCGAGCTGCCCTTCGGCGGCGTCAAGCGCTCGGGCACCGGCCGCGAGATGGGCCGCCTGGGCGCCGACGAGTTCGTCAACAAGAAACTCATCCGCATCGGCTGACCCTCAGCACACGACGACGCGCCCCGTGGCTCCGGCCACTGGGCGCGTCGCCGTGCTGAAGGTACTCAGGACGCGGTGTAGGGCACGCGCTCCCAGCTGAGCACGCCCTCGCCGGCCCCGGAGTTCGGCTGCACGGCGACTCGCAGCCACTCGTTGGACGTCGCGGCGCCTTCCACGGTCACCCGGCGAAGGGTGTCCACGCTGTCCTGCCCGTAGATCTCCAGCCAGGGCGACCCGGCCGCCAGGGGCGAATCATCGTTGTAGATGTGGCTGTCCCCGTTGAAGAGGTACACCTCGCCGCCGAAGTCCCGGGAACCCTTCGCGAGCGCTTCGACGATCAGCTGGAAGCCGCTCACGAGCTCCGGATTCTCGGCGGCCCCCGCCCGAAGCAGGAACGGGTCGAACATGTCCGCCTGGGTCATCACGACGACCGCCCGCGCGTTGGTCGCCTTCGCGTCGGCGAAGGTGCGCTCCAGTTGCTCCACGTCGGCGGCGGTCCGGGATGCGACCTCCTCCAGCTGAGCGGCGGTGGGCTCGGTCAGGCCGAGGCCCGACCAGGGCATCAGCGAATTGTTCGAGCCCTGCACGTTCAGCACGGAGAAGGCCACACGCTGCACGCCGAACGTGACGTTCTCCGGCAAGTCCGAATCAGGCACGGTGACCGGCATGTTCGCCCCGAGGGTCTTGCCCGGGTTCGAGAAGAACAGCGAACGCAGCGCGTCGAGGCGTTCCAGCGGATCGTAGGAGCCGTTGTTGGCCCGGTGGCAGTCGACCCACTCGTTGTCGCCCGGGGTGTAGACCAGCGGGGCCTCGAACCGGTCGAACTGGGCCTTGATCGCGGCGAAGTACTCGTCGGTGCACTGGGCCGATCCCGCCTTGATATCACCCAGGTGGGAGACGAAGCGGAGCTCCTCCTGCTCGTTCAGCTCGGACACCATCGCGGGGAACCGGGCGACCTGATCGGAGCCGTAGGGCACGTCGCCGATCACGGCGAAGCTGAACGACTCGTCGTGCGGAGCATCCGACGATCCAGGGGTGGCCTGGGCAGGAAGGGCGGTCGACACGATGAGGGCCAGCGCGGCGGCGACCCCCAGGAGTGGCACGGTTCTGGACAACGACATGGAAGCTCCATTTCGGGGTGATGGGTGGGTGACCGCCACGGTAGGCACGGCAGACGAAGACGCTGCGACGCGCGGGTGGCTCCCCGGTGAACAAACCCCGCTCAGGGTCGCTCGAGGGCTCTTGACCGGCCGGTCAGTCAGTTCTACCGTTGTAGTGACACCCGAATGGGAGCCACTACTCGAAGGAGGCTGGTTGCTGTGAAGAAGTGGACCCGATGGGAAGACTGGGTGGCCGTCGTCGTCGGTCTTGCCGTGGCTCTGTCGGCGTTGTTCGTCACGCCGATGGGAGCATCCGTCGCGATGATGGTGACGCTCGGTATCCTGCTCGTCATCTCGGGCATCGTGAACCTCGCCATGCCGGGGCTCGTCGCGATGGAGTACGTGCAGGGCGTCCTCGGTGTGCTGCTCATCATCTCGCCGTGGATCGGCGGATACGCGGACACGACCGCGGGAGCTGCCTGGATGTCGTGGATCGGCGGTGCGGTCGTCGTCATCGTCGCCGCACTCGCAATCCGGCCCAGCATGCGCGCCCACCACGACGCCATCACGCATTGACCGCTGACCACTGACCGCACGCGGGGACGGCAGCCGACTGCCGTCCCCGCCTGACATTGGAGTCGATCGTGAAGGAGACTCCTGAGGCGCGCGTGCGCATTCTCGACGCGGCTGAGCGGCTCTTCGCCGAACGCGGCTTCGATGCCACACCGACGTCGAGCATCGCGAAGCAGGCGGCGGTGCCCAAAGGACTGCTGTTCTACTACTTCCCGACGAAATCCGATCTGCTCTGCACCCTCGTGGGCGAGCGCCTCGACCTCGGACCAATCGACGCTACGGTGCTCATCGAGCCGGGCGATCCGGTGCGCGCCCTCCTGAATCTCGAGCGGAAGCTCTCCGAGATCCAGGCGGACTCGCCCGTGATGCGGGTCATCATCTGGCGCGAGCAACGCACCCACCCCGAGGTGAGGGCGAAGCTCCGCGAACACCGCGTGCAGGTGCAGGCCGTCGTCGAGCGCGTGCTGCGCGGGAGCGTGCTGAGGCCCATCGCGGCGGGCACACTCCGCACCGCCGCCGTGGCGTGGGTGGCCATCCTGACCCTGCGTCCGCCGGCCGATCCTGCGGGCATCGCCACCGACGACGCGGCACCCGATCTCCGGGCGCTCGCCGAGTTGATCTGCGCCGGGATGGGCGCCTCCGGGCTGGCCTGATCCGGGTAGGCGCGCTTGGGGCACTCCGCTGGCTCAGCGCGGCTTCGCGGCGTCGATCTCGTCACGCCGCAACGCGACGATGCGATCGACGAGGGTTTCGGGCAGCGGATGCTCCGCCGTGAATCGGATCGTGCCCTTCGACCACGAGTACCCCTCGAGCTCACCCTCGACGGCCGACACGACCGCTGGGCTGAACGGATAGAGCCCGATGTGGCCCTTCGCCGACATCACGCTCAGCAGCGGCGAGTCGCGATAGCGCAGCGCCGGCATGCCGTAGCTCATCCCCTCGGTCGCGTCGGGTACGAGCTCGAGCGCACGTGCCCTGATCCGCTCGACGAGCTCGCGATCAGCGCTGTCGAGCCCCGCGATGTAGTCCTGCATCGCCCCCATGGCGTCATCGTACGCTCGGCGCCCGCTCGCGGCATCCGGCAGCATCGAGGCCTCGAAGCCGCCCCGCGATCGCGTTACGCTCGAGAGCATGATCCGCCGCAGCATCGTCGTGCACGGCAACGTGCAGGGCGTGGGATTCCGCTACTCGGCACGGCGCGAAGCCGAGCGACTCGGTGTGGCGGGGTGGGTCCGCAACCGGCCCGATGGCTCGGTCGAGGCCGAGATCGAGGGCGACGAGGCATCCGTCACCGAGTTGATCGACTGGTTCACGGCCGGCCCGCCCGGCGCGATCGTCAGCGGCACGGATGTCGCCGAGCGCGAGCCGCTCGGCGAGCACGCGTTCCGCATCATCGGCTGGCCCGTCGCGGGCTGACCCGCTCGATGTCAATGCCTTCCACTCACTCCGATGCGGGCGTTGACTGGGCGGTCGAGTGATGCCGCGCACGCGGCCGAACGAGAGGAGCGCCATGAGCGACCGCGACGATGACACGTTCATCGAAGACGAGGAGCAGTGGAAGGAGACAGTCGTCAACGACGCCGTCGCCGGCGAGACGCTGCTCTCTGGACCCGGCGACGGCAACGATGGCCCGACCGGCGGAGCGGCCCATGAGCAGGAGCCGGTGTACGCCGAGAACGACCTCGCCGACGAGGACGTCGATCTCGGAGACGAGCCCGACGAGGATCGCCTCGGCTGATCGGCACTCGCCACGCAGCATGACGAAGGGCCCGCCGGCGAACCGGCGAGCCCTTCGTGCGTCTGCGAGGAGACTAGATGGCGTTGACGTCGAGCGGGATGCCCGGGCCGAACGTGGTCGACACGGCGCCCTTCTGGATGTAGCGGCCCTTGGAACTCGACGGCTTGAGACGCACGACCTCTTCGAGGGCGGTGTTCAGGTTGTCGTTGAGCTGCTCCTCGGTGAACGAGGCCTTGCCCACGACGAAGTGCACGTTGGAGTGCTTGTCGACGCGGAACTCGATCTTTCCGCCCTTGATGTCGGAGACGGCCTTCGCGACGTCGGGCGTCACGGTGCCGGTCTTCGGGTTGGGCATGAGGCCACGGGGGCCGAGCACCTTGCCGAGTCGGCCGACCTGGCCCATGAGCTCGGGGGTCGAGACCGCCGAGTCGAACGAGGTGTAGCCGCCGGCGACCTTCTCGATGAGCTCGGCGCCGCCGACCTCGTCGGCGCCCGCCGCGATCGCAGCCTCGGCCGCGGGGCCGGTCGCGAACACGATGACGCGGGCGGTCTTGCCGGTGCCGTGCGGGAGGATGACGGTGCCGCGCACCATCTGGTCTGCCTTGCGGGGGTCGACGCCGAGCTTCAGCGCGACCTCGACGGTCGAGTCGAACCTCGCCGAGCCGGTCTGCTTCACGAGCGTGACGGCCTCGTTCGGGGCGTAGAACTTGCCCGCCTCGAGCTTCTCGGCCGCGGCCCGGTAGGCCTTGGACTTCTGTGCCATGTTGTTTCTCCTTGAGAGAGTGTGGTCATCTGCGCCTGGCTGGCGCTGCCACGGATTACTGAGTTCTGGTGAACGGATGCCGCGTGGCATCCGCTTGGTGGTTTCGATACGCGTCGGGCTTCGCCGGGCGCTGCTCAACCACCGGAGGAGGCCTATTCGACCGTGATGCCCATCGAACGAGCGGTGCCCGCGATGATCTTCGACGCTGCGTCGAGGTCGTTCGCGTTGAGGTCGACCATCTTCGCCTCGGCGATCTCGCGCACCTGGGCCTGCGTGAGCTGGCCCACCTTGTTGGTGTGCGGGACACCCGAGCCCTTGGCGACGCCGGCGGCCTTCTTGATGAGCTCCGCAGCGGGCGGGGTCTTCAGGATGAACGTGAACGAGCGGTCGTCGTAGACGGTGATCTCAACGGGGATGACGTTGCCGCGCTGGGCTTCGGTCGCCGCGTTGTAGGCCTTGCAGAACTCCATGATGTTCACGCCGTGCTGACCCAGGGCCGGGCCGATGGGCGGGGCCGGGTTCGCGGCGCCGGCCTTGATCTGAAGCTTGATCAGACCGGTTGCCTTCTTCTTCGGTGCCATTGTTTCCTTCTTTCTGTTCGAACGCCCCGGTTGCCGGGGCACTCTCCCGCAGGCCCGGCGGTTCCGGGATGCGGTGATCTGTGCCTGACACAGCACAACCCTCCGATGATACCGGAGGGTGGCTGCGCGCTGTCTGGAAAGGTTAGAGCTTCGTGACCTGGTCGAAGCTCAGCTCGACCGGGGTCTCGCGCTCGAAGAGCGAGACGAGCACGATGAGCTTGCCGCTCTCGGGCTTGATCTCGCTGATCGTGCCGGGCAGGCCCGCGAACGAGCCGTCCTTGATCGTGATGGTCTCGCCGATCTCGAAGTCGACCTCGGCGGGGATCGCGCGGGTCGCACCGGCGCCGCCGGTGGCCTTCGCGCCCTTGACGGGAGCGACCTCCTTGATCTCGACGAGGCTCTTCAGCATGCCGAAGGCCTCTTCGAAGCGGAGGGGGGTCGGGTTGTGCGCGTTGCCGACGAAGCCGGTGACGCCGGGAGTGTGGCGGATGACCGACCAGCTCTCCTCGTTGAGGTCCATGCGCACGAGCACGTAGCCGGGAATGCGCACGCGGGTGACCATCTTGCGCTGGCCGTTCTTGATCTCGACGACATCTTCCATCGGAACTTCGACCTGGTAGATGTAATCGGCCATGGCCATCGACTCGCGTCGCTGCTCGATGTTCGCCTTCACGCGGCGCTCGAAGCCGGCGTAGGAGTGGATGACGTACCACTTGCCCGGGAGGAACCGGAGCTCGGCGCGGAACTCCGCGTACGGGTCGACCGCTTCCTCGTCTTCCTCGATCACGGCCGCCTCGGCCGCCACGGCCTCGTCGACGGAGTCGATCTCGAGGGCGTCGTCGATGACGGCGTCAGCCTCGGGATCGGTCGATTCGGCCATCGCGTCGAGCACGGCGTCGAGGTCGATGTCGTTGCCCTCGTCATCGACGATGTGGACGGCGCGGTGCTCTGCAGCCTCGACCGACTCCTCGTCGTGCTCGAGCGTGTTGCCCTCTTGGGCCTCGTCGTCTTCGGCCGACTGCTCAGCAGCCGTGGCCCAGTCGACGTCGTCGCGCTCAGTCTTTGCCACTTCTCTCAATCCTTTTCTTCCGTCCGCCTGCGGCGCATCGGATCCTTCGAGCCGAGCGGCCGATCAGGCTCCCGACGTTCCGAAGACGTACAGCACCAGCCATCCGAACAGCTGGTCGAGCCCCCAGACGATCGCCATCATGATGACGACGAACACCAGCACCACTGCGGTGAAGCTGAGGAGCTCCTTGCGGGTGGGGGTGACGACCTTCTTCAGTTCGGCGATGACCTGTCGAATGAACAGGGCCAACCTGGAAAAGGGGTTCCGACGCGCTGCGCGATCGCGCTTCGCGTTGGCAACGACGTCCTCACTGGGTTCGTCGATTACTTTCCGGGCCACCTCGTACACCTTTCGTGGGCCGGCGTTCGCTGCCGGCTCGCAGGGCGGACAGGACTCGAACCTGCAACCTGCGGTTTTGGAGACCGCTGCTCTACCAATTGAGCCACCGCCCTATGGAACCACCGTTTGACCGAGGGTTACCACCGGGTGTCTGGACAGCACAAGCTTCACGACGATATCTAGGGAATCCATGCCGAAAATAGGCGCAGAAAAGCTTGGCTGACTTCAACAACCTCAGCAAGTGTATGCGACCTCGAAGGCAGAGTAAAGCTGAGCGGATGCCGCCACGCGGGCTCCCGGCATCCGCGTCTCGTAGCGGGCATAGATTGGGCGTATGCCCATGGACCGCGCCTCACGCCAGGTGCCAGAGCCGCGCAGCAGCGCCGAGGTCACGGGCGAGCACTCGCAGTTCCGGCTCGACCTCGAGCGCATCAGGTTCTCCCCGTATTTCTCGCGGCTGTCGGCCGTCACCCAGGTGATCGCGCAACCGGGCGCGGGCCCGCTCATCCACAACCGCCTCACCCATTCGATCAAGGTCACCGCGGTCGCACGGGCGATCGCCGTGAAGCTGACGGATGCCGCGTCGCCGACCCGAGCGTTCGCGCTCGAGCACGGCTGCGACGCCGTGGTGGTGCAGGCCGCGGCGAGCGCCCACGACCTCGGGCATCCGCCGTTCGGCCATCTCGGCGAGCGCGTGCTCGACCGACTCGCGCGCGAGAGCCTCGGGCTCGCCGACGGGTTCGAGGGCAACGCGCAGACCTACCGGATCGTCACGGCGCTCGACGTCAGCGAGGCCGCTCCGCGCGGGCTCAATCTCACCGCAGCGGTGCGCACAGCGGTCGCGAAGTACCCGTGGACTCGATACCTCACTGGCGATGCCGTGGGCGACGGCCCCCTGCCGCGCGGGCTGCGGCGCACGGAGAGCGGCCTCGAGGTGCTGAAGTTCTCGGCCTACGGCATCGACGCCGTCGACCTGCGTCAGGCGCGCCGCGGTCACCCGCCCACGCAGCAGTCGATCGAGTGCTCGATCATGGACATCGCCGACGACATCGCGTACTCGATCCACGACGTCGATGACTTCTACCGCGCCGGCCTGCTCAGCGAGGGCGCCGTCGCACGCGAGTTCCGGGGCTGGCTCAGGTCGGGCGCGCAGCTGCGCGACCTCGACGACGAGGCGCTCGCGGCGCGCAGCTCCCCGCCCGGCAGCGCCCTCGAGGGACTCCGGCGAAAGCTCCGCCGCAGCGATCCGTGGATCAGTGACGACGACGCGTTCGCCGACGCGGTCGGGGTCGTCGCCGAAGACCTCGTCGATGGCCTCCTCGCGATCTCCTTCGACGGCTCGATCGCGTCGGAGCGCGCACTCTCGTCGTTCACGAACCGCTGGATCAGCCACCTGCAGTCCTCGGTCGTGCCGGCGCCGCAGGATGAGGCCCGTACCGGGCTCGTCACCCTCGACCGTCCTGCGTGGCACGAGGTGGAGATCCTGAAGTTCGTGCACCGGCACTTCATCCTCGACCGCTCCGACATCGTCCTGTACCAGCGTGGTCTCAGCCGCGTGCTCACTCGCGCCGTGAAGGGCCTCACCGCGTGGGTGCACGACGAGCACGACCGCGACCGGGTTCCGCAACGTCTGAAGGAGCTCGTCGAGATCGCGACCACGGGCTATGCGCAACTCCGTGAGGAGCGCCCCGACGGCATCCCGCTCCCGGAGGCCGCCGAGTTGCAGTCCCTGGGTGTGGGCCGCGGGGTGATCGACTACGTCGCCTCGCTCTCCGACGACCAGGCGCTCGCGGTCTCAGAGGCCATCGACGGGCGCCCCGACCGGCTCTGGGACATCGGACAGAACCTCTGAGGAGGCGGGCGAGAACCGTCGAAGTGGATGCCCCACGCGGCATCCGCTCGCCGTAGGCTGGTCGTCGTGACCGAACACGCGCGCCTCTCAGCCCGAATCGCCGCCATCGCCGAGTCCGCGACCCTCAAGGTCGATGCGAAGGCGAAGGCCCTCCAGGCAGAGGGGCGGCCGGTCATCTCGTACGCGGCCGGCGAACCCGACTTCGCGACGCCCGAGTACATCGTCGAGGCGGCGCTCGCGGCCACGCGCGACCCCAAGAACTATCGATACACGCCCGCAGCCGGGCTGCCCGAGCTGCGCGAGGCGGTCGCCGCGAAGACGCTGCGCGACTCCGGCCTCGAGGTCGGCGCCGGCCAGGTGGTCGTCACGAACGGCGGCAAGCAGGCCGTCTACCAGGCCTTCCAGGTGCTGCTCGACGACGGCGACGAAGTGCTCGTGCCGACGCCGTACTGGACCACCTACCCCGAGGCGATCAAGCTCGCAGGCGGCCGCCAGGTCGACGTGTTCGCGGGCGCCGACCAGGGCTACCTCGTCACCGTCGAACAGCTCGAGGCGGCCCGTACCGACCGCACGAAGGTGCTGCTCTTCGTCTCGCCGTCGAACCCGACGGGCGCCGTCTACGCGCCCGAGCAGGTGAAGGCGATCGGCGAATGGGCGCTCGAGCACGGCATCTGGGTCGTCTCCGACGAGATCTACCAGAACCTGACCTACGCCGACGAGCCCGACGGGGCGCCGCCGCGCGCGGTGTCGATCGTCGAGGCGGTGCCGGGCCTCGCCGACCAGACGATCCTCGTCAACGGCGTCGCGAAGACGTATGCGATGACCGGCTGGCGCCTCGGCTGGATGGTCGGCCCCGCCGACGTCATCAAGGGCGCGGCCAACCTGCAGTCGCACTTGTCATCGAACGTGTCGAACATCTCGCAGCGCGCCGCGATCGCAGCGTTGACGGGGCCTCAGGATGCCGTCGAGGAGATGCGCCGCGCGTTCGACCGCCGTCGCCGCACGATCGTCGCCGAGCTCTCGAAGATCGAGGGCATCAGCGTGCCGGTTCCGCAGGGCGCGTTCTACGTCTACCCCGACGTGTCGGGGCTCCTCGGCCGCTCGTGGGGTGGCGCCACGCCGACCACCTCACTCGAGCTCGCCGACCTCATGCTCGAGCAGGCGGATGTCGCGGCGGTGCCCGGTGAGGCGTTCGGGCCGAGCGGCTACCTGCGCTTCAGCTACGCGCTCGGCGACGCGCCGCTGCTCGAGGGCATCGAGCGCCTGCAGCGCCTCTTCGCCTGACGAGGCAACACTCGACGCGGAACGGCCGCGACCACCCCGTGGGAGGTTGCGGCCGTTCACTCGTCGGAAGTGGCGCCGGCGACGGTTACTTGTCGAATGCGTCCTTGGCGGCGTCCTCGACGTCTTCGCCGGCGTTCTTCACATCAGCCTTGGCCTGCTGGGCCTTGCCTTCGACGATCTTGCCCTCGTCGTCGGTCATCTTGCCCATGGCTTCCTTGGCCTTGCCGCCGACCTTCTCGGCAGCGTTCTCCATGCGGTCGCCTGCGCTCATGGCTGCTCCTTTCAGAGTCACAGCGGTGTGCTGCACTCTCCAGTGAACGCCGAGGATCGCGAGAGCGGGAGGGGGTTGCCCGCGCCGTCATGAATTGCTAGGGCTGGGCGCACCGCTGGTGCCGTCTGGACGCACCGATTGCACGGGTCGCAGGCTGCGTTGTGCCTCGTCGACGAGCTCGGCCGCAATCGCATCGAGCAGTGGTGATCGCAGGTTCCACTGCTGCCAGTACAGGGCGACGTCGATCGGATCGCCACCGACGCGCACGAGGTCGCCGACGGCGAGTTCCGTCTCGGACTGGAAGCCCGGCAGCATCCCCCAGCCGAGTCCGAGCTTCACCGCAGTGGCGAAGTCGTTCGACGCGGGCACGAAGTGGCGCGGCGGCACCTCGGGGTCGACGCCCATCGCGCGCAGATGGTCGCGCTGCAGGTCGTCGCGGCGATCGAAGTCGACGAGCGGCGATGCCGCGAGGGCCGCCTCGGTCGCACCATCGGGGAGCCACCGCGCCATGAAGGCAGGCGTCGCCACGGCCTCGTAGCGCATGACGCCGAGCGGGCGCACGAGGCATCCGGCCACCGGCACCGATTGGGAGGTGACCGCACCCATGACGGCGCCCGACTCGAGCAGCCCGGCCGTGAAGTCCTGGTCGTCGCGGTGCAGGTCGAAGACCACCGGATGCCGCTGCATCGCCCGTGCGAGCGCCGGGAGGAACCACGTGCCGAGCGAGTCGGCGTTCACGGCGAGCGCAATCGTGACGGGGCCGGTGGACTCGGGGGCGAGCCCGAAGTCCGCGAGCGTGTCGTGCTCGAGCAGGGCGAGCTGGCGGGCGAGTCGTACGACGGCGGCCCCCGCGTCGGTGGCGCGCACAGGCTTCGCCCGCACGACGAGCACTCGCCCGAGCTGCTGCTCGAGCGCCTTGATGCGCTGCGAAACCGCCGACGGCGTGAGCCGCAACCGGCGCGCGGCCGCGTCGAAGGTGCCCTCGTCGATGACGACAGCGAGGGTGCGAGCGAGGTCGAGTGGAATCTCCATCTGTAGCAATGCTAATGCCACTGAAGAATCATGAGCTGGATTGATCTGCTATGCCCGCCTAACGTCGAAGTCGTGCATCTCTCCTCCGCCCTTGCCGGGCTCGGCCTCGGCCTCTCGCTCATCATCGCCATCGGCGCGCAGAACCTGTTCGTGCTGCGCCAGGGCATCCGCCGCGAGCACGTGTTCGCGGTCGCCGCGATCTGCGCGCTGAGCGACCTCACGCTCGTCGTCGTCGGCGTCTCGGGCGTCGGCGCGGTGCTCACGGCGGTGCCGTGGCTCGTCGACGTGATCCGGTGGGCGGGTGCGGCCTTCCTCGTCGGGTACGGGGTGCTCGCCGCGCGGCGCGCGCTGCGTCCGAGCGGCGAGGCGCTCGTCGCCGAGGCGACGTCGGCCGACACGGCGGTCGAGCCGGTGACGGATGCCGCGAGCGAGGCGGCCCGGGACAGCCGCCCGCCCGCGGCATCCGTGACCGTCGCGACCGCACCGCCCACTGTGGTCGCAACGTCGGAAGTGTCGCGCACGACCCTTCGGGCGGCCGTGCTCACGTGCCTCGCGCTCACGTGGCTGAACCCGCACGTGTACCTCGACACGGTGTTCCTGCTCGGATCGGTCGCGAACACGCACGACGACGGCCGCTGGGCCTTCGCGGTCGGCGCCGGCATCGCGAGCATCATCTGGTTCTTCGGCCTCGCGTACGGCGCGCGGCTGCTCGGCGGCGTGCTCGGTTCCCCGCGGGCGTGGCGAGTGCTCGACGGCTTGATCGCCGTGGTCATGGTCGCGCTCGGCGTGCTGCTCGTGCTTCCGCACTGATCGCGCCACATTGCGACCAATCGGGCGGGCGAAGCGCTCGCGATGACGGGAATCGACGCGCTCGAAGACGCCGAGGCACGCAGTGTCGGCGAGAAGTGTCGAATCATGCTTCCCCCGTTCGTCGTGAGTGCATACCGTGTGAACTGGAGGACACCATGGAATACCTGATGCTCGTCATGTCGAACCCCGCCGATGGGGAGCCCTTCGTGCCCGAAGACGACAACATCGGCGACTGGGTCGACGAGGTCGAGGCGCGTGGCGCGCGGATTCGCGGCGAGCGGCTGAGACCGCCCGCCGATGCCACGACCGTGCGGCGGCGGGCCGGCGAGGTGCTCGTGACCGACGGCCCCTTCGCCGAGTCGAAGGAGTGGATCGCCGGCTACGACATCATCGAGTGCGAGAGCCTCGACGAGGCGATCGAGATCGCGTCGAAGCATCCGATGGCCCGGTTCGGCCACATCGAATTGCGACCCGCGTGGCCGATCGACGCGCATGAGTCGCCGCGGGAACGCTACGAGCGCGAGCTGCTCGAGGAGACGACGGCGGCCGGATGACGGCAGCCGCGACAACCGTCGGCGACGCCGTCACCCGCGCCTACCACGAGGAGTGGGCGCGGGTGACGGCGACCCTCATTCGCCAGACGGGCGACTGGACCCTCGCCGAGGAATGCGCGGCCGACGCCTTCGCACGCGCCGTCGAGCGATGGCCCGACGAGGGCGTGCCGCGGAATCCCGGCGCGTGGCTCACGACGGTCGCGAAGAATCTCGCGATCGACCGGTTGCGGCGACGGGCGAACGAAGCGACGAAGGCGCGGGAGGCGGCCGAGATGCACGAGGTGGAGCGGGGCGGGAGCGTCGGGCGACGCGCCGGCGCGCGGTTGCCGGCGATGCCGGACTCGCCCGCACTCCCGGGGTTCGACGACGCCGACGAGCCGGCCGACGGGGTCGACGACCGCCTGCGGCTCGTGTTCACGTGCTGCCACCCGGCACTCGCGCTCGACGCGCGCGTCGCCCTCACGCTCCGAACCCTCGGCGGGCTGACGACCGAGGAGATCGCGCGGGCGTTCCTCGTGCCAGAGGCCACCATGGCGCAGCGGCTCGTGCGTGCGAAGCGCCGCATCCGCAACGCGGGCATCCCCTACCGGGTGCCGGATGCCGCGGCGCTGCCCGAGCGGCTCGGCGGCGTGCTCGCCGTGCTCTACCTCGTGTTCAATGCGGGCTATTCGGCGCCCGGCGGCGACGCCGCGCGAGGCCGGGCGCCCGCCGACGAGGCGATCCGGCTCGCGCGACTCGTCGTGCAGCTGCTTCCCGATGAGGGCGAGGCGAGCGCGCTGCTCGCCCTCCTCCTCCTGCAGGACTCGCGGCGCGACGCGCGAGTGGACGACGCCGGCGAGCTCGTGCTCCTCGAAGACCAGGACCGGAGCCGTTGGGATCGATCCGAGATCGTGGAGGGTCTCGCCCTGCTCGACGGCGCCGGCAGCCGCGGGCCGTACCGGCTCCAGGCCGAGATCGCGGCGTGCCACGCCACGGCGGAATCGCCTGCCGCCACCGACTTCGAGCGCATCGCGTCCTGCTATGACGAGCTCGCGGCGCTCACCGCCTCACCCGTCGTGGAGCTCAACCGGGCGCTCGCGCACGGCTTCGCGGGCCGCGCGCAAGCGGGGCTCGACGAGCTCGACCGGCTCGAGGCATCCGGCGCCCTCGATCGCTATCACCTGCTGCCCGCAGCGCAAGCCGAGCTGCTCGTGCGGCTCGGACGAACGGATGCCGCAGCCGCGCGCCTGCACGAATCGCTCGCGCTCGCCCCGACCGAGGCCGAGCAGCGGCAGTTGCGGCGCCGGCTCGCCGAGGTCGCCGCGCTCTGACGGCGGCATCCACCGATCGGTGGATGCACGAATCGACCGCACGGGGGCTGTCGCCGCGCCCGCCGCAGGAGCAGGCTCGGAGCATGGACATCACAGCGCCCGCAACGGGCACGACCGCAACGGATGCTGCGATCCGCATCCGCGGGCTTCGCAAGGTGTACGGCGGGGTCGCCGCCGTCGACGGGATCGACCTCGACATCGCCCGCGGCGAGACCTTCGCCCTGCTCGGACCCAACGGTGCCGGCAAGTCGACGACCGTCGAGATCCTCGAGGGCTATCGTCTGCGCACCGCCGGCGAGGTGAGCGTGCTCGGCCTCGACCCGGCCCATGGCGACCTCGACTGGAAGGCGCGGCTCGGCATCGTGCTGCAATCGGCGACTGAATCGGGCGTCTACACGGTGCGCGAGCAGCTCACTCATTTCGGGAAGTTCTTCGCCGACCCGCGCGACGTCGATGAGGTGATCGCGGCCGTCGGACTGGAGGAGAAGGCCGGCATCCGCATCTCCAAGCTCTCGGGCGGCCAACGCCGCCGCGTCGACGTGGCACTCGGCATCATCGGCCGCCCCGAGCTGCTCTTCCTCGACGAGCCGACGACGGGCTTCGACCCCGAGGCACGGCGCGAGTTCTGGAAGCTCATCCGGGGCCTCAAGGCGGAGGGCACGACGATCCTCCTCACCACGCACTACCTCGACGAGGCCGCCCGGCTCGGCGACCGTGCGGGCGTGATCCTCGGCGGACGACTCGTCGACGTGGGGAAGGTGGGCGAGCTCGGCGGGGCCGACGCGCGCGTACCGATCGTGCGCTGGCGGGATCGCTCGGGGGTGACGCGTGAGGAGCGCACCGAGGCACCGGCCGAGCTCGTGGCATCCGTCGCCCGTGAACTCGGCGGCGAGCCGGAGGGGCTCGAGGTCATCAGGCCGAGCCTCGAGGACATCTACCTGCAGCTGGTGCGCGCGGCGGAAGCCGAGACGCGCGACGACGAGGAGGCGCTCGCATGAGCGAGACGACGACCACCACGACCGGCGCCGCCCACGCGGCACACGGAAGCCACGGGCGCGCGACCCGGCCCGGCATGCTGCGGATCGGCGCCTCGCGAATCGGGTACGAGATCAAGGGCTACTTCCGGTCGCCGGATGCCGTGTTCTTCACCTTCCTCTTCCCGATCATCATGCTCGGCATCTTCACCGCGGCGTTCAGCGCAGCAGGCGACATCCAGACCGGACCGGGCGCCGAGGGGATCTCGGTGGGCGCCTACTACCTGCCGGGCATGCTCGCCGCGGGCATGCTGCTCTCGGGCGTGCAGAACCTCGCCGTCGACATCGCCACCGAGAAGGGCGACGGCACCCTGAAACGCCTCGGCGGCACGCCGCTCTCGCCGGTCTCGTACTTCCTCGGCAAGATCGGCCAGGTGTTCGTGACCGCGGTGCTGCAGGCGGGCCTGTTGCTGCTCGTCTCGGCGACCCTGTTCGGCATCGCGCTGCCGACCACCACGGACGCGTGGCTCACGTTCGCGTGGGTCTTCGTGCTCGGCGTCGCGACGTCGGCGCTGCTCGGCATCGCGCTGTCGGCGCTCCCGCGCTCGGGCAAGAGCGCGACGGCGGTCGTCATCCCGATCGTGCTCGTGCTGCAGTTCATCTCGGGCGTCTACCTTCGCTTCAACATCCTGCCCGAATGGATGCAGAACCTCGCGAGCATCTTCCCCCTCAAATGGATGGCGCAGGGCATGCGAGCGGCGTTCCTGCCCGACGACTTCAAGGTGCTCGAACAGAACCAGGAATGGGATCTCGGCTGGGTCGCGATCGCACTCGTCGCCTGGCTCGTCATCGGTCTCGTCATCAGCCGGCTGACGTTCCGGTGGATCCGACGCGACGCCTAGTCGCGTGCGAAGGTAGCAGCATGCGCAGGCTCAGATGGTGGGATCTCGCGGCGGTGGCCGTCACGGCCGTCACCGCGCTGATCAACCTTCGCCAGCCGCCCTACGGGCCTGAGGAGTGGGGCACGTGGATCGTCCTGGGGGCGTTCCTCGTGTTCTACGCCGCGTACGCGCGCTGGTTCATCCCCGGCTCGGGGCCGGGCGCCCCGATGGGCCACTTCATCGTGATCGCCATGGTGTTCGCGGCGATCATCGGTTTCGGATGCGCGTTCGAACCCGCGTTCGCCATCATGCAGACCTTCATCTACCCGTTCCTGTGGTTCACCGCGCCGAGCACCCGCAGCGCGATCGCCTCGAACCTCCTCATCGCGTTCGCGCTCGCCGTCGGGTACGCCCTGCTCGACGGGCCCGGGGATATCTTGAGCGGTGTGCCGACTGCGCTGTTCTCGGTGGGCTTCAGCATCGCACTCGGGCTCTGGATCACCCGCATCGCCGAGTATGGCGACGAGCGCGGTCGGCTGCTCGATGAGCTCCAGACGGCACAGGGGCAGCTCGCCGTGATGCACCGCGACTCGGGAGTCCTCGAGGAGCGCGGGCGGCTCGCCCGTGAGATCCACGACACGATCGCGCAGAGCCTGACCGGGCTCGTGATGGTCGCGCAGCGGGCGGGCAACCGGCTCGAGCCGATCGAGGGCGTGGCGGCGGCATCCGCTCGCGGCGACGTGGAGCTCATCGAGCAGATGGCCCGCGAGGCGCTCACCGAGGCGCGCGGACTCGTCGCGTCGCTCACGCCCGTCGAGTCCGAGGCCGGGCTCGCCGATGCGCTGCGCCGGCTGGCGACGAGCTTCGAACGCGAGACGGGAGTGCGGGTCTCGGTGACGGCCGACGCCGACGCGCTCGATCGCGAGCTCGAGGTCGTGCTGCTGCGGTGCGCGCAAGAGGGGCTCGCGAACGTGCGCAAGCACGCCCACGCCGGGCACGCGACGATCGAGATCACGGCGGGGCCTGCCGAGGTGGTGCTCGTCGTGCGCGATGACGGCGTCGGGCCGGCAGGCGCGGTGCCCGGAGAGGGCGGATTCGGGCTCGCCGGCATGCGCGATCGCGTCGCGCTCGTCGGCGGCGAGTTCGCGTTCGGCCCGGGCGAGTCGGGCGGCACGGTCTTGCGCGTGGTCGTGCCCCGAACGGATGCCGCCGCGCCGACCGCGACGCCGCCGACACCCGCGCTGCCGTCACCCACGTCGACAGCGACACCGGCCACCGAGGAGAACCCCGCATGACCGAGCCCATCCGCGTCGTCGTCGCCGACGACCACCCCATCGTGCGCGCCGGCATCGTGGGACTGCTCGAGACCGCGCCGGGCATCGAGGTGGTCGGCGAGGCCGCCGACGGCGTGGAGGCGGTCGCCCTCGCCGAGGCCGAGCGCCCCGACCTCGTGCTCATGGACCTGCGCATGCCGGGCGTCGACGGCGCGAGCGCGACGGCGAGCATCGTCGCGGCCGGCACCGGCACGCGAGTGCTCGTGCTCACGACGTACGAGACCGACGACCACATCCTCGCCGCGATCGAGGCGGGCGCGGGCGGCTACCTCCTGAAGGCGGCGCCGCAAGCGGAGATCCTCGAGGGCATCCGTGCGGTCGCTGCGGGTGAGACGGTGCTCGCCCCGTCGATCGCCGCGAAGCTCGTCTCGCGAGTGCGGGCGGCTGCGGCATCCGTCGACCTGCCCGCCCTCTCGCCACGTGAGCTCGAGGTGCTCGCCCTCGTCGCCGCCGGCCGCTCGAACCCCGAGATCGCCCGCGAGCTCTACATCGGCGAGGCGACCGTGAAGACCCACCTGCTGCACGCGTTCGAGAAGCTCGAGGTGAACGACCGCACTCGCGCGGTGACGCGGGCGATGGAGCTCGGGCTGCTCTGAGTGCTCAGGGTGCGCCGAGTCCCGCGTCGCGGGCCTGGGCCACCGCCTCGGCGCGGCCGGCCACCTGAAGCTTGGTGAAGACGTTGCTCACGTGGTTGCGCACGGTCTTGCTCGAGAGCACCAATCGCTGCGCGATCGCCGCGTTCGTGAGGCCGCGTGCCACGAGGTCGAGGATCTCCCGCTCGCGCTCGGTCAGGCTCGGGAAGGGCGACAGTGCCGATCGGGCCGGTCCGGCGGCGAAGAACGAGAGCACCCGCGACGCGATGCCCGCGCTGAAGACGACCTCGCCGTGGGCCACCGCCTCGAGCGCCCGGCGGATCTCGGCCCGGTCGGCGCCCTTCAGCAGGTAGCCGCGCGCGCCGGCGCGCATCGCCGCGAAGACGGAATCGTCGCCGTCGAGCATCGTCAGCACGAGCACGGCCGTGGCCGGCCGCTCCGCGACGATCTGGCGCGTCGCCTCGATGCCGTTCAGCTCGGGCATGTGCAGGTCCATGACGACGACGTCGGGCGCAAGCTCTTTCGCCGCGCGCACGGCGGCGACACCGTCGGCGGCATCGCCGATCACCTCGATCTCGGGCATGGCGGCGATCGCGGTGACCAGGCCGTCGCGGTACAGCGGATGGTCGTCGACCACGAGAACTCGAAGGCTCATCGGGGCTCCTCCTCCAAAATCAGGGGCAGCAGGACCGACACGACGGTGCCCGTGCCGTCGGCGGGTGCGCCGACGACGCACCGCCCGTTCAGTTCCTCGGCGCGGGCGCGCATCGACGCCAGCCCGACCCCGACCCGGCCATCCGCATCGATGCCACGGCCGTCGTCGGCCACCTCGACGCTCAGCCACGGGCCGTCGCGCTTCGCCGTGACGCGCACCGTGGCGGCGCCGGAGTGCCGCACGGCGTTCGCAAGCGCCTCCGAGACGATCCGGTAGGCGGCGAGGTCGACCGCGGCGGGCAGCTCGCCGACGTCGGACAGGTCGACCTCGACCTGGAGGTCGCGACCGGCGAAGCGGGTCGCCAGCTCCCGGACGGCACCGGCGAGCCCGAGCTCGTCGAGCGTCGGCGGCCGCAGCTCGTGCACGATCGCCCGAACCTCGGCGACCGCGCCGTTGAGGCGCGGCACGAGGCGGTCGAGGATCTCGGTGGCGGCGGCCGGATCTTCGGCGACCAGGTCCCTCGCGGTCTCCGCCTGCAGCGCCAAGGCGGCGATGGAGGGCCCGACGCCGTCGTGGAGGTCCCAGCGGAGCCGCCGCCGCTCCTCCTCGCGCGCCGCGACGACGAGTTGCCTCGAGCGTCGAGCCTCACGGGTGAGGAGCACGGAGTGCACCGCGACGGCGGCCTGCCGAGCGAGGAGGTCGAGCCTGCCCGCCTCTCTGCGGGAGCGGGGTCGGTGCGCGAGCTCGAGGGTTCCCACCTCCGCCCCTCCGTACCGCAGCGGGACCTGGTCGAGGTCTTCCGGCCTCATGCCGTGCTCGACGACGCCACCGTCGGCCAGGCGGATCGCGGTGTACGGCGACTGCAGCAGACCGGAGATTCGCGCCACGACCTGGGGCAGCAGCCGGTCGGCGACGTCAGCGGGGTCGGACGTGGCCTCCAACTGCTCGCCGAGTCGTGCGAGGGCCGTGCTGGGATCGTCGGGCTCGCCGTGCACGAGCCGGTTCGTCCAGCGCTGGAGCCAGGAGTGCAGGGGCAGCAGCACGAGCGCCACCACGGCCGTCGCGACGACCGGCGCTCCCGTCGAAGCGCCCAGCACGGCGACGATCGTGGCGTAGACGGCGATGACCACCGCGGAGAGGATGGTATAGCGGAGGCCGACGGACACGACGAGGTCCACGTCCCAGAGTCGGTGTCGCAAGGCGGCGACGCCGCACGCTGCGGGAACCGGGATCGCCGCGAGCGCCGCGACCACTTCACCCGCCGGTTGCGGCACGAGGAAGCCGAGCGCGAAGATCACGACGGTCGCAGCGCCGCCGACGAGGAGCCACTTCAACTGCTGCCGCCGCTCCCCCGTCGACTCGCGCCAGCGCGCGGCGACGGAGGCGAGCGCGAGCCCCACCGCGAGCAGGGTCAACGCGCTGACCACACCGAACACCACGGGAGACGCCGCGGCGGCGACGCCCACCGGATTCCCGAGGTCCCGCACCACGAGGGGAACGTCCTGAAGGTCGTACGGCGTCAACGCCCAGCTCGACGCTTGCGCCGCGAGCGCGACGATGGAGAGCACGAGAGCAGGCCGCCATCTCGATGACGGGAGGAATCCGTCGGGGAGCAGCAGCGGAAGCAGGGCTGCCGACGCGATGTACGAGGGCGCCCACAGCCAGGAGCCGAGCCAGAGCGCGAGCCAGTCGAGCGGCCCCTCACCGAGGAGCGCGTACTCCCGGAACAGCAGCGCCAGGCCCTGCCCGAGCCCGATCGCGCTGAGCAGCAGGGGAATCCGCCGAACCTGCGAGCGCGTGGAGACGACCGCCCCGGTGATGCCGAAGGCGAACGCCCCGAGGGCGGAGAGGAGCCAGAACGACGGCTCGACGCCGCGGTCGGCGGCGGCATTGACCGCGTGCAGCGCGGCGCCCACCAGCCCGGACCCGACCGCCAGCACTCCCATGATGTAACCCACGCCGCCATCCTCCCGCAGAGGGCGTCCCGCTGTCATGGGACGCGATGTCCCGATGCACGTCGTGACCTGGGGCTCATGCGCCGCGGACCGGCTCCGCACGAGAGTGTCGGCATGACGACGACACCTTCCACCACCACGACCACTTCACACCTCTCCGGCGCAGCTGCAGCATCCGGCTCCGCGGCTCGGGATGAACGACGGATGCTGCTCTGCGGAGTGCTCGTCGGACTGACCTACCTGATCGGGGTCGTGTTCACGTTCGTCTTCTTCGCGACGAGCCATCCGGCGATCGATGCCACGCCCGTCGAGGCAGCCGTCGGATTCCGGGACGCCGGCACCATGGTCGCGGTCGGGACGTTCCTCATGATGCTGCCCCTCCCGTTCGCGCTGCTGTTTCTCGGCGGTCTCGACGCGATCCTTCGCCGCGTGGGAGACGGACCGCTGATTCCCGCCGCCATGTCGGCCGGGGTGCTCAGCTTCCTGATCCCGGCAATCGGCGCGCTCGTCTCGGCGGTGACGCCGGCGATCGGCGCGGCCGACACGAGCGCGGCCGCCGGCGCGGTCGTCAAGGCGCTCGACGGCGTGATGCCGCTATCGGTGGCGCTCAGCGGCTTCCCACGTGCCGTGCTGCTCATCGCCGTCGCGGTGCTGCTGGCACGCGCGGGCCTCGCCGGCCGCGTGCTGAGGATCTCGGGCTACGTCATCGCGTGGCTCGGCATCCTCGGCACCGCGACGTTCATCGTGCAGGCGTTCTTCCCGCTCGCGAGCCTCTCGGCACTGCTGTTCGTCGCGTGGATGACCTCCCTCGCCGTGGCGCTCCGACGGAATTCCGGGCGCACGTCATAATCCGGACTGGTGAGCGTCTCTCAGATGAGATGGGCCCCCTCATCCGGGGATCCATTGCGGGCAGAGCCGCGGAGGCTGGAAGATCTCAGTAATTCGCCGAATCTTCGGCGGATGCGCAACCCCGTCGACCTCGACTGCCGAGCCGCCTACGCTGGCGTCGTGGCCATCACGAGCCTCAGAGTCGCCGTACGACGCACGCGCATCCTGCCGCACTGGCTTCGCCGGGCGGATGCCGCAGTGGGGCGTGCGATCAACCGCCGGCACGCGCATCCCGCGATCGACCGATTCTGGGGCCAGGTCTCGGGATTCGCCGACAAGGGCGTGCTGTGGTGGACCCTCGCCGGGGTGCTCGCCGTAACGAGACGCCGGCGCACCGCGGCCCGCGGCCTGCTCTCGCTGCTCGTGGCGAGCGCGCTCACGAACGTCATCGCCAAGAAGGTGTTCGGCGGCGACCGGCCCCTCCTCGCCGACGTGCCGATCGGGCGGCACCTGCCGAAGCCGCCCATCACGCCGTCGTTCCCGTCGGGGCACTCCGCGAGCGGTGCGGCCTTCGCCACCGGCGTCGCCCTCGAGAGCCCGCGGCTCGGCGCGGTCATCGCACCCGTCGCGGTCGGCGTCGGCTATTCACGGCTGCACACCGGCGCGCACTGGATGTCCGACGTGGTCGGCGGTCTCGCCCTCGGAGCAGCCGTCGCGGGCGCCGGCGCACTCCTCGTGACGCCGAAGCCCGGAGTGGCTCCCGGCCCGCCGCCGACCGGAGCGGATCGACCGTTGCCGGCCGCGCCCGAGGGCGAGGGCGTGTTCGTCATCGTGAACCGCTCATCGGGCACGAGCGTCATGCGCTTCGACCCCACCGCGGTGCTCGTCGAACGACTCCCGCGCGCCGAACTGCACGAGTTGCACGACGAGACCGCCGCGGAGGCCGTGCACCGCGCCCTAGCACGCCCCGATCCCCCGCGCATCCTCGGGGTGTGCGGCGGCGACGGGTCGGTCGCGGCCGTCGCCCATGAGGCGCGCGCGGCCGGACTGCCGCTGTTCGTCGTACCGGGCGGCACGTTCAACCACTTCGCGCGCACGGCGGGTGCGGCATCCGTGGAACTCGCCGTCGATGCCCTGCAGCGAGGTGAGGGCGTGCGAGCGGATGTCGCAGAGCTCGCCTTCGGCCACGAACCCCCCATCACGGTGCTGAACACGGCCTCGGTGGGCGTCTACCCCGACTTCGTCGCCGAGCGCGAACGCCTCGAGAGACGCCTCGGAAGATGGCCCGCGGCGCTCGTCTCCGCGATTCGGGTGCTCACGAGATCGGAGCCCGTGACGATCGTGATGAACGGCCGCCGCGCGCGCGTGTGGACGCTCTTCGTCGGCGTCGGCGCCAACGACCCCGGCACTCCGGCTCCCCTGCAACGGAGGCAGCTCGACGGCGGCGTGCTCGACGTGCGCATGCTGCACGCCGGCTCGCGCGCCCGGGCCGCCGCCTCGCTCGCGTTCGGCCGGCGCACGAGCGCGATGCTGCGACAGCTGCGACTGCTGCCCGAGCGCATCGAGTCGTTCCGGACCGATTCGCTCGAGGTCATCGTGCGCCCCCGTCACGGGCAGCCGCCCGGATTCGCGCACGACGGCGAGGTCTCGCTCGAGGCGACCGAAGAGGCATCCGCTGAGCTCGCCGTGCCGGGCTACCGCACGACGCTGCGGATCGTGCCCGCGGCCCTCGACGTCTACCGCCCGGCGTCGGCTACAGCAACCGCCGGGCGCTCGCCCACGCCGTGAGCTCGTGCCGCGAGGAGAGCTGCAGCTTGCGCAACACGGCGGACACGTGCGACTCCACGGTCTTCGTCGAGATGAAGAGCTCTGCGGCGACCTCCTTGTAGGAGTAGCCGCGGGCGATGAGGCGCATGACCTCCTGTTCGCGCGCGGAGAGCCGGTCGAGCTCGTCGCTCGCCGATGCCGTCTCGCCGACCGCGGCGCCGAACGCGTCGAGCACGAAGCCGGCGAGCTTCGGCGAGAACACCGCGTCGCCTCCGGCGACCGCGTGCACGGCACGGCTGACGTCGCCGCCTGACGAGCCCTTCGTGATGTAGCCGCGAGCACCGGCACGGATGACGCCGACGACGTCTTCGGCCTTGTCGGAGACGCTCAACGCGAGGAAGCGGGTGCCGGGCACGGCCGGCGCAGCGCGACGGATCACCTCGGAGCCGCCCGATGCGCCGGCGGGCACGGACACCCCGGGCAGGTGCACGTCGAGGAGTACGACGTCGGGCGCGGCATCCGTCACCGCCAGTACCGCCGACTCGACGTCGTGCGCCTCGCCCACGACAAGGATCGCTGGATCGAGATCGGCCTTCAGGCCCGAGCGGAAGATCGAGTGGTCGTCGACGATGACGACCCGCACGCGCGTCTCGGCCGGGTCATCCACGTGCCACCTCCACTCGCTCATCGGGGAACCGCAACCGTACCTCGGTGCCGACTCCGCCTGCGCCGCCACGCACGCTCGCGGAGCCGCCGGCGCGGCGCATCCGGCCGATGATCGACTCGCGCACGCCGAGCCGGTCGCCCGGCACCTCGGCGAGCGCGAAGCCCGCCCCTCGGTCGCGCACGAACACCTCCACCGCCTCGGGGGTCGACTCGACGTACACCGACACCTCGCCGCCCGCGTGCCTGGCCGCGTTGAGCATCGCCTCGCGGGCGGCCGCCGCGAGGTCGCCGCTCGCTCCCTCGCGGGACTCACCCACGACGACGACGTCGACGGTCACGGGATAGTCGATCTCGAGCGCGGCGGCGAAGTCACGCAAGTCGGTGCCGAGATCGCTCTCGCCGGTCGTGTCACCGGCGTAGAGCCAATCGCGCAGCTCCCGCTCCTGCGCCCGCGCGATGCGCGCGACCTCGCTCGTGGCGCCGGCGCGGTTCTGGATCAGCGCGAGTGTCTGCAGCACCGAGTCGTGCAGGTGCGCGGCGATCTCGCTGCGCTGCTCCTGGCGGATGCGTCGCGTGCGCTCCTCGGTGAGGTCGCGCCACTGGGCGATGAGGGTCGGCGCGAACACGAGCGCGATGCCGAGCACGGCGAGCAGCGCCGCACCGAACGTCGGCACGCGCCCCCAGCCCGACCCTGGGCTGAAGACGAGCTGGAGCGCCGTGACGCCGAGCAGCACCGTCGCCGAGAGACGGATCGCGAGTTCGGTGCGTGGGCCGCGATCGGGATCGGGCCGGTCGACGAACGTGGCCCAGGCGCCCGCCGCCACGGCGAGCGCGATGCCCGCGATCGCCGGGCCGAACCACCACGTCGGCGTCGCGGCGTCGGCGAAGCGCCACTTGGTGTCGGCGACCCACACGCTCACGAGGCAGAGGGCGGATGCCGCGACGAGCAGCCACGCGACCGGCGCGCGCCGCACGGGTCGTGCCCGCTCTGCGTCGCCGGCCGGCGCCCACGGCGTGAGCGCCCAGAGCCAGCAGTAGAGGAGCAGGCCGGCGCCGCCCGCGAACGAGAGCACCACGAATGCCGCGCGCACGATCGCGACCGGCCAGCCGAGGTGTTCCGCCAGCCCGGCCGCGACCCCGGTGGCCACGCACGACCGCGGCCGCGTCATGCGGGGCACGGGCGACTCCATGCCAGCCATCCAAGCAGACGCGCGCGCGATGGCTCGGGCGGGGCCGCCCGAGTCAGGGTCGAATCAGGGATCCACCCCATGGCGCGGCATCCGTCACCACTGCCAGCATCGAGGCATGGAGACGAACCACACCGCCCCCGAGGCAGGCCCAGCGCCGGACGACGTGAACGGGGACTCCGCGGCGGCCGGACCGCCTGGCAACGGGGCGGGCGGGTCGGCTCCATCCTCCGGTGCTCCCGGCGCGGCGACACCCGCGCCGGGCACCGGCACCGGGTTCTACGCCTGGCTTCGCCGACTCGGCCTGCCGCGCCGCGCCGGGTGGCTCGGCGGCGTGTGCGCCGGCATCGGCGCTCGCCTCGGCATCGACCCGCTCATCGTGCGCGGCATCGTCGTGGTGATCGCGCTGTTCGGCGCCCCGCTCGTGCTGCTCTACGCGATCGCGTGGCTGCTGCTGCCCGATGCCGAGGGCGAGATCCACCTCGAGCGACTGCTGCGCGGCACCGTCGATCCCGCGATCGTCGGCATCGCCGTGATGGGCGTGATCGGGATGCTGCCGATCGCCCAAGACGGGTGGCTCGGCTGGCGCTGGTGGCCCGAGTGGCCGTCGATCTGGTTCGGCGGCGTCGACGTGCTCACCCCGTTCCGCGTGCTCTGGGTGCTCGCCGTCATCGCGGGCGCCATCGCGCTCGTCGTCTGGCTCATTCGCCGGGCCGCGCAGACCGCGCCCGTCTCCACTGCCTCCCCTACCTCTCCTACCTCCCCGGGCGGCGGTGCGGCGCCGCGAATGGCTTCCGCGACTCCCGGCACGACCCTCGAGCCCCCCGTGCCCGCCGAGGGCGCCGACGCCGCGGCGCTCGCGGAGTGGCGAGCCCAGCACGAGGCCTGGCGCACGTCGCACGAGGAGTGGAAGCGCACCCAGCAGGACGCCGATCGTGCCGCCCGCGCCCAGGCCGCCGCCGAGAACAAGGCAAAGGCGGTCGCCCTCGCCGCGCAGGCCGACGAGGCCCGCCGGGTGCGACGGGCGGAGCGGCCGCGAGCGAGTGCCGCCTACGTGTTCACCGTGCTCGGCCTCGCCGTCATCGCGGGGTCCGTCGGGGCGATCTGGGCGGTCGGCTCGGCCGATCTCGGCGGCCACATCGTCGCGGTGTCGCTCGCCGTGGCGACCCTCACACTCGCACTCGGCATGTTCGTGGCGGCCGTGAGCCGCCGTCGGAGCGGGTTCCTGGCGTTCGCCACGACCGCGACCACCGTCGTGATGCTCGGTGCGAGCGTGGCATCCGCCGTGACGATCATTCCGCCGTCGTTCGGAATCCCGTTGGTGAGGTCGGGCACCTTCGTGCAACCCATCGGCGACGCGCACTTGACCGCCTTCGCGGAGGTGCAGGGTGCGCCGGGCACTCCCGAGATCGAGCTCACGCAAGGCGTCGGCGACGTGCATCTCACGATCCTCGACGGCACCCGGGTCACCCTCGACGCGCGTGATGCGGGCCGAGTGCAGGTGGTGGACTACTCGAAGGACGGAGTCGCGACATACGAGCCCCAGCTCAGCGGTCGAGGCCGGGTCTACACGGTCGGCGGCGAACCGCGGTACCTCGAGCGACGCGACCCTCACCGTGCGTCAGCAGCAATCGGGCACGATCTACGTGACCATCCATGAGGAGGCAGGACGATGAGCGAGAGGAACGCGCGAACGGACTCGGAGGGTCCGAACACGTCGGTGACGTCGGTGGCGTCGGCGACCTCCGGCTTCGACCAGGCATCCTTCACGGCGACCCTCACGGATGGCGACGCCGGCTCGACGGGCGCCGGGGCATCCGATCCGTCGACCGCGATCGCCCGACCGACGGTGCGCTGGGGCGCCCTCGTCTGGAGCCTCCTCTTCGGTGCGCTCGCGGCGACGACGCTGTGGGTCATCGTCGAACCCGCCCGTCGCGATGCCGTCGGCGCGGCGTTCGCGAACCTCAGCCCGCTCGCGGCGGCGCTCTACGCCCTGCTCGGGCTCGGCGTGCTCGTCGTGGTGTTCGGGCTCGTCGCCCTCATTCGGCGGGGCGAGCGCGCGCGCCGCTGAGCCGGGCGCTTCACTCTGGACGCAGCAACTCACCGACGGGAACGGGCAGCACAGCGCTCGACTCGAGCTCCTCGCGGGCCGGGTTCTGCGGACGGACGACGCACCGCTCGTCGTCGGCCTCGACGATCACGACGAGGCGCCACTCCCACCCGGCGACGGGATTGGAGGCATCGAGCACTCCGGGCAGCAGCGGCGCCGGAAGCTCCGCCCACCAGTGTCCGTGGAGCTCCTCGAGGCCCCGGGCCTCCACGAGCGCCCTCGCCTCCAGCTCGGGAAGCGGCCCCGTCTCGGGCTCGATGATCGTGCCGATGATCGTCACGGGCGCGAATCGCCCCGACTCACCCGCCGCAGGCACGAGGTAGCCGGCGAGCTCGCCGTCGATGGCGCGCCGGTGCGGCAGCCAATCCTCGTTGATCACGCATTCCAGCCTATCGAGCGGCCTCGCCCGCAGCAGAGGTCGGGTTCGTGGATGCTGCTAGAGCTCGATTCCCACAAGCACGGGCTCGGGATGCAGCACGATGCCGAACTCGGCTTGCACGCGGTGCTGCACGAAGCGGGCGAGCTGCACGATCTCGTCGGCGGTCGCGCCGCCGCGATTGGTGAGCGCGAGCGTGTGCTTCGAGGAGATCGCCGCGCGCGAACCCGGCAGCGTGAAGCCGCGGTGGATGCCCGATTGCTCGATGAGCCACGCGGCCGAGAGCTTCACGAGCGGCTCGCCGTCTGCGGCATCCGTCACCGGGTCGGATGCCTCGAACGAAGCCGTGTGCGCGAGGAACGCGTCGAGCGGCGACTCGGCCGGGCCGCCGCCCGCGAGCGGGACCACCTCGTCGGGCTCCTCGGGTTCGAGGTACCAGCGCGGAGCTGCGCCGGGCAGCGTACGCGAAACGCGTTCCGAGACGATGGGATTCGTGAAGAACGATCCGGCGCTCACCGAGTCGAGGTCGGCGTCGTCGAGCACCATGCCCTTCGCCGCGCGCAGTGCGAGCACACTGTCGCGAACGCTCGCGATCGGCACCCGGTCGCCGAGCTGCGCGTGCAGGGCGTCGGCGAGCTGGCCGTAGGCGATTGGCTGGCCGAGGGCCTCGCCGAGCACCGCACGCTCGGCGGACGTGTCGTGCAGGCGCAGCTCGACCGAGACGACGATGCCGGGCAGCCCGCGCTTCAGCACCGACGTGCGGTAGCCGAGCTCGAGCTCGGCGGCGGTCATGCGGCGCGGCACGTCGGCGAACTCGTCGAGGAACTCGATCGCCACGAGGGTCGACTCGAGTTCCTGCCCGTAGGCGCCGATGTTCTGCACGGGCGCGGCACCGACCGAGCCGGGGATCCCCGAGAGCGCCTCGATGCCCGAGTACCCGCGCTCGACCGTGAAGGCCACGAGATCGTCCCACGACTCACCGGCTTGCACCCGCAGGAGCACGGATGCCCCGTCGTCGCCGTCGGGCAGCACCTCGATGCCACGCGTGGCCACACGCACCACGGTGCCGGGGAACCCGTTGTCGCCGACGAGCAGGTTGGAGCCGCCGCCGAGCGCGAGCCACGGCGCGCCCGAGGACCACGCCTCGCGGGCGAGGTCGACCAGATCGCGCTGCGTGGTGCCGGTGACGAGGCGCTCGATCGGCCCACCGACGTGCAAGGTCGTGAGCTCGGCGAATCGGACGTCGTTCACCATGTCAGCCGAGGATGACGCGCACTTGCGCCTTGCCGAGCACCGTCTCGTCGCCGACCTTCACCGTGAGGTCGATGCGGGCGGCTCGAGCGTCGTCGTCGAGCTGGCCCACCTTGGCGATGACCGCCACGACCGCACCGCTCTCGGGGTCGACCACGACCGGGCGGGTGAACCGCACCTGGTAGTCGACGATGCGACCGGGATCGCCCGACCAGTCGACGACCGCCTGCACCGCGAGGCCCATCGTGAGCATGCCGTGGGCGAGCACGCCCGGCAGGCCGACGGCGTGCGCGATGTCGTCGCGGTAGTGGATGGGATTGAAGTCGCCGGAGGCGCCCGCGTAGCGCACGAGCGAGTCGCGGGTGAGCGGGAAGGAGCGCTCCGCGACGATGTCGCCGACGGCGAGTGACGGGAAGTCGGGGGCGGTGGTGATGGTCATCATTCATCTCCTCGCACGACGAGGGTGGAGATGCTCGTGACGACGTGCTCGCCCGCGGCATCCGTGATCTCGGACTGGGCCGTGACCATCGAGTGCGGCCCGAGCGACTTCACGCTCGCGACGGTGAGGGTCGCCGTGAGCTCGTCGCCCGCGACGATGGGCCGCGTCGAGGTGAAGCGCTGGTCGCCGTGCACGACACGGGAGAAGTCGATGCCCGCCTCGGGGTCG
Organism: Agromyces albus; assembly: GCF_030815405.1. NCBI lineage: Bacteria > Bacillati > Actinomycetota > Actinomycetes > Micrococcales > Microbacteriaceae > Agromyces > Agromyces albus. Next base: position 223,186 of record NZ_JAUSWX010000001.1, on the reverse strand, counting down.
GCGAGCAGTTGGGCGAGCGAGAGCTCCTGCACGACGACGGCGAACGTCGGCGGTGCCACGACGTCGTCGTAGCCGGCGGCGCGGGCCGCCTCGACGTTGAAGTGGACCGGGTTCGTCGCGAAGACGGCGCGCGAGAACTCACGCACCTTCTCGCGGCCGACGAGGTAGGGCTCGGTGGGCGGGAAGACCCGCCCCTGCAACTCGGGGTTCAGTGGCACCCGGACAGTCTATTGCGACGCCCCGGCCCGGGCCGCGGGTCGTCGAGGCATTCGTCGCCATGAGCACGCGAAGTGACGCGAATCGACCTTCCGATGCGTCGGAAGGTCGATTCGCGTCATCTCATGAACGCTCAGTCCTCGGCGGCCGCCCGCGAGAGCGTCTCGCCGCGGAAGAACGCCGGGCGCTTGCGCCACTGCCAGAGCATGATCACGACGCCCGAGAGCAGTACCACCATGCCGAGCACGAATACGAGGCCCACACCGAACACCGACGAGCCCGAACCGTAGTCGGGGTCCATGCTGTCGACGAGCGTCGTGAAGAACAGCACGGAGAGGATCACGCCGCCGACGAGCGGGAAGAGCAGGGTGAAGAAGAAGTTCCGCACCGAGCGCATCCACACCGTGCGGAAGAACCACACGCACGCGAACGCCGTGATGCCGTAGTAGAAGCAGATCATCATGCCGAGGGCGGTGATCGTGTCCCAGAGCACGTTCTCGCTGAGGAAGCGCATGACGGCGTAGAAGACGGATGCCACGACGGCCGACACGATCGTCGCGTACCCGGGCGTGAAGAAGCGCGGGCTGACCCGGGCGAACTTCTCGGGCAGGGCGCCGTAGTGCCCCATGGCGAGGAGCGTGCGCGCCGGCGAGACGAACGTGGACTGCAGGCTCGACGCCGAGCTCGTCAGCACGGCGAGCGAGACGAGCGCCGCGAGCGGTCCGAGGATCGGCCCCGCGAGGTGGAAGAACACGTTGTCCTGGATGTCGGGGTTGCCGAGTCCGAACTCGCCGGTGCCGACGCCCGCATAGGCGATGAGCGAGATGGCGATGAGCAGGTACAGCACGACGATCGTGACGACCGTGATGGTCGCCGCGCGGCCGGGCGTCTTCTCCGAGCCCTTCGTCTCCTCGTTCATCGTGAGCGTCACGTCCCAGCCCCAGAAGATGAAGATCGAGAGCGAGAGGCCGGCGGCGAACGAGGAGAACGACTCGACGGCGAACGGGTTGAACCACGAGAGCTCGATCGCCGTGGCGTCGAACGCGTTGCCGTTCACGACCCCCGCGATCGCCGCGACCGAGAAGATCACGAGCACGACCACCTGGAAGCCGACGAGCCAGTACTGCAGCCGCTGCGTCGTCCGCATGTCGCGGTACGAGATCCACGTCGCGCCGAGCATGAACAGCAGGCACACCACGACGTTGATGAGCGGGTTCGCGGCGAGACCCGCCAGCTCGGGATTGCCCGCGACCTGCGAGATGAGGAGGAACGGGAAATCGACCGCGATACCCGCGAGATTCGAGAGCACGAGGATCGTGGCCGCGACGAGTCCCCAGCCGGCGAGCCAGCCGATCCACGGGCCGAACGCGCGTGTCGCCCACGTGAAGGACGTGCCCGAATCGGGCATCCGACGGTTGAGCTCGCGATAGCCGAAGGCGACGAGCAGCATCGGGATGAATCCGACAAGGATGATCGCGGGCACCTGCACGCCCACTTCCGACACGGTCGGACCGAGCGCGGCCGTGAGCGTGTACGCGGGAGCGATGCACGAGATGCCGATGACGATCGCGCCGATGAGTCCCACCGAGCCGGCGGAGAGCCCCTTCTTCGTGATGCCGTGCTCGGCCTGCGCGGGCTCGGCGTGTTCGCCGTGCTCTCGGTACTCGGTGCGCTCGACCGGGATGGTCGCCGCGGCCAGTGGGGCGTCGGACTCGGGTTGGTGCGTCATTGCAGCCTCTCTCAGGTGGTTGGTGCGCGATGCCGCGACGAGCGGCACCGGGATTCGTCGCGCGCTACGAGCTCGCGCCGAGGATCTCGTCGGCGACGTCGCGGCCGACGCGGATGGCGCCGTCGACGTGCTGGTAGCCCTTGCCCGCCATGTCGCTGCACGAGAAGTGGATGGGCCCGACGGGGGTGCGGAGGTCGCGCCCGTAGCGGGCGAGCCCGCCCATGTCGAAGCTCGCGGCGTAGGCGCCGCGGGTCCACTCCTCCGAGCCCCAGTCGCTCTCGTAGTACACGACCGGATGCAGCGCCTGCTCGCCGTAGTAGTGCGAGAGCGATTCGAGGATCCGCTCCTTGCGTTCCTCGGCGTTCAGCGAGAAGACGGCGTCGGCCGCTTCGTCGGCGACGAAGCCCACGAGCGTGCCGCGCGGGTCCTCGTGGTTCGTGTTGTCGTACGCCTCGTGCACGAGCTCGTAGGGGCTGAAGGCCGTGCCCGAGAGGCCCGCATCGCGCCAGAACGGGGTCTCGTAGACGGCGTGCACCTTGATCACGAGGCCCATCGAGAGATGCTGGTGCAACTGCTGCTGTCGGCGCGGCAGCGGCGGCTCGTACGAGATGCGGCTGATGAGGACCGGCGGGACCGCCAGCACGACGTACTTCGCATGCACCTCGAGGTCGTCGGTCACCGCGACGACGCCGGCGCCAAGGGCATCCGTCCGACCGTCGGAAGGCAGCGCCCAGCGAACCGTGCGCACGGGCTGGCCGACGCGGACCGCGCCGCCGAGCCGCTGCGCGAGAAGCAGCGGCACCTGCTGGAGCCCGCCCACGACGCGGCGGTCGAGGATGAAGTCGGCGTCGACGAGGTGCGAGAACGAGCCGGCGGATGCCGCCATGAGCAACGCCTGCAGCGCCGAGAACGCGTGCGCCGGCTTGGTCAGCATCGCCCCGGCGATGAACATCCCGATGTTCTCGCGTGCTTCGGCGTCATCCGTCTGCGTCTCGAGCCAGTGCGCGAACGAGATCTCGTCGAGGTCCTTCGCCTGCGGATGCTCCCACGGACGGTCGGGGTCGATCTCGGCGACGAGCGCGTCGAGCTTGTCGATGAGCGAGACGATCTCCTGCTCCGTCGCCGGCGGCACCGGGAAGATCTCGCCGTCGAAGCGCTTGAGCTCGCCGTCGGGCCCGATGTAGATGTTCACGCCCTCGCGATAGCGCGGGTAGGTCTCGAGGCCGAGCTCTTCGAGCGTTTCGATGAGCGCGTCCTGGTCGGGCGAGACCCACTGGCCGCCGATCTCGAGCATCGCGCCGTCGATGTCGTCGGTCCAGAGTCGCCCGCCGACGCGGTCGCGCGCCTCGAGCACGACGACCGTGCGGCCGGCGTCCCTCAGACGGCTGCCAGCGGTGAGGCCGGATGCCCCGGCCCCCACGATGACGACGTCGCAGTCGATCCGTTCCATGTCTCTTCCGTTCGTTCGTCTCTGCAGAATTCAGGAGCACCCGGGTCGTGCCTCGTGCAGAATTCAGGAGCCGCCGGGCAATGCCGCTCGGTCAGAGCTGAAATCCGCGCCATCTCGCCCACCTCGCCGCAGCCGTTCCTGAATTCTGAGCCCTGAGCGGCCGGCGGAGCAGCAAGTGTTCCTGAATTGTGGAAATGAGGCGAGCGGATGCCGCGGGCGCGCGGCTGCGGCATCCGCTCGACCGTCAGCTCACCGGGATGAGCGTGTACTTCGTGTCGAGGAACTCGTGGATGCCCTCGAATCCGCCCTCGCGGCCGATGCCCGACTGCTTGACGCCGCCGAATGGTGCGGCCGCGTTCGAGACGAGGCCCGTGTTCAGGCCCATCATCCCGGTGGCGAGGCGCTCGATCAGGCGGTGGCCTCGGGCGAGGTCCTGCGTGAACACGTAGGAGACGAGGCCGTACTCGGTCGCGTTGGCGAGGCGCACCGCCTCGTCTTCGTCGGCGAAGGTCGAGATGCCGAGTACGGGCCCGAAGATCTCCTCCTTCAGCATGCGGCTGCCGGCGGCGACCCCAGCGAGCACGGTGGGCGCGTAGAACGTGCCGTCGCCGTCGATGCGGTTGCCGCCGGTGAGCACGGTGGCGCCGCGCGAGACGGCGTCCTGCACGAGCGCGTCGGTCGAGTCGACGGCCTTGTCGTCGATGAGGGGGCCGATGTTCACGCCCTCTTCGGTGCCGCGCCCGACCTTCATCGCCTGAACGCGCTCGGCCACTCGCTTCGCGAACTCGTCGGCGACCGACTCGTGCACGATGAAGCGGTTCGCCGCGGTACACGCCTGGCCGATGTTGCGGAACTTCGCGATCATCGCGCCGTCGACGGCCTTGTCGAGGTCGGCGTCCTCGAAGATGACGAACGGGGCGTTGCCGCCGAGTTCCATCGACGTGCGCAGGATGCCTTGGGCTGCCTGCTGCAACAGCGTGCGCCCGACCTCGGTGGAGCCCGTGAACGAGAGCTTGCGCAGTCGCGGGTCGGCGATGATCGGGCCCGACACCTTCGACGACGTGCTCGTCGCGATGACGTTGACGACGCCTGCGGGCAGGCCGACCTCCTCGAGCAGCTGCACGAAGGCGATCGTCGTGAGCGGGGTGAGGGCCGGCGGCTTGATGACGACCGTGCAGCCCGCGGCGAGCGCGGGGGCGATCTTGCGCGTTGCCATGGCGAGCGGGAAGTTCCACGGCGTGATGAAGAACGACGGGCCCACGGGGCGCTGCGAGACGATCATCCGGCCGGTACCCTCGGGGTTCAAGCCGTAGCGGCCCGTGATGCGCACGGCCTCCTCGCTGAACCAGCGGAGGAACTCGCCGCCGTAGACCACCTCACCGCGCGCCTCGGCGAGCGGCTTGCCCATCTCGAGGGTCATGAGGAGCGCGAAGTCCTCCTTGCGCTCCTGCAGCAGGTCGAAGGCGCGCCGCAGCAACTCGCCGCGTTCGCGGGGCGCCGTGGCGGCCCAGGCATCCTGGGCGGCCACGGCGGCGTCGAGGGCGCGGATGCCGTCGGCCATTGATGCATCCGCGATCTCCTTGATCGTCTGGCCGGTCGCAGGGTCGACGACCGCGAGGGTCTTGCCGCCCTCGGCGGCGACCCATTCGCCGCCGATGAAGAGTCCGTCGGCGACCCGGTCGAGGATCGTGGTCTCCTGCATGGTGTCGGTCATCAGTCGCTCCGTTTCGGTGGTGTCTCGTCTTCTCGGGGCCCGAATGCGGTCAGGATCTGCGATCACGATCGGGCGATTGAGATGAGGTCAGGGGTAGAGGCCGCGCAACCGGTGGGCTTCGGCGACGCGCTCGACCGCGAGCGCGGTGGCGGCGGTGCGGAGCGAGAGGTCGCGGGCCTCGGCATAGCCGAGGACGTGCTGCCAGGCGCTGAGCATCCGCTCTTCCAGTCTGGACTCGACCTCGTCGGCACGCCACCAGTAGGCCTGGTTCGCCTGCACCCACTCGAAGTACGAGACGATGACGCCGCCCGCGTTCGCGAGGATGTCGGGCACGACGAGCACTCCGCGTTCGCGAAGGATCCGGTCGGCGCCGGGCGTCGTGGGGCCGTTCGCGCCCTCGACGATGACCTTCGCGAGCACGTCGCCCGCGTTGCCCTCGTGCAGCACGCCCTCGACGGCGGCCGGCACGAGGAGGTCGACCTCGTGGGTGAGCAGCGCGGCGCCGTCGAGCGCGTCGGTGCCGGTGAATCCGACGACCGAGCCGGTCGTGCGCACGTGCTCGCTGAGCGTCTCGATGTCGAGGCCGCCGTCGTTCGAGACCGCCCCGTACTGGTCGCTCACGGCGGTGACGCGTACTCCCGCCTCGGCGAGGAACCGCGCGGCATCAGCCCCGACCTTGCCGAAGCCCTGCACGGCGGCGGTCGACCGCTCCGGCTGGAGTCCGGCGTGCCGGAGGGCGGCGAGCGCGATGTGCGTCACGCCGCGGCTCGTGGCGCTCGCCCGACCGAGCGAGCCGCCGAGCGAGATGGGCTTGCCGGTCACGATGCCGGGCACGGTGTAGCCGCTGTTCACCGAGTACGTGTCCATGATCCAGGCCATGGTCTGCTCGTCGGTGCCGATGTCGGGAGCGGGGATGTCGCGCTCGGGCCCGATGATCGGCAGGATCTCGCTCGTGTAGCGGCGGGTCACGCGCTCGAGCTCGGCCATGGAGTGCTCGCGTGGGTCGATCGCCACGCCGCCCTTCGCACCGCCGTACGGCACGTCGAGCAGGGCGCACTTCCAGGTCATCCACATCGCGAGCGCGCGCACCTCGTCGATATTGACGTTCGGCGCGTAGCGCAAGCCCCCCTTGGCCGGGCCGCGCGAGAAGTTGTGCTGCACCCGGTAGCCGATGTAGAGGCGACTCTCACCCGAGTCCATCCGCAGCGGCACCGCGACGGTGAGCTCCCGGCGCGGGGTCGCGAGCATCTGGTGCAGGCCGTCGGCGTAGCCCAGCAGGGCGATCGCCTCCGCCAGCTGCGAGCGCGCGTCGAGCAGCGGCGTGGGTTCTGCCGAGCGAGCGGATGCCGCGGTGCGAGCGGATGCCGCGGCATCCGTCACCCCTCGTTCTGTATCCCGTTTCGGGGATCCGGACGTCTCCCCGCGCGTCGCGGCCGGATCCGTCGGCGTGTCGCCCGAATCCCCGAATCCGGTGACAGCAACTCCGGTCGACGTCGTCGTCGTCGCGAGGAGGTCGGTCATGCGCTCTTCAGCCCTTCCGCGACGACGCCGAGGCCGTCGATGAGCAGTTCGTCGGAGATCGTGAGCGGCGGCAGGAAGCGGATCACGTTGCCGTAGGTCCCGCATGTGAGCACGAGCACCCCGTTCGCGTGGGCGTGCTTGGCGACGGCGGTCGTGAGCGCGGCATCGGGTGCACCCGTCGCAGGGTCGACGAGCTCGATCGCGACCATGGCGCCGCGGCCGCGAACGTCGCCGATGCGGGCGTCGGCGCTGCGCAGGGCGTTCAGGCGGCCGAGGAGCACCGCGCCGATCTCACGGGCGCGCTCGATGAGACCGTCCTTCTCGTACGACTCGATCGCGGCGAGCGCGGCGACGCACGCGAGCGGGTTGCCGCCGTAGGTGCCGCCGAGGCCGCCGGCCATCGCGGAGTCCATGATCTCGGCACGGCCGGTGACCGCCGAGAGCGGCAGTCCGCCAGCGATGCCCTTCGCCGTGACGACGAGATCGGGCACGATGCCGTCGTGCTCGCTTGCGAACCAGGCGCCGGTGCGGCCGAACCCGGTCTGCACCTCGTCGGCGATGAAGACCACGTCGTTCGTGCGGCACCACTCGGCGAGCGCCGGGAGGAAGCCGGGGGCGGGCACGATGAAGCCGCCCTCGCCCTGGATCGGCTCGATGATGATTGCCGCGAGGTTCTCTGCGCCGACCTGCTTCTCGATGTGCGTGATGGCGCGTGCCGCCGCCTCCCGACCGTCGAGGCCGCCATCGCGGAAGGGGTACGAGAGCGGCGCGCGGTACACCTCGGACGCGAACGGGCCGAACCCGCTCTTGTACGGGATGTTCTTCGCCGTGAGGCCCATCGTGAGGTTCGTGCGGCCGTGGTAGGCGTGGTCGAACGCGACGACGGCCTGCTTCTTCGTGAAGTGGCGGGCGATCTTCACGGCGTTCTCGACGGCCTCTGCGCCCGAGTTGAAGAGCGCCGAGCGCTTCATGTGGTCGCCGGGGGTGAGGCGATTCAGCGCCTCGGCGACGGCGACGTACGAGTCGTACGGCGCCACGGTGAAGCACGTGTGCGTGAACGCGTTGAGCTGCGCGGCGACCGCCTCGACGACCCGGGGGTTCGCGTTGCCCACGCCGGTGACGGCGATGCCCGAGCCGAGGTCGATGAGCGAGTTGCCGTCGGCGTCGACGATGACGCCGCCGCCCGCGGCGACCACGGAAATGGGAATCGTGGTGCCGACGCCCGCCGCGACGGCCGCCGCCTTGCGCGCCATGAGCTCTTGCGAGCGCGGGCCGGGAATGGCCGTGACGAGCCGGCGCTCCTGCGCGAGGGCGGGCCCGCCGATGATGGTGGCGGGGCTGTCGACGAGAGTCATGGGCTGCTCCGATGCAAGATGACGACGGTGACGGATGCCGCTCATGCTAGGTCGGTGCTCACGGATGCCGCAGCGCCCGCATGTACACTCTGGTGCAGGTAGTTGGACACCGCGTACAACGGCGACGACGGGAAGGGACGCGATGAAGCCGACCGTGCAGACCCTGCTCGACCGACCCGAGCTCGCGCTCACACTGCTCACGCCGGCTGACCGGCTGGCGGCCGGGGCACTCGCCGCACCCGTGACGTGGGCGCACAGCTCCGACCTCGCCGATCCGACGCCGTTCCTCGACTCCGGGCACGTGCTCCTCACGACCGGCACCCAGTTCGAGGCCGACGCCGGCGCGACGTTCGCCGACGCCTACGTCGGGCGGCTGCGCAAGACGGGCATCGCCGCCCTCGGCTTCGGCACCGAGGTCATCCGGGCCGGGACGCCCGAGGCACTCGTCGCGGCCTGCGACGCGCAAGGACTGCCGCTGTTCGAGGTGCCGTATCCCACTCCCTTCATCGCCATCGTGCGCACTGTCGCCGACCTGCTCGCCGAAGACGCCTACGCACGGCACACCTGGGCCCTCGCGGCGCAGCGTGCGATCTCGCTCGCGGCGCTGCGGCCCGACGGCCTCTCGGCGACGCTCGCCGAGCTCTCGAACCGCATCGGCGCGTGGGTCGGGCTCATCGACGCGACCGGCGCGCTCGATCGCGAGGCGCCCGCGGGCGCGCTCGGCCAGCCGGCGCTCGGCGAGGTCGTGGGCGAGGCCCGGTCGATGCTGCGCCGCGCGCAACGTGCGAGCCGCACCCTCGTCGCCGGCGAGTCCACGGGCCACCCGCATCGGATGACGCTGCAGACCCTCGGCGGCGGCGGGGCACTCCGCGGCGTGCTCGCCATCGGCGATTCGGCCGAGCTCGACCAGGCCGGACGCGAGGTCGTCACGTCGGTCATCGCACTCGCCGGGCTCGCGCTCGAGCAGAACCGCGATCTCGACCGCGCGCGGGGTCACTTGCGGTCGGGGCTCCTGCGCGGCATCCTCGCGGGCGACACGGCACTCGCCGAGCGCGTCGCCGCCGAGATGTGGGGGCCGCTGCCCGCTGCTCCACTGCGCATCGCGGTGACGGATGCCCCAGCCGAGCACGTCGATCGCCTCATCGAACTGCTCGAGCTGCGCGTCGACGAGCGCGGCGGGCGGCTCTTCTTCGGACGCGACGACGACCGAGTCGTGCTCGTGCTCGAGGCCGGCGACGCCGCGATCGCCGACGAGCTCGCCGCCGAGTTCGAGCTGCCCGTCGGCGTGTCCGACCCGGTCGCGGCCGACGGCATCGCGCGCGCGCACGAGCAGGCGATGCGAGCGCTGGAGCGCGCCCGCGAGTCGGGAGCCGGGGTGGTCGCGTTCGACGAGATCAGCCGGCAGGGCGTGCTCGCCTTCCTCGCCCGCACCGACGCTCGGGCGGTCGCGCTCGCAACCCTTGCTCCCCTCGCCGAGCACGACGCCGCGAACGGCACCGATCTCGTCGCGACGACCCGTGTGTGGCTCGAGCACGGCGGCCAGTTCGACGCCACCGCGCGCCAGCTCGGCGTGCACCGCCACACCGTGCGCAGTCGCATCGCGCTCGCCGAGCGACTCCTCGGCCGCGACCTCTCGGGATTCCACGCGCGCGCCGACCTGTGGGCGGCACTCCTCGCCGTCGGCTGACCCGGGGCGCGGCGGCATCCGCTCCCCCGCCCGTTCGACCCTTCCGCGCCGCGAAGCCCGGGCGTACGCTGGAATGAGCGGGAGGGGAATGCGATGCATGCTGTCGTCGGCGAACGCCTCGTCATCCATGGCAAGCTGGTCGGCCAAGCCGACCGCCACGGCGAGATCCTCGAAGTGCGCGGCGAAGACGGCGGCCCGCCCTATTTCGTGCGCTTCGACGACGGTCACGAGACGCTCCTCTACCCGGGCGCCGACTGCGAGCTCGAGCACCAGCAGACGCAGCGCTGAGCACTCCACGCAGCATGCCGGTCCCCGCGCGGTCGCAGGACGTTCGGGAGGCGCACAGATGCCGCGGCATCCGTCACGCTAGCGTTGACGCATGTTCCACTCCTACGCCGCGATCGGCGACAGCTTCACCGAAGGCGTCGGCGACGAGCTGCCCGAGGGCGGTGTGCGGGGGTGGGCCGACTTCGTCGCGCTGGGCATGGCCGCCGCGGCGCGCGAGCCGATCGGCTACGCGAACCTCGCGATCCGCGGCCGCAAGCTCGGCCCGATCATCGAGGAGCAGCTCGAGGCGGCGATCGCGTTGCGGCCCGAGGTGATCAGCTTCAACGGCGGCGGCAACGACATGCTCCGACCGCGGATGCCCGAGGTGGCCGTGGCCGACCGATTCCGCCAGGCCGTGCATCGCATCCGGGGCGAGGGCATCCACGTGCTCATGCTGAGCGGGGCGAATCCCACCGAGCACCTGCCGCTCGGACGCGTCTTCGACGCCCGCGGCGCGCGCCTCACGGCGGCGCTCCTCGATCTCGCCGAGCTCGACGGCGTCACGTTCGTCGACAACTTCTCCGACCGGGGCCTTCGCGACATCCGGTACTGGTCGGCCGACAAGCTGCACCTCAATTCGCTCGGTCACGCCCGGGTTGCGAGCAACGTGCTCACCGCCCTCGACGTGCCGGTGCCCGCGGAGTGGGGTGTCGCCGAAGTCGCCGCGGCGCCGTCCGGGCCTCGCAGCCGCAACACCGCGGCCTACTATCGCGAGTTCGTGCTGCCGTGGATCGGGCGACGCCTCACCGGTCGCTCCTCGGGCGACGGGCGCACCGCCAAGCGGCCGACGCTCGAGCCGTTGGTTTCGGATGCCGCGCGCTGAGGTCTGAGCGCCGAGCGCGGCGCTGCGACATCCGCCGCTCGGCACTGACCGCTCAGCGCACCGCGAGCACGTCGGCGACGAACGCTCGCGTACGTCTCGCGAGCCCCTCGATGCGCTCGAGCTCGATCGCGCTCGGCTGCACCTCGGACGGGGCGGCGGGTCGGCCGAGACGGACGGTCTCCTGGCAGGCCAGGTCGCTGCAGATGTAGGTGCCGACGCTGTCGCCGCGCGCGCCGGCGGCACCCGCGCGGCGCGCCGAGAAGAGCACCACCTGGTCGCCGGGCTGCTGCGTATGGCAGAGGTTGCAGATGGCGGCCCGATGATGCGAGCCGCTCCGCTCGGCGGCGCGCAGCACGACGCCGGCCGGCGCACCGTCGAGCTCCGTCACGAGGTAGCCGCGGACTGCGATCCTCGGGTCGCGCCAGCCGAACGCGTCGAGGTGCGCCCACTCGGCGACGAAGAAGTGCACCGGCAGCGTCAACTGGGCGAGCTCGGCTTCGTTCGCATTCCCGAGCGCGGAGCGGATGTCGCTCTCGACCAGCGGCTGCATGCATCTCCCCTCGTGCGCTGCTTCCAGTCTACGAACCGGGCGCGACGCGCCACTCGACCTCCGAAGATCGCGGGCCCCAGCTCGCGACGACGATGTCATCGGGCAGCGCCCGGGACGGCCTCGCCCCGTGGCGGATGTCGTCGACCGAGATCCACCTCGTGAGCCCGTAGGTGTCGAACCGCTCTCGCGAGGTGCACGTCGCGAACCAATCGAAGAAGAACTCCCGCCGCGAGAGCAGGCACACCTGGTCGCCGTCGAGCATGGCCCAGAACTCGTAGCCGACGACGTGGCCGAGCGAGCGGAGCACCACGGCGCCCCTCGCCTCCAGGTGAGCGCCCACCACCACCTCGCGAGCGCGGTCCCGTTCCTCAGCGGTCGGCGGCCGGTCGAACACCTCGAGGCCGCGCGGCGGGGAGAGCGCCTCCCGCACGGGGGCGAGCACCGCCAGTCCGACGGCGACGAGCAGGATAGCCGCGGCCGCGACGAGGAACGCCCATCCCCGCGACAACCGACGGCGGCGCGGCGGCGAAGCTGCAGGTGCCGTCGCCGCCGCGGCCCCCGACACTGCAGCCTCGGCGCGGCGGCCCGGGCCGAGATCCTCGGGGCCCGGGCCGTCCGAGCCCTCGCGCGCCCCGAGCTCCCGCTCGACGGCCGCGAGCTCGGCCGCGACGGCAGCGGGCGGCTCGCCTGGCGCGCCGTAGACGATCCGCCGCAACTCGTCTCGGCGACGTTCCAGGTCGTCCTCGGTTGCCATCTCCCGTCCTGGTTGCCGGCGACGGATGCCCCGCTGCCGGGTGGTTCAGCTCCCCGGTGGTTGCGCGACCCGCCGCACCGTGGGCACGGCGATCGCGGCGGCATCCGTCTCGGCACTCCCTCTCTCGCGGATGAGGAACCCGAACGCGAGCGCGATGAAGAACATGAGCACGCCGTAGACCGCGGCGGGCAGGCTCATCTCGACGCTCCCGATCACCGTCTGGGCGATCACGATCGCGAGCGTCGCGTTGTGGATGCCGATCTCGAACGAGCTCGCGACCGCTTGCGTCGAGTTGACGCGCAGCAGTCGCGGCACGAGGTAGCCGACGGTGAGGCTCAGCAGGCAGAAGGCGATCGTGATGCCGGCGAGGCGGCCCGCGTTCTCCAAGAGCAGCTCGCGGTTCTCGACGATCGCCCCGGCGATGACGATCACGAGGATGACGACGGATGCGATGCGCACGGGCTTGTCCATGCGGTCGGCGAAGCCCGACCGCCACCACCGTACGAGCATGCCGAGCACGATGGGGATGAGCACGATCGCGAACACCTCCACGCTCTTCGCGAGCTGCAGGCCGAGCTCGTCGTTCCCGGGCAGGAAATAGCCGATCGCGAGGTTCGTGATGAGCGGCAGCGTGACGACGGCGAGCACCGAGTTGATCGCGGTGAGTGAGATGTTCAGGGCGACATCGCCGCGGAACAGGTGACTGTAGAGGTTCGCGGTGGTGCCGCCGGGCGATGCCGCGAGCAGCATCATGCCCACAGCGAGCACGGGCGGCAATCGGAAGAGCAGCACGAGCGCGAGACAGACAGCGGGCAGCGCGACGATCTGGCAGAGGAGGGCGACGACCACGGCCTTCGGATGCTTCGCGACACGCGAGAAGTCGCCCGGTGTGAGCGAGAGGCCCAGGCCGAACATGATGATGCCGAGGGCGACGGGCAATCCGATGGAGGTCAACACTGAGTCCATGCGCTCAGTGTGGCGCATGGATGACGCCGTGGGAATGCCCCCGAATACGCGACGGTCGGCGGAACCGACCGTGCCTCAGTCGAACGCCGGCCGGGGCCGATCGTCGTCGACGGGGCACCAGCCGGCCGTCGAACGCTCGTAGGCGTGGGCCGGGCCGTCGGCGATGAGCGTGGCCAGCGCGGCGAGGAACCGGTCGACGTCGTCGCCGGACGTGCCCGCGCCGAGGCTCGCGCGAAGCCCGTTGGCCCTCGTCGCGACTCGGTCGAAGAAAGGGTGGGCGCAGAACCGGCCCGCGCGCACCGAGATGCCGTGCTCGGCGGCGAGCGCCGCGGCGAGCCGCCCCACCGAGCCGCGCTCGAGCTCGATGGTCGCGATGCCGAGCCGGTCGTCGGCGTCGTCGAAGCCGCGGATGACCCGGATGCCGCGTTGCGCGGTGAGCCCCGCGTGGAGGCGATCGGTGAGGGCCTGCTCGTGACTCGCGCGCGCCGCCTCGCCGAGCCGTTCGAGCTCGGTGAGTGCGCGAGCGAGCGCCGCGATGCCGATCACGTTCGGCGTGCCCGCCTCGTGGCGGTCGGCGCCCCGCTTCCAGTCGGCGCCGTCGACGCGCACGGCGGCGACCGCTCCCCCGCCGGCGAGGTACGCGGGCGCCGCGTCGAGCCAGTCGGCGCGCCCGACGAGCGCACCTGCGCCGAACGGCGCGTACGCCTTGTGTCCGGAGAAGGCGAGGTAGTCGACTCCGGATGCCGCGATGTCGACCCTGCGGTGCGGCAGCAGTTGCGCGGCGTCGATCGCGACTCGCGCGCCTCGCGCGTGGGCGAGCTCGGCGAGCCTCGCGATGGGCAGCACCTCGCCCGTGACGTTCGACGCGCCCGTCACCGTGAGCAGCGCGGCCGGACATCGGGCGAGCTCGGCGTCGAGCGCGTCGAGCGTCTCGGCGATCGTGCGGCGGGCGACGACGACGCGCCGCGCATCGGCACGCCACGGCAGCAGGTTCGCGTGGTGCTCGAGGTCGAGGACGACGGTGTCGCCCGGCACGGCGCTCGCGAGCAGGTTGAGCGCGTCGGTCGTGTTTCGAGTGAAGACGACGAGGTCGTCGTCGCGGGCACCGACGTGGCGGGCGACCGTGCCGCGGGCCTCCTCGACGAGCGTCGTCGAGAGCTGCGACGGGTAGCCCGCGCCGCGGTGCACGCTCGAGTAGTAGGGCAGCACTCGTGCGACGTGTGCGCTCACGGCCTCGAGCGCGGGCGCTGAGGCGGCGACGTCGAGGTTGACGTGGCGCACGAATCCGCCGCCGAGCACCGGCACCTCGAGGCCGGCGTCGGCGAGCACGGCGAGCGGCCCGAGAGTGGCAGGCGCCGCAGGCCCCGCAGTGGGCGCGGCATCCGTCAGCACTCGTCGAGGCGCCGACAGCATCGCCGTCGTTGGCTCCTCGATGCCGATCATGGTGCGCACTCCTCGCAACTCGTGTGGCACGAGGCTACGGATGCCGCGGCAACCCCTCAACCGTGAGACGCCGCACGGTGTCACGCCGCGCAACATTCGGTCACGGAAGGGGCGGTGCGTCCTCAGGTTCGCCGAGCGAGAGCATGAGCCGGTTCGCCCAATTGAAGAACGCCGCCGAGTGGATGACGTCGGAGATCGCCTGCTCGCCGAACCCCGCGTCCCGCAGGGCGTCGAGGTGCGCCGGCTCGAGCCTCGACGGGGTCGCGGCGAGCGCGACGGCCGCGTCGATCACGGCACGCCACGCGGCATCCTGCGCCGCATCGACCCCCTCGTCGAGCAACCGCTGCACGTCGTCGTGGCGCTTCGAGTGATGCGTCGCGAATCGCGCGTGCACCGAAGCGCAGAAGATGCAGCCGTTGAAGCGGCTCGTCGCGGCCGCTGCGAGCTCGCGCTCGGCGCGCGGCAGACCGTCGCTCGCGTTGTAGAAGATGTCCTTGTCGGTGAGCGTGCGCGCCCTCAGGATGTCGGGATCGCGCACGAGCAGCCGGAAGTAGTCGCTCTTCACCCGCGAGCGGTCGACGAGCCCTGCATGCTGGCGCTCGGTGAGCGTCGCCTCGTCGGCCGGCTCGAGCCACGGCAGCCAGCCCAGCTCCGCTTGCGTGAAGGCACGGGGCACGGCTGCGCCGGGGTGCTCGAGGATGCGGGCGGGCGTGCCGGTCGCGGCATCCGTCGCCTCGTCGATGATCTGCTCGGTCATGCTGCGTCCTCCGTGGTGAGCAAGCGGAGCCCCGCGGCCACGCGCAGCTGGAACGCGAGGAACGACACGAGCTGGGAGAGGGTGACGATGCCGTCGGTCGACCAGCCCGCGTCGGCGAGCCGGGCGAGCGCGGCGACCGAGGACTCGCGCGGGCGGAACACGAGCAGGTGCGCGTGCTCGAGGGCGGCGCTGAGGCGGTCGCCGAGTGCGGCGCGCACCTCGTCGTCGACCGCGAACCGCGGCCCTGGCACGCTCTCGCGGGTGAGCGGGCCGTCGGCCGGGTAATCGCCATACGGGCCTGTCGTGCGCGCGGCGCCCGCGAGCCGGTCGATCCCGTCGGCGAGCCGGTCGCCCGCCGCCTCGCGGGTGAGCACCCCATAATGGGCGGTCGCCACCTGGTCCGCGTGCAGGGCGGCGACGAACTGGGCGACGGCCGCACGCTCCGCGAGGCTCGCGTGGGTCTCGTCGATCACGGTGAAGAGGGCGTCGTAGCTCGCCTGGGCGTTGTCGCGGGTCGCGGGGCGGTGCCGGCGCAGTGCGTCGACGCTCCCGCCCGGCCGCACGCCGGCGAGCCGGTCGATGATGTCGGTCATGGTGCTTCCTTCTCTCTGAGTGGGCGAATGTCTTCGGTTCCTGACGCCGCCGACGGCGTGCTTCTACGAATTCGATCCGGTGGCGGATGCCGCGAGCGCGCCGTTTCGGTCGCCGAGCCCGGTGCCCCAGCCGAGCGCCGGAGCGACCTCGGTCGCGATGAGCTCGATCGAGCGCAGCACGAGCTCGTGCGGCGGATCGACCGAGTGCACCTGGAACGCGACCTCCGTCGCCTCGGCGGCCGCCGAGTCGCGTGCGAGCGATTCGATGACCTCCGCGGGCGTGCCGACGTGGGTGTCGTAGCTCGCGATGAGTTCGTCGAGGGTGTCGCCGAGCGGCGGCTGCCCGGCTCGTGCGAATCCGGCGGCGGCGCGGCGGAGTCCGCGCTCCGCGAAGCGCCGCGCCTCGTCACGGGAGTCCGCGACGAAGAGCGTGCGGGACGCGAGGATCCGCGGCGGCACCCCGCCGGGCAACGCCTCGCGGTAGGCGTCGATCACGGGCAGCTGGAGCTCCGAGAGCGTGCGGCGCGGGGCATCCGCTGGCCTCGGTTGCGTGCGCGAGAGCATGAGGCCGTGCCCTGCCCGGCCCGCGCGCGTGCCGCCGAATGCCGAGAACGTCGCCTGCCAGACTCGCCCGAGGAGATCCCGGCCGGGCGGTTGGAGGTGGTTCGCGGGGTCGCCCAGCTCACCGCCGGCGAGCGCGGCGACGAGGGCATCGAGCTTCTCGGCGAACACGCGCCCGCGATCCTCGGAGCGTTCGCCGAACGCCCGGAACGACGCGGGCGTCGAGCCCGAGCCGATGCCGAGCTCCACGCGCCCTCCCGAGAGCAGGTCGAGCACCACGGCATCCTCGGCGACCCGTACCGGGTCCTCGAGCGGCAGGGTCACGACGCCCGTGCCGAGCCGGATGCGACTGGTCGACGCGGCCGCGTGCGCGAGGAACACGAACGGCGAGGGCAGCCCGCCCTCCGCCGCGTGGAAGTGGTGCTGGGCGACCCACGCGGAGTCGAAGCCGTGGCGCTCGGCCGCGACGATCTGCTCCGTCGCGATGCGGTACCGCTCGGCGGCGGATGCCTCGTCGAGGAGCCGGGTGAAGAAACCGATGCGAGTCATGCGAATGCCTCTCGTGTGGGCGCTGCCCGTCGGGGAACCGCGGCGAGCAGTTCCCGGGTGTACTCGTGCTGTGGTGCGCGGAAGACCTGCTCGGTCGGCCCGCTCTCGACGATGCGGCCGTGGCGCATGACCGACACCGAGTGGCTGATGCGCTGGACGACCGCGAGGTCGTGCGAGATGAAGAGGTAGCTGAGGCCGAGTTCGCCCTGCAGGTGCTCCAGGAGCTCGAGGATGCGGGCCTGCACCGTCACGTCGAGGGCGGAGACGGCCTCGTCGAGCACGACGAGCTCGGGCTCGAGCGCGAGGGCCCGCGCGATCGCAACACGCTGCCGCTGCCCGCCCGAGAGTTCCGCCGGGCGATGGGTCGCGACCTGCGCCGGCAGGGCGACGCGGTCGATCAGGCGCGCCGCGGCATCCGCACGCGAGCGCCGGTCGCCGACGCCGAAGTTCCGCAGCGGCTCGGCGATGATCTCCGCGACGGTCTGCCGCGGGTCGAGCGAGGCGAACGGATTCTGGTAGACGAGCTGCACCCTGCGGCGGAATGCGCGCTTCGCCGCGCCCGTCAGCGTCGTCACCTCGGTGCCGCCGAGCTCGACCGAGCCGGCGTCTGGGGTGATGAAACGGGAGACGATGCGCGCCGTGGTGGTCTTGCCCGAGCCCGACTCGCCGACGATCGCGTGCGTCGTGCCGCGCAGCACGCGGAACGAGACCTCGTCGACCGCGCGGAACGGCTCCCGGCCACGTCCGACGGGGTAGGCCTTCGTGAGCCCGGATGCCGCGAGCGCGAACGGGTTCTCGGCAGCGGCGACCCCGGCATCGCGCAGGTACAGGGGTGGCCGCGGGTGGCGGAACGCGTGCTCGGCGAGCCCTGGGGCATCCGCCAGCAACCGTTGCGTGTACGCCTCCGCGGGCGCGTCGAGGAGCGACTGGGTGCGCCCCTGTTCGACGATGCGGCCATGCTGCATGACGACGATTCGCTCGGCCCGCTCGGCGGCGACCCCGAGGTCGTGGGTCACGAGGAGCACCGCGGTGCCGTGCTCTCGCCGAAGCTCGTCGATGAGGTCGAGTATTCGCCGTTGCACCGTGACGTCGAGCGCACTCGTGGGTTCATCGGCGATGACGAGCTCGGGCGAGAGGGCGACCGCATTGGCGATGAGCACGCGCTGCCGCATGCCGCCCGAGAGCTCGTGCGGGTACTGGCGGGCGCGCAGCACCGGGTCGTCGAGGCCGACGCGCTCGAGCAGCTCGAGCACGCGGCCGCGCACCGAGCGCCGGTCGCCGCGACCGTGGATGCGGAAGGTGTCGGCGAGCTGCACGCCGATCGGGCGCACGGGGTTCAGCGACGAGACCGGATCCTGCGGGATGTAACCGATGCGGGCACCGCGCACGCTCTCGAGCCGTCGGTCGCTCCAGCCCGCGAGGTCGGTGCCCGAGAGACGCACGGCGCCCGACTCGATGCGGCCGCCGGAAGGCAGCAGTCCGAGCACGGCACTCGAGGTCGTGGTCTTGCCCGACCCGGACTCGCCGACGAGCGCGACGACCTCGCCGGGGTGCACCTCGAAGGAGACGTCGTGCACGACCCGCCGCGACCCCGCCGAATTGCGATAGGCGATGTCGAGGTGCTCGAGTTCGAGGAGCGCGTTCATCTGGACCTCCCGAGGGATTGGCTGATGCGGTTGGCCGAGAGCACGACGGCCACGACGACGAGGCCGGGCAGCACGGTGAGCCACCAGGAGGTGGCGACGTAATTGCGGCCCTCGGCGATGAGCAGGCCCCACTCGGGCGTCGGCGGCGGAGCGCCGTAGCCGAGGAAGCCGAGGGTGGAGATCGCCAAGATCGCCGTGCCGAACTGCAGGGCGGCGAGTCCGACCACGGCGGTGAGCGAATTCGGCAGCACGTGCCGGAGGAGTACCGCGTGCAGTCTCGCGCCCGAGCCGAATGCGGCCTCGACGTACTCGCTCTGCCGCACCCGGACGACCTCCGACCGGGACACCCGGGCGAACGCCGCGATCGAGCCCACACCTACCGCGATCGCGGCATTCACGGTTCCGAAGCCGAGCAGGATGATGATGCTGAGCGCGAGCAGCAGCCCCGGAATCGCGAGCAGCACGTCGACGAGCCGCATGATCGCCGCGTCGACGACGCCGCCGAGCGACCCGGCCAGCACGCCGAGCAGCGTGCCCGCGACGAGTCCCACCGTCACCGCGACGAACGCGCCCGACAGGGAGTGCACCGCGCCGTGGACCACGCGAGTGAAGAGGTCACGGCCGATCGCGTCGGTGCCGAAGAGGTGCGCGAGGCTCGGCCCCTGCAGCTTCTCCGCCGGCACGCCGCTGATCGGGTTCTGTCCGGTGAAGAGCCAGGGCACGATCGCCCAGGCGATCGCGATCGCGATGACGAGCCACGCGAGCGCAAGGCCCGGGCGGATGTCTGCGCTCATGCCGCCACCGCCTTCCGCTTCAGCCTGGGATCGAGGATCGGATACACGAGGTCCACGACGAGGTTCACGAGCACGAACACGAGCGCGGCGAGGATCACGATCGCCTGCAGCACGGGCACGTCCTGGTTGGCGACGGCCTGCTCGGTGAGCCGGCCGATGCCCGCCCGCCCGAAGACCGTCTCGGTGACGACGGCGCCGCCGATGAGCTCGCCGACGAGCACGCCCGCGATCGTGACGGCGGGCAGCAGCGCGTTGCGGGCGACGTCTCCCCAGAGCACGCGTGCCGGGCCGGCTCCCTTCGCTCGCACGACCGCGACGAACGGCGAGAGCTGCACCTCGTCGATCGATCGGGCGAGGATCTGCGCGAGCGGAGCCGAGATCGGGATGGCGAGGGTGAGCACCGGGAGGATGAGCGCCTGCGCGGGGTCGGCGCCGATCACCGGCACGAGTCGGAGCTGGAACGAGAAGACCTGGATGAGCACGATGCCGAGCCAGAACACCGGCACGGAGACGAAGACGCCCGGCAGCGCCCGGAGCCCCCGCCGGAGCCAGCCGAACGGCGCGAGCGTGGAGAGGAACGCGAGGGCGACGGCGAGCAGCACCGCGGTGAGGAACCCGAGCCCAGCGAGTGCGAGCGTGTCGGGCAGGGCCGAGCCGATGAGCTCGTGCACCGGCGTGCCGTATTGCACCGAGTACCCGAAGTCGCCCTGCAGGAATCCCGCCACCGTGTGCAGGAACTGCTGCAGCGGCGGCACGTCTGCGCCGTAACTCGCCCGGATGTCGGCGATCTGCTCGGGCGAGAGGCCCAGCTCGGGGCTCTCGAACTTGATGAGGATCGCGTCGCCCGGCAGCGCCTGCAGCAGCACGAACGTCGCCGTGAACGCGATCGCGAGCACGATGAGTGCTTGCGCGGTGCGGCGTGCGAGGTAGGCCATGGGAAGCTCCTTCCGACGATGGTGGGGTCGATGCGGTGGGAGGTGGCGCGGCGGATGCGCGGGGTCGTGTCCCGGCATCCGCCGCACCGGGGTGCCGGCTACTGCTTGTCGAGCCAGGTGTCGTAGAACTGCGGACGGGCGACGGCCTCGGTCGTGAACCCGTGCACGTACGGCGCCGCTCCGTAGACCTGCGGCTCCTCGAAGAGCGGGATGACGTAGGCCCGCTCGGTCAGGTAGTCCTGCACGGCGGCGGATGCCTCGTCACGCTTCGCGGGGTCGGGCTCGGATGCCACGACCTCGAGCAGCCGGTCGAGCTCGGCGTCGTTCGAGAGCAGCGTGTTGCGGTTCCTCGTGTGGTACTGGCTCTTGATCACGTCGTTGTCGGCGCGTCCGACCATCGAGTGGTAGAGCGGGGTCGCGAGCGGGTCGAGGATGTCGGTCGCGTAGCTGCCGGCATCCGCCGCCTTCACCTCGAGCTCGACGCCGATCTTCGCGAGCTGCTGGCTCACGAGCTCGAGGGTCTGCTTCGAGAGCGGCTGCGGCTTCGCCTCGTAGACGGTGAGCGAGAGGCGCTCGCCGTCCTTCTCACGGATGCCGCCGGCGCCGACCGTCCATCCGGCCTCCTCGAGCAGTTCCTCGGAGAGCGAGGGGTCGTAGGCCAGCGCGTCCGACTCGTCGGTGTAGCCCTTCGCCGTCGAGGCGAGCTCCGACGTCGCAACGGGGTAGTTCTCGGTGAAGATCGTGTCGACGACCTCCTGGGCGTCGACGCCGTGCACGAGCGCCTGCCGCACCCGGATGTCGCTCAGCAGCGGGTTCGTGAACCGCAGCCCGAGCGAATTGTTCACGCCTCGCGTGGGAGCCGCGACGATCTCGAAGCCCGCGCCCGACACCTGTGCCTCGTCGAAGGCCTGCACGTAGCGGATCGCATCCGCCTGGCCGGCGAGGAGCGAGCCGATGCGCACACTGTCCTCGGGCGTCACGACGACGTCGATCGCATCGAGGTACGCGCGACCCTGGTGCTCGAACGACGGCGGAGCCCAGTCGTAGTCCTCACGCGCCTCGAGGTGGAGCGAGGTGCCGATCTCCTCCTCGGTGACGACGAAGGGACCTGAGCCGACGATCTCGGTCGACGAGCCGGCACCGAAGTCCTCGAGCCTGCGGTCGAGCGTGGCCGGCGAGAGCAGGCCCGAGTTGATGGTCGACGTCGCCTGCAGGAAGCCGGGCGCGGGTGCCGAGAACCGGAACGTCACGGTGTCGGCGTCGACGACCTCGCTCGAGGCGTAGTTGTTGATCGCTTCCGAGATCGTGAGGCCGAGCTCGGTGTTGCCGAGCCCGTACGTGTCGAAGTTCTTCGCCACGGCGGCCGCGTCGAGCGGCGTGCCGTCGGAGAAGGTCACGTCGTCTCGGAGCTCGAAGGTGTACTCCGTGGCATCCGCGTTCACGGTCCATTCCTCCGCGACCCATGGCTCGATCTCGAGCGACTCGGGGTCCTGCCACGTGAGGCGGGAGGTGATGTTGTTCACGATGCCGCCGTTCGGGTAGAAGCCGGCCTGCGGCGGGTACAGCGTCGTGTGCGGCTGGTGCTCGAGGTAGGTGAGGGTGCCGCCGGTGACGGGCTCACCGGCGGCGGCGGCGGCATCCGCGCTCCCGGCTTGCGCTGCGCAGGAGGCGAGCAGGGCGGTGGTGGCGAGTGCCGCGAGGCCGGCGGCGGCGATACGGCGTGGTCGTTGCGTTGGCATGAGCTGGGATTCCTTCGGTCGGGAACGGAGCAGATACGCCCTTGGTGAGGGCGGTTCGATTGAAGCTACGGACGCCGCCGCGCGGTCTCAATCGATCAACGACTGACGCCGTCACGCCGCGAAACGCTCGGAAATACTGGGTCACCGGGCGTCACGTGCACGCTCGCCGAACGCTCGAGACCGAGGTGATCACGC
This sequence comes from Agromyces albus, assembly GCF_030815405.1. Taxonomy (NCBI): domain Bacteria; kingdom Bacillati; phylum Actinomycetota; class Actinomycetes; order Micrococcales; family Microbacteriaceae; genus Agromyces; species Agromyces albus. The sequence goes on along the minus strand of NZ_JAUSWX010000001.1, from coordinate 200,882 downwards.
AGTGTCTCGCCCTCGTATTCGGTCGGGAACACGCCCCGTCGCTGCAACTCGGGCACGACCCCGAGGGCGAACGCCTCGAACTGCGCGGGTTGCACGGCCGACAGCACGTTGAACCCGTCGACGGCACCGGCGTCGCCCCACGCTTCGAACTCCGCGGCGATCTCCACGGCCGTACCGACGATCATCGAGGCATTGACGGATGCCGCGACGACGAGGTGCCGCAGGGTCGGCGGGCGCTCCCCCAGGGGAGTGCGCCCCGTGCGCTCTCCGACGATCTCGACGAGCTCCTGCCCCGCGGCGCTGAAGCCCGCGATGAGCGACGGCGTCACGGCGCGATCAGGTGAGCGCCCCGTGAGGTCGACGCCGACGAGCGTCGAGAGCTGCGCGAGCGAGCGATTCGCCGGGAAGGCCTCGGGCGGACCGTCGGGCCAGTCCTCGGCGATCTGCACGAGTTCGCTGAGCTCGTCGGCGATCGATTGCGCGTGCTCGCGGGTCTCGCCGACGATCGGCAGCACCGGCGCAATCACCTTCAACGTGCGGTCGTCGCGGCCCGACTCGAATGCGAGCGCACGCAGCTCCTCGCGGATCGCCGCGGCCTGCGCCATCCCCGACACGGCGACGAGTGCGAGGTCGGCGCTCTGCGCGGCGAAGAGCCGGGAACGGGGCGAGGTGCCCGCGTGCACGATCGGCAGGTGACCCTGTACCGGGCGGGCGACGTTGAGCGGCCCCGTCACGCTGAGATGCGAGCCGTGGAAATCGGTGGCGTGCAGGCGCGAGGGATCGAGGTAGACCCCGCTCGCGGCATCCGCGACGATCGCGTCGTCGTCGAACGAGTCCCAGAGCCGGCGCAGCACGAGTTCGAACTCGACGGCCCGGTCGTAGCGTGTCTCGTTCGCCACGTGGAAGTCGCGGCCGTGGTTGCCCGCCGCCCGCGGTTCGGCACCGGTCACGAGGTTGAGTCCCGCGCGGCCGCCGCTCAGGAGGTCGGCCGAGGCGGTCGACCGGGCGAGCGAGTACGGGTCGGCATACGTGGTGTTCGCGGTGGCGATGAGACCGATGCGCTGCGTCACGCCGGCGAGGTAGGTGATCGCGCTGATCGGGTCGATGCGCGCGACCAGGTATGGGTCGCGGAACTCGAGGTCGTGGCCCGTCGCGAGCCAGTCGCCGAAGAACAGGTAGTCGAGGCGCGCCGCCTCGGCGACCTCGGCAGCCCGTCGGAGCACCGCGGCATCGCCGCGCGGATCGCGGTGCGCCCCCGGATACCGCCAGCCGCTCGGGTAGGCGCCGATCGCGCGGACCATTGCGCCGATGATGAGTCGTGACATGTCGACCTCCCTGCACCCGACGCTAGGGACGGCAAGCGGATGCCGCGACGACACCCGTCACACGAGGGAACCGGCCGTCACACGCCTCAACGGCGCGTCATCTGCCGTCACGCCTGACGCACGGAAGCGCCCGGTGGGCCCGCCGGCGCACTGTCGGGCAGCGGCATCCGCTCACCAGATGGCGACGTACTCCGAGACGGTGTCGGGGAGGATCGCCGCGCGCACCACCGGCAGCCCCCGGCTCACGGCTTGACCGATCCGCTCACGCAGGGCCGGCGCCTCGATGCGATAGTCGACGAAGTCGGCGTCGCTCGCGTACACGCCGATCGGCAGGGTGATGGCCTGGAAGAACGAGAACAGGGGCCGGAACTGGTGGTCGATGATGAGCGAGTGCCGGTCGCTGCCACCGGTGGCGGCGAGCAGCACCGGCGTGTCGATGAGCGAGTACTGCCCCACGAAGTCGAAGACATGCTTGAACAGTCCGGTGAACGAGGCCCGATAGACCGGGCTCGCGACAATGAGCAGCGTTGCGGACTCGATCCGGCGCACTGCCGCCTCGGCCGTGGGGCTCAACTCCTCGCGGCGCAACGCACCCGAGAACTCCCGCCCGATCTCTCCCAGCTCGATGAGCTGCGTCTCGACCTCGACGTGGTCGCCGAGGGCCGCGGCGAACTGGTCGAGGATCTCGGAGACGAGCACGGTGGTCTTCGACGGCGAGTGCAGGCTGCCGGAGACGGCGACGAGTGAGACGACGGGCGACATGCTCCGACGCTAGGCACGACGAGCGGATGCCGCCACGAGGCGTGACGCGCGACGTAAGTGCGCGTCATCCGGCGCCATACGACGTCGCCGTGCGAGATGCCGGCACCGACCGACCGCTCGGGCGACCGCTCAGATGCTCGAGCGCTGCGCCAGGAGCGGGCATTCGAACGGATCCCGCTCGCCGAGGCCGACCCGGTTGATGTAGCGGAACACGATCGCGTAGGACTCCAGGAGCGTCACCTGCGTGTACGGCACGTCGTGGTCGCGGCAGTACTCCCGGATGATGGGGGCCGCGCGCCGGAGGTGCGGGCGCGGCATCGAGGGGAAGAGGTGGTGCTCGACCTGGTAGTTGAGGCCGCCCATGGCGAAGTCCATCACCCGGTTGCCTCGGATGTTCCGGCTCATGAGCACCTGCCTCCGGAGGAAGTCGAGCCGCGTTCCCTTCGGGACGAGCGGCATGCCCTTGTGGTTCGGGGCGAACGCCATTCCCATGTAGAAGCCGAACAGGCCGAGCTGGATCGCGAGGAACACGGCCGCCTTGTCGGGAGAGAGCACGAGGAACACGATCGTGAGGTAGCCGATGATGCGGATCGCGAGGAACGCGATCTCGACCGGGCGCCGGGCGACGTGCTCCCGCGCGAAGACACGGTGCACGCTCGAGGCGTGCAGGGAGAGGCCCTCGAGCAGCAGGATCGGGAAGAAGAAGGCGCCCTGGTGCGCGATGAGCCAGCGCAGGAGCGCCGGCCGCCGCCGCACCGCCTGCTCGGGCGTGAACGCGACGACGGGCAGGTCGATGTCGGGATCCGTGTCGATCTGGTTCGGGTTCGCATGATGGCGTGTGTGCTTGTTCTGCCACCAGCCGTAGCTCATGCCGACGAAGAGGTCGCCGATGATCAGGCTCGCCCAGTCGTTCCATCGCCCCGAGCGGAAGATCTGGCGGTGCGCGGCATCGTGCCCGAGGAATGCGATCTGGGCGAAGAGCACGGCGAACCCTGCGGCGGTGAGCATCTGCCACCAGCTGTCGCCGATCCAGACGAACAGCGCCAGGGCGCCGGTCACCGCGAGGGGAACGCCGATGAGCTTCGTCCAGTAGTAGCCGTAGCGCCGGCGCATGAGCCCGGCATCCTTGATGCGGCGTGCCAGCTCGGTGAAGTCGCTCGTCGGCGACGCCTTGGATCCGTCTGGAGCGGGCCGTGTGTGACGAACACGCGTGTGGCGGACATTGCCGGTTTCGGGGGTCATGATGACCTCCTCTCAACTGCCGCACGCGGGGTCTGGGCACGCGGACTCAGGCGGGCAGGGCGATGGACTCCGACCTCGATGGCGGGACCACATGCTTTCAGGCTACGCCGGTGGTATTCGGCGGCGAATAGGCCTTGGCTGACTCACAGCAGCGCTGTAAACTCCGCCACTCCGCCACGCCGACGGCGCGTCGTCACGCGTCGGCGCCGCGCACCTCGCGAGACGCGGCGACGATGCTGAGCAGGATCGCCCGTGCTGCACGCAGCTCCTCCGCGCCGATCATGCCGCCGACCGCATCCGCCCACGCGCGCTGTGCGGCGCCGAGCCGGGCGACTGCCGCGCGCCCCTCGGCCGTCGGCTGCAGGAGCTTCGCCCGGCGATGCCTGGGGTTCTCGGTGTATTCCGCCCAGCCGCGCCCGACGAGCAGGTCGGCGGTACGCTGCACGCTCTGCCGAGCGAGCCCGAGCCCGACGCGTCGCGCGATCTCGGCAACCGGGAGGCCCTCGTCGAGGGTCGCGCCGAGCACTTGCCATTGCGCGGGAGTGAGGCCCGCCGGCTCGGCGATCTCGCGAGCGGCTTCGAGGAACTCCCCGTTGAGCTCGAACACGGGCAGCACGAGCTCGGTCAGCGCGTCGCCCGCGGCTGAGCGGCGCGCCATCATACCGCCCCGACGAGCTGGTCGTAGTACTTCCGCTCGCCGGTCGTGTACAGGCCGTACCACGCGTCGATGACGGGCTGCGGCAGCGCCCCGAGCGCCTCGAAGATGGCCTTGGCGAAGTCGATGGGCGCCGTCGCCCCCGCGGTGATGACGCCCGCGTCGGTCACGGCAGCGGCGTCGGAGTAGAGCGACCCCCCGGTGTACGACTCGGTCATGCCGACGAAGTCGGGCGCGTTGCTCGTGTGGCGACGCTTGTTCAAGAGGCCGGCGCGAGCGAATCCGAGCGTCGCGCCGCAGATCGCCGCGATGGGCGTGCCCTGCCGCTCGAGCTGCGCGGCGAGCGCGAGCACCTCGTCGTGGCCCTCGGCCCACGTGTCGGCGCCCGGCATGATGAGCAGGCCGATGCGCTCGGGATCGAGTTCGGCGAGGCTCACCTCGGGGCGTAACCGCAGCCCGCCCATCGTCACGACCTCGTCGGTGGACTCGGCGGCCACGACGAGCCGGATCGCGGGGCTCATGCCGAGCCCGGCCACGGCATAGCCGTACTCCCAATCGGCCATGGTGTCGGTCGCGTAGAGCACGACGAGCTTGGTGTTCACGTCAATGTTTGTCAGCATGCTGTCATGCTCCCGCATTGACAGGATGCTGTCAAGAACTCGCACAATTCGGCGCCCGATCAGATACCCTGTCGATCCCGCGTGGTGAAGGCGCCTCGCGGCCGTACAATCAGAGCACTGCGCATCTCGCGCCCACACCACCACCCCTGGAGGCAACCGCTCCGTGACGAGACCCCGCGATCGAACACCTGACCGGCAGCCGCACGATGGGCATGCGTTCGCGAGGAGGGAACCCTCTCCCGCCCCGCCGATGCGGCTGAGCGATGCGTCGGAACTCGTGCTCGTGGCATCCGCCCCGCGCCTGTCACGGTTCGATCGCGACGACCTCGTCATCCGCAAGGGCCAGTACGCGCTGCGCAACGGCCACATGACGCCGCACGAGTCGATGGTCGAAGACCTGCGCGCCGTCGGCGACGCCCTCGACGCGGCCGGCATCCCGTTCCTCCTCGTGCGCGGCAACGACGATCGCCTCGTGATCGCCGTCGATCGCGCCGAGCGCAAGGCGGTGGCCAGCGCGTTCGCCGAGGCGTTCGTGAACGAGCCGTTCTACGCGGCGACCATCGAGCCCCAACGGGCGGCCGACTCGCACCCCGTGCTGCTCGCCGACGGACGCCTCTCCTCGCACCGCAAGCCCACCGTGTTGCGCGTGCACCGGCCCCGCGTCGAACCCGCCGGGCGCTTGCGCTACGGCAAGGAGACCGCGGTGCAGCTCGAGTTCTGGCGCTTCGGCGACGAGACCATCGAGGCGCCCGTCGAGAACGCGCTCATGCGCCGAACGCTCCCCCGGTCCGAGGCCACCGACGACGTCGTGCAGCTGCACGGCCGCGAGTGGCCGACCCTCGAGCACATGTTCGCGCCGCTTGCGAGCGACGTCGACTTCGAGATCGACATGGTCTTCTCCTGGGTCGACGGCTCGAGCGACGAGTTCGTGCGCGAGCGCGCGAAGCGCATGCAGAGCTACGTCGTCGGAGAGGGCGATGACTCCGAGGCGCGCTACCGCCAGATCGACGAGCTGAAGTACGCGCTCCGCTCGGTGCACCTGTTCGCACCCTGGGTGCGACGCATCTTCATCGCCACCGACTCGCCCGCACCGAGCTGGCTCGCGAAGCATCCGAAGGTCACGCTCGTTCGCAGTGAAGAGATGTTCGCCGACACCTCCGTGCTGCCGACGCACAACTCGCACGCCGTCGAGAGCCAGCTGCACCACATCGAGGGCCTCGCCGAGCACTTCCTCTACTCGAACGACGACATGTTCTTCGGCCGGCCCGTGAGCCCGTCGCTGTTCTTCTCGCCGGGTGGCATCACGAAGTTCGTCGAGGCGTCGACCCGCATCGGACTCGGCGGCACCCACCCCGGGCGCAGCGGCTTCGAGAACGCCGCGCGCGTCAACCGGGCCCTCTTGCGCGACAAATTCGGCAAGGTCACCACGCGCCACCTCGAGCACTGCGCGGCTCCGCTGCGCAAGAGCGTCATGGCCGAGCTCGAGCAGGCGTTCCCTGAAGAGTTCCGGCGCACGGCCGCGAGCCGCTTCCGCTCGGCCACCGACATCTCGGTGACGAACTCGCTCTACCACTACTACGCGCTGCTCGCCGGGCATGCCGTCGTGCAGACCGATGCGCGCGTGAAGTACATCGAGACGACGCTGCGCCAGGCGCTGCCCGCGATGAAGCAGCTCCTGAAGCGCCGCAACCAAGACATGTTCTGCCTGAACGACGGGAGCTTCCCCGAGCTCGACGTCGAAGAGCGAACGAGCGCCGTCATCGACTTCCTCGAGGGGTACTTCCCGTTCGCTGCGCCGTGGGAGAAGCAGGCGACGGATGCCGCGGCTCGCACGCACGCGATCGTCGACGTGGCGTCATCCGACCTCACCGCCTGAGCCGAAGGGCGGCGCCCGGCACGGATCAGCCGGCGACCGATGCCGCCGGTACGATGTTCTGGTTGACGTGGAAGAGGTTTCCCGGGTCGTACGTTGCCTTCACGTCGGCCAGGCGCGCGTAGTTCGTGCGGTAGTTGTCGGCGATGCGCGACTGATCGTCGGCATCCATGAAGTTGATGTATCCGCCGGCCTCCGCGTACGGATGCAGAGCCTCCCAGTAGTCACGCACCCACCGGATGTTGTCCGCATCGTCGGCCGGATCGTGCCACTGGCCGGCGATGGCGGGCGCGAAGCCGACATTCCGGTAGGAGAACGCGGTCGCGTCAGGCGCCACCCGCTGGACGGCGCCGTCGATCGGGTAGAAGTGATTCGCGCACTCCATGCTCGGAATCCGGCTGCCGAAGTCGGCGGCGACGCGGAGTGCGTCGTCGCTCAGCGTGCGGAGGAAGTCCGCCTTCCAGTACGCCTGCATCCCCTTCGGCTGGAGCGGATCGAAGAGCGTGTTGAGAGCCGGATAGGGCAGTGGCCCGAGGAACGAGCCGAGCACGGGTGCAGCATCGAGGAGCGGCCGCCACGCCTTCTCGCCCTCGTCGAGGGGTCCCGTCCATGCCCCCACGATCACGCAGACGGGCGTCCCGTGCCACTGTTCCGGCAGGAATGGCACGGGCGGGCCCTGGTGGAAGCCATAGAAGGCGCCGAACTCCTCCGGCGCTGCCGCGATGAAGTCCCGGTAAAACTCTCCGACCGTTTCACCGTCTTCTGCGGAGTAGATGATCACCCCGCCATAGATGATGTCGACGGGATGAAGTCGGTAGCGGAACGACGTCACGACCCCGAAGTTCCCGCCGCCACCGCGCAGCGCCCAGAACAGGTCCGCATTCCGGTTCTCATCGGCCGTGAGGAACCCCCCGTCTGCAGTCACGACATCCGCCGAGATGAGGTTGTCGCAAGACAGGCCGTACTTCCGGGCCAGATATCCGATTCCGCCGCCGAGGGTGAGACCTGCGATGCCGGTCGAGCCGATGATTCCGCCGGTCGTCGCGAGGCCGAATGCATGCGTGGCATGGTTGAAGTCGGCCCACGTCGCCCCCGGCTCGGAACGAGCCGTTCGATCCTCGGGGTCGACATGCACGCCGATCCGATCGGCGAAGTCGATGACGATCCCGTCATCGACGGTGCCGAAACCGGGAGCGCTGTGACCCCCGCCGCGGATGGCGAGGTCGAGGCCGTTGTCCCTTGCGAAGCCGACGGTGGCGATGACATCGGTCACCTGGGACACCTTCACGACGGCGAGCGGCCGCCGGTCGATCATCCCGTTGAAGACCGATCGGGCGTCGTCGTAGTCGGGGTCTTCGCGGTCGATGACGCGTCCCCGCACATTCTCGCGAAGCCCTCCGAGTTCGATGGTGGACATGGTGCGCTCCTTTGCGGGGTTGCCGACCCGACACCCTGCTCGTCAGCACCGTCGCACGTCCAGTGGTCCGACACTCAGGCGTCGTACGAATCCGGTCTACGCCCCGGAATGCACGCCGTCAAGCGGAAGGCGCAGCGACCGCCACCCGACCTGCAATGGAAGCCGTCGCGCAGCTCAGCCGGCGAACACCGGGATCGGCATGGTGAACGGCGGCTCGGGCGTGTGCGCCGGCGTCGTGGCATCCGCGATCCTGACGCCCGAAGCCTGGATTCGGCGCGAGCTCTCGTCGGCGTCGACCCAGTCGAGCGTCGGGAACGAGCCGAGTGGCACGACCGAGTGCAGCACCGTCGTGGGGTAGACGTGCACGAGGTTGAACGCCCGGGCACCGTCGCGTCCGCGCGTGCCGCCGGCGGGCACGTTGAGGTCTTGCGTGTAGCAGCTCGCCGATGCGACCGAGACCGGCACGCCCGCGAAGGTTGCCGTCGAGGAGTAATGCAGGTGACCGGCGATGATCGAGCGGATGTCGCTGCCCTCGACGACCTCGGCGAGCCCCGCCTGGTCGCGCAGCTCCACACTCGCCGCGAGGTCGAGCACGCTCGGCACGGGCGGGTGGTGCATCGCGAGGATCGTGCCGTGGGGCGCCGAGATGCTGAGCTCTTCGGCAAGCCAGTCGAGCTGCGTCGGCGTGACCTCGCCGTGATGATGGCCCGGCACGGTGGAGTCGAGGGTGATGACCCGCAAGCCGTTGACGTCGTCGACGCGGTCGACGGGGCGTGAGCCGCCGCGTTCGGCGAGCAGGCCCCGGCGGAACGCGCTGCGCTCGTCGTGGTTGCCCATCACCCAGATGACCTGTGCGCCGAGCCGGTCGGCGACGGGGTCGACGATGCGGCGAATGCGGTCGTAGGCGTCGGGCTCGCCCTTGTCGGCGAGATCGCCCGTGAAGACGATCGCCTCGGGCCGGCCACCGGATGCCTCGAACTCGTCGAAGAGCGATTGCAGGTGCTGCTCGCTCGTGACGCGATCGTAGAGGAGGCCACCTCCGGCGAGCAGGTGGGTGTCGCTGATGTGGAGGAGGAAGTGGTCCGGCCGGGGGTACTCGGCCGTACGGGTGGTCACGATTCGTCCCATCGATTCGGTTGTCGATGCGCAGCACTGGGCATCTGGCTTGCACACTAGCCGAACATCTCGACCTGAACGCGACGTGAACGCGGGGTGTGACGAAGCCGAATGCCTGTGTCGCCTGCACGCGTCTTGCCGCGACCGGTGCGTCAGAGGCGCGGGGCGACCGAATCTCGGACAGGATGTCGTTGCGGAGCGACGTGGGGGAACGTCGTTGCGGTACGACGTCGAGGGGAGACGCTGTTGTCGTCACGGAGAACACGCACGGGGCTGCCCTCGTGGGGCAACGAGATCTGGCTCAAGCGGGGACAGCGCCGCTTCGTCGGCACGATCGCGAGCATCGCCGTCATCAGCTTCATCGTCACGTGGATCCTCACGCTCACGTCGTGGCCGTCGGCGCTCCTGATCCGCGCCGTCTTCGAGCAGGGCGGGCGTGCGACCGCCGCCGAGATGCAGAAGCACGTGCCCGACACGGCACTCACCGAGCAGCTCGCCGTGCCGTTCGGAGACGACGCCGACGACGCGGGCATCACGTTCGACGTGTACTCCCCGGCCGACGGCGACGAGCCCCTGCCGACCGTCATCTGGATCCACGGCGGCGCCTGGATCTCGGGCAACTCGACGAATGTCGACCCCTACCTGCGCATCCTCGCAGCCGAGGGATACACGACCGTCGGTCTCAACTACACGGTCGGCCCCGAGGCGACCTATCCCACGGCCGTGCACCAGCTGAACGACGCCCTCGCCTTCCTCGACGCGAACGCGGCCGACTATCGCATCGACGCCGATCGCATCGTGATCGCCGGCGACTCCGCAGGCGCCCAGCTCGCGAGCCAGGTCGCGGCGATGTCGACGAATCCCGACTACGCCGACCTCGTCGGCATCGACCCCGCGCTCGATGCCGACCAGCTGGTGGGCACCATCCTGAATTGCGGCGTCTACGACCTCGACGCGATGTCGGAGCTCACCGGCATCGGCGCGTGGGGGTTCAAGATCGCACTCTGGGGCTACACGGGCACGCAGGACTGGTCGCAGAGCCCGTCAGGCGCACTGATGTCGACGGTGGACTTCGTGACCGAGGACTTCCCGACGACCTTCATCTCGGGCGGCAACGGTGACGCGCTCACCTGGCTCCAGTCGGTACCGATGCGCAGCGCCCTCGAGCAGCAGGGGGTGGACGTCACGGCGCTGTTCTGGCCCGCGAGCCACGAGCCCGCACTGCCGCACGAGTACCAGTTCCATCTTGACTCCGGGGAGGCGCAGGAGGCGCTCACCGCCACGATCGAGTTCCTGGGCCGCGTCACGGGCTGACGCGGCGGGTCGCCCGGGCGACGCGGCCGCCGACTCGACGGTCGCCGGGCCATCGATCGCCCGGCCCTGCCCTAGTGCCGGGGCTTCCGATAGGACTTCTCGTCGTCTGAACGCCTGGCGGGCCCGCCGCGGTCGGGCCGCAGCTCGATAAGCCTGCCCGAGATGCGCGTGCTCTCGAGCTTCTCGAAGACCTCGGGGCCGAGATCGGCCGGCAGCTCGACGAGCGAGAAGTCGGGCCGGATCTGGATCGCGCCGAAATCGCCGCGGCTGAGCCCACCCTCGTTCGCAAGCGCGCCCACGATCTGGCGGGGCTCGACCTTGTGGCGCTTGCCGACCGCGATGCGGTAGGTGGACATCGGCGTGTCGCCCGGGCGTGCGCGTCGCTCGGGGCGCTCGGGCCGGTCGCTCGCTCCGCGCCGGTCGCCGCGGTCGCCTCGCTCGGGCCGGTCGCCGCGTGCCGGGCGGTCAGCGCGGTCGGCACGCTCGGTGCGATCACGCTCCTGGCGCGCCTGGCGGTCGGCCTCGGGCGAGAGCAGCAGGGGCGTCTCGCCCTGGGAGACGACGGCGAGCGCTGCGGCCACGTCGACCTCGGGCACGTCGTGCTCCTTGACGTAGTGCCCGATGATGTCGCGGAACCGCTCGATGCGCTCGCCCTGGCCGAGGGCCGCAGTGATCTGGTCGTCGAAGCGAGCCAGGCGCGTGACGTTGACATCGTCGACGCTCGGCAGCTGCATCTGCGTGAGGGGCTGGCGGGTGGCCTTCTCGATCTGGCCGAGCAGGTAGCGCTCGCGCGGGGTGACGAAGCTGATCGCGTCGCCGCTGCGCCCGGCACGGCCCGTGCGTCCGATGCGGTGCACGTAGGACTCCGTGTCGGTGGGGATGTCGAAGTTGACCACGTGGCTGATGCGCTCGACGTCGAGGCCGCGCGCCGCGACATCCGTGGCCACCAGGATGTCGAGCTTGCCGGCCTTCAACTGGTTGACCGTGCGCTCGCGCTGCACCTGTGCGACGTCGCCGTTGATCGCGGCCGCGGAGTATCCACGGGCGCGGAGCTTCTCGGCGAGCTCTTCAGTGACGTTCTTCGTGCGCACGAAGACGATCATGCCCTCGAAGTTCTCGACCTCGAGGATGCGCGTGAGGGCGTCGATCTTCTGCTGGAACGACACGATCAGGTAGCGCTGCGTCGTGTTGACCGACGTGGTCGTCTTGTTCTTGACCGTGATCTCTTCGGGGTCGTGCAGGTACTGCTTCGAGATCCGGCGGATCGGCGCGGGCATGGTCGCCGAGAAGAGCGCGACCTGCTTGTCGTCGGGAGTGTCGGCGAGGATCGTCTCGACGTCTTCGGCGAAGCCCATCTTGAGCATCTCGTCGGCCTCGTCGAGCACGAGGTACTTGAGCTCGGTGAGGTCGAGCGTGCCCTTGTCGAGGTGGTCCATGATGCGGCCCGGCGTGCCGACGATGACGTGCACGCCACGGCGGAGCGCCGAGAGCTGCACCCCGTAGCCCTGCCCGCCGTACACCGGCAGCACGTGAACGCCGCGCACGTGCGCCGCGTACTTCTCGAACGCCTCGCAGACCTGGAGCGCCAGCTCACGCGTGGGCGCGAGCACGAGCGCCTGCGGGGTCTTCTGCGAGACGTCGAGGCGAGAGAGGATGGGCAGCGCGAACGCCGCGGTCTTGCCCGTGCCGGTCTGGGCGAGCCCGACGACATCGCGACCCGCGAGCAACGCGGGGATGGTCGCGGCCTGAATGGCCGACGGCGTCTCGTAGCCGATGTCTTTCAGGGCCTTCAGCACCGGTTCCGAGAGTCCGAGGTCTGAGAATGTCGGCGTGACGGGGGCCTCGTCGGCCGCCTCGCTCTGCGCCGTGGAATCGAGGGATGACATCCTCCCACGGTAGTCCGTCGCGCGGCGGACTCCCACGGGTGTGGCGTCAGTCCTTCCCCTTGTCGGGCTTTTTGCTCGCGCCGGGCGCCTTGTCGGAGGGATGCACTTCATCGGTGGGCGATGGCGTCGGCTCCACCGCGGTGCCGTCGCCCGCCACCGGGAGCTCCTCGCCGGACTCGGGAGTGGGCGTCGGAGTCGGTGACGACGACGGCGGCTTCGGCGCGGGGAGGATCGGTCCGAAGGGGGCGGGAGTGGGAGCCTGGGTCGATGTCGGCCGCGGCTGATCGACGAGGGAGACGAGGGAAGAGGCGCTGTCGTCGGGCGGCACGGGGCTCGTCGACTGCAGCAGGGCCAAGGTGCCGCCGAGGGCCGCGACCACGGTGACCCCGACGACGCCGGCGAAGGAGCTCCGAGGATGCCGCATGACCCACGCGGCGATCGCGGAAGCTCGCGGGGAACTCCACTTGATCACGGCGCCGATCAGCGCGGCGGCGCGAGCACGGAGCGGGTGCACGGCGGTGGTCGGACTGGCTGATGGCGCGGCATGGCGGCCTCGCGGGCGCATGGATCCGGTGCTCGATTCCTCGCCGATCTCCGGCACGCTCACCTCTTCTCAGCTCGAATCCGTCGTACCACCCCCGGTCGAGGATAGGCGGAGGGGGCAGCCGAGCGCCATTCACGCACCTCGGAAGTCGGCGTCGACGTAGTCGAAGTCGGCGAACCAGCCCTGTCGATCGAGGTCGTCAGCGCGCACGCCCGCGAACATCCCGGTGAAGCGCAGCCCGCCGCCGTGGTCGTCGGAGAGTGCGTACGCGGGATACTCGCCGGGAAGGTCACGCCACGCGCCATCGGCGCCGGTCGCCGAGCAGCGGAGGTCGCTGCCGACGATCGATATCCGGAGGCCGACCGGACCGGGGCTCGCGGCGTAGGGCTCGGATCTCGTCGTCCTCCGATCGCGGGTGACGACCCGAAGGTGCCGTCCGTTCTCGGCATCCCACGTGAGCTGGAGCCAGATCCACGCCGAGCGGTCGTACCACGCGAGGAGGCCCGCCGCCTGGCGCACGGACGTCGGCTCGGCATCGACGAGGGTCTCGATGGTCGCATCGAGCTCCTCGACGCGCTGCGCGATCATCGACTGCTCGAAGACGCTCCCCGCCGAGTGCCCGCCGCGAAGCCGCAACCATCCGGGCCTGCCGGCGAGATCGAAGACGGCGGGATCCGCGGCCCAGCGCAGGGTCGACCATCGGCGGAGGTCGAGCGCATCGCCGTCGAAGTCGTCGCGCGGCGGCGGTTTCGCCACGGGCGCCGGCTCGAGTTCGGGGAACGGGACCTCGACGCGGCCGTGGTGCCCGCCGCCCTCGAGCCGGAGCCACCCCTCGTCATCGAAGACGACTCGCTGGATGCACGTCTCGCGGCCGAGCGTGGAGTAGCGCTCGCCGAGCCGGAGCGCGGGCCGGCTCGCGAGGTGGACGAGCGCCCATTCGCCGCCGGGAAGGGCCACGAGCTCACCATGGCCGGCCTTCTGCAGTGGCGTGCCGGGGTCGTCGCGACTCGTCAGCACTGCGGTCGCCGCATCGCGCACGTACGGACCCGTGAGCGAGTGCGAACGCGCGACCGTGATGCCGTGGTTCCAGCCCGTGCCGCCCTCGGCGAGCAGCAGGTGGTAGCCGTCGTCGAAGTGATAGAGGTTCGGCCCCTCGACGAGCGACGGCTGGCTGTAGATCTGCACCGCCTCGCCAGACACGCGCTGCCGGTCGTGGAAGTACTGCTCGAGCACGATGCCGCTGAAGCTCGGGTGCTCGGGGCGCTGGTCCCACGCCACCCCGACGATCCAGTGCGTGCCGTCGGTGTCGTGGAAGAACGAGAAATCGAAGCCCCGGGAACCGAGATGGATCGGCTCGCTCCACGGCCCCGAGACATCCGGAGCCGTCACGAGGTAGTTGTCGAGATCTTTGTTGTCGCCGTCCATCGTGCGGATGACGGAGTACGCGAGCCAGAACTCGCCGTCGACGTCGGTGAGGCTCGGGGCCCACACGCCGCCCGAGTCGGGGACCCCGCGGAGATCGAAGCCGTTCGACTCGTCGAGAGCGTGCCCGACGACCTCCCAGTTCGCGAGGTCGCGGGACCGATGGAGGCGAACGCCCGGGAACCACTCGAAGGTGCTCGTGGCGACGAAGTACTCGTCGCCGACCCGCACGATCGAGGGGTCGGGATTGAACCCGCGGAGGATCGGGTTCCTGGCGACGGGCACGTCTGACATCATGCTCCTCAGCCGATTTCGAACACGCGAGCGGTCAATCCGGGCACCGTCTCGAATCGGAGGCCGTCGCCCTCGGGGGCGGTGCTCCACTCGGCGAGGCTGCGCGGGAAGACCTCGCGAACCGGGCCCGCGACTCCCGGCACGGTGATCGCGGCGGCGGCGTCGCTGCGGTCCCACACGATGAGGTAGCTCGCGTCGGGGCCGCGAAGACCGAAGCAGATCGCGGCGTCGTCCCACCCGGGCAGGCCCAGCGGCCAGAACGGCTCGAGGTCTCCGAGCGCGTCGCGCAACTCCTTGTACACGCGAATCGCGTCGCGCACGAGGTCGAACTGCGAGCCGCGCAGCGTGTCGAGGAATCCCGACAGGTAGAGCCGGCCGGCAAGCCCGGTGACGAGCGTGAACGCCGTCTCCTCGTCGGTCATCTCGACGTGCGGGTACGCCCAGTTGCCGCACTGCTCCGGCAGGATCGTCGCAGGCGCGGATGCCGCGATCGGCGGGTAGAGCCGGAAGTCCTGCTGGTCGCTCGTCGACTGCAGGTGCGTGACCGAGAGCAGCGAGTAGTCGGCGCGCATGGCCCCCGAACTGCAGTTCTCGATCAGGAGGTGCGGATGCCGCTCCTGCACGTCGACGAGCCAGGTCCGGAATGCGCGCGTGTGTCCGAGCAGCCCGTCGCCCGGCGCGGTCGCCCGCCAATCGGTGCCCATGCCCGGGTTGATGTTGTAGTCGAGCTTGAGGTACGAGATCCCGAACGCGGACACGAGATGGTCGACGGTCTCGTCGAGATGGGCGCGTGCTGCAGGGTGGCGAAAGTCGAGGTGGTAGCGGTCGTGCTCACGCACCCGGCGCCCGAAGCGCGTGAAGAACGCGTCGTCGGGCAAAAGCTCAGCGGCCGCGCTCTCGACACCGACGACCTCGGGCTCGAGCCACAGCCCGCTCTTCATGCCGCGGCGGTGGATGTGGTCGATGACCTCGGCCAGTCCTCCGGTGAAGCGAGCGGATGCCTCGCGCCATTCGCCGACCGTCGACCACCAGTCCCCGATCGCGGGGTCGGCGAACCAGCCCGCGTCGATGCAGAAGACCTCCGCGCCCGCCTCGGCGGCCGCGTCGATGAGCGGCAACAGGGCCTCGGTCGTCGGCTGTCCCATGAGGGTGTTCATGAAGTCGTTGTAGATCACGGGCAACTGCTCGCGATCCACCGCCCCGGCGCTGAGCCAGCGCCGGTATCGCGTGAACTCGGCGACGACGCCGTCGCGTCCCTGGCCCGAGGTCGCGATCGCGACCGGGACGGTCTCGAAGGTCTCCCCAGGCTGCAGTTCGTGCGCGAACTGGTGGTGGTGGTCGGTCGGGCCGAGGAGGCTGATCGTTCCGCCGTCTCGCGCCTGCGAGAGGTCGCAGTGCCACCCTCCACTCGTCTCGAACTGCCATCCGAGGGCTTCGCCGGTCATGACGCTCGTCACGATCCCGGCGGCGAGGTGCTCGCCGGTCGACCATGCCCCGTGACTGGTCATCCCATGGTGACCGCGACCGTCCTGCCCGTGCAGTGCGAGGTTCAGTCGAGGCAGCCACACCCGCAGCGAGTGCTCCTGCCAGCGATTCTCGGCGAGCCATTCGCTCTCGGCGACCGCGAGCAGCACCTCGTCGAGGTCGTCTTCCGACGCGCCGAAGCCGAAGGTCGCGGTCGAGGCCGCGGTGAGCACGATCGGCGCGCTCGACGTGTTCTCGATCGTCGTGCGCACCCTGATCACGCGCGCCGTTCGAGGGCGCGTGATCCAGGAACGCACGACGAGCCCGGTCTCGGGGTCGCGTTGGGTCACGCACACGGATGTCTCGGAGTCGGTCTCCTGCTCGGAGTGCTCGAGGTAGCGAAGACGCGCCCCGATCGCCGAGCGCACGTAGGCCTGGCTCGTGCGGGCTCGCTGCTCATCGGCGCTGAAGATCTCGACGAGCGGGACTCCGCGGCGGCCGAGGAAGGTCGAGTCGTCGATGCCGATGAGCGACACCGCGTGGTCATCTTCCCAACCCAGCCGCGCGACGGAGGACAGCGACGACGCCCTCTGGGGGGCGTCGATGAGTTCGTTCGTGATGGGCTGACTCCTTCGTCACGAGGTCAAACGTCGGAGACCTTGCGGATATCGTTATCCCACCATACAACGACTCACGACCACCGCTGGTCGATGGCGTCAGCCGACGCAGATCGCGTCAGCCGGTGTAGACGGAGCCCTTGACGATCGTCTCGGCCGGGAGGGCGATGCGCGTCGGGCGTTCATCGCCCTCTCCCTCGTCGAGCGCGAGCGAGAGCGCGGCCTCGCCGAAGGCCTCGAGCGGGATCTCGACCGTGCTGAACCGCGGCAGGACGTCGCCGAGCATCGGCACGTGGTCGAAGCCGGTCACCTCGATGCCGTTCGGCACCTCGATGCCGCGGTCGCGCAGCGACGCGATCGCGCCCACCGCCATCGCATCGCTCATGGCGGCGATCACGTCGAATCCGCCCACGCGATCCCCGAGTCGCTGCACGGCCTCATATCCGCCATCGCGGGAGAACGGCGCGTGGATCACGTCATCGTCGGGAACCGTGATGCCACGCTCCGCGAGCCCCTCGAGGAATCCCTCGACCCGATCGCGCGAGGTCACCTGGTCGGTCGGCCCGGAGATCACCGCGAACGACCGGTGCCCGGCGTCGACGAGTCCGACTGCGAGTCGCGCCGCTGCTCCGCGGTTGTCGACGGTCACGGCGGGATAGGGCAGGTCGCTGTCGCCGATGAGCACGACGCTCGCGCCCTGCGCCTGGAGCAGGCGCAGATGCTCGTCGAGCACGGCCTCCCGCTCGGCGTCGGTCGTTCGGCTCGTGGCGAGCACGATCGCGCGGTGGCGCTCACCTCGCAGCTTGGTGAGCAGGTCGAGCTCGCGCCGAGCGTCGTCTCGCGTCGTGCGCACCGCGACGGAGAGCCCTCGCTCCTCGGCGGCGTGCATGACGCCCGCGATCACGGTGGCCGAGCCGAAGTCGTCGATGTCGCTGACGATGAGGGCGATCGTTCGGGCGCGCCCGTCTTTGATCGCCTGCGCCGCGGTGCTCACCGAGTATCCCAGCGCGCGGGCGGCATCCTCGACGCGCCGGCGCAGCTCGGGGCTGCCGCTCGCCTTCCCGCGCACGCCGCCGTTGAGCACGCGTGATGCCGTGGGAACGGACACCCGAGCGAGGCGCGCCACATCGGTCAGCGTCACGGGCTTCGAACCCGAACCGTCTGCCACGATCCATCCTCCCCTTCGGCGCCGTCCACTCGTCGACGACGGGCGTGACGGACACCGCTATCCACTGTAGGACCATAGTCAGTGAGATTCGCGGAAGCGGTTCGCGAACGTCGCGAAGCGGTCGCCAAGGGCGCCCAGTCTGGGGCATCCGCGCCTCGATCTCAAGGGGTTGCCGAGTCGGTGGCGATCCTGAAGGGTGGACACTTCGTGATCGCAGAGGAGAAACGCATGCTCACACTGACCGACACCGCCACCATGGTCGTCAAGGAGATCGTCGACCGCAGCGGCGGCCCCGACGGCACCGGGCTCCGCATCAACGCGGAGGATCCGGCCGGCACGGAGTTCGCCGTCGAGATCGTGCCCACCCCCGAGGAGACCGACGCCATCGTGGAACAGGCCGGCGCCCGCGTCTACCTCGGCGGGAATGCGGCCGAGGCCCTCGCCGACAAGACGCTCGACGCGAGCGTCTCCCCCGACGGCCGCGTCGCCTTCGACGTCGTGCCGCAGCAGGCCTGATCTACCGGGTGGTCGGAGTGCCCTCGGACTCGCGAGTGATCGACGCGTAGCCGGCCGCCGAATTACTCCAGAGCAGGTAGAGCGCGAAGCCGCCGAGTCCGAGCACTCCGACCACCGGCTGGGCCAGGATTATCGCCGCCCACGCACCGAGGATGGCGAGGGTCACGAGCGAGACCGGCCAGCGCCTGATGGCGAGGAAGAGCGCGGCCTTCAGGATGTCGCGCACACGCGACTCGGGATGCCGCGCGATGCCGGCGAACGAGCCGAGCGCCGTGACGACGAGCAATGCGCCGACCACGCCGAGGAGCGGACCGACGAGCGCGGCGAACTCCGTGCCCCAGAGGAACATGACGTCGAGCACGAGGATCGCGCCCAGCACGAGCGTCGCGACCCAGACGCCGAGCGCACGCCCGGCGGTGCCGGCGTAGGCGATCCAGAAGTCGCGCATCGGCCGCAGGTCACCCGTGCGCCTGGCGCGTTCGAAGCAACTGAACGCCGCGGTGACCGCCGGCCCGAGCGGCACGGCGCACAGCAGCAGGAACGGCCACGCCGCGAGCGGCTGGGCGACGACGGTGAGTGCAGCGACGAGCGGAACGCCGGCGAGGGCCACCGAGAACGCGACGGCGAGCGCCTGGTAGACCGTCTCGAACACGTTCTCGAACGTTTCGCGGCTTGGCGAGAGCACTCGGGCGATGCCCGACTTCGGCCGCCGGTCGATGCTCGCGCGCTGGTTGGCGTCGGTGCCCACGGTCAGCCCTTCAATCCGCTCGTCGCGATGCCCTGGATGAAGAAGCGCTGCCCGAGCAGGAACACGATCACGATCGGGATGACCGAGATCACCGATCCGGTCATGATCATGGCGTACTCCGCGTCGAACTGGCCGACGAACGACCGCAATCCGATCTGCACGGTCCAGAGGTCATTGCTCGTGAAGTAGATGAACGGACCCATGTAGTCGTTCCACGTGCTCACGAACGTCAGCAGCGCGAGGCTCGCGAGCGCCGGCTTCGTGAGCGGCAGGATGATCCGCCACCAGATCCGGTACTCGTTGAGGCCGTCGATGCGGGCGGCCTCACTCAGCTCGTCGGGGATCGACATGTAGTACTGCCGCATGAGGAACACGCCGAACGCGCCGAACGCCTGCAGCAGGATGATCGAGAGGTGCGTGTTCACGAGGCCGGCATTCTGCATCATGATGTACTGCGGAATCATGTACGCCTGCCACGGCACCGCGATCGTCGCGATGTAGATGACGAACAGCACGTCGCGGCCCTTGAAGCGCATCTTCGAGAAGCCGTAGGCGGCGAAGCTGCCGGTGAGCACCTGCAGGAACGTGATCGTGACCGAGAGGAACAGCGAGTTCTTCAGGTAGGTCAGCAGCGGGATGCGCGTCCAGATGTCGACGTAGTTCGACCAGACGAACTCGGTCGGGACCCACTGGATCGGAATCGAGAAGACCTGGTTGTTGTGCTTGAGCGACGACGAGACCATCCAGAAGAACGGCACGAAGATGAGCAGCGTGAGTGCCGCGAGCAGCACGTAGAGGATGACGCGCTTCGCGGGGTTCAGTCTCGGCCCGCGGCGCTTCGCGGTCACGGGCCGGCCGGCGGCCGGGGGTGTCAGCTCGTCGGCGAGCCGGTCGACCTCGGGGAGGGTACTGATGACGGACATCAGTCCTCCTTCCTCTTCTGGATGCGGAACTGCACGACGGTGAAGACGAGCACGATGAGGAAGAGCACGAGTGAGATCGCCGACGAGTAGCCGAAGCGATTCTCCCTGATGCCCTCCCGGTAGATCAGTTGCGAGAGCACGAGGGTCGAGCGGCCCGGGCCGCCGTCGGTCATCACGACGATGAGGTCGAACACCTTGAAGCTCGCGATCGTGACCATGATGAGCACGAAGAACGTCGTCGGCCGCAGCGACGGGATCGTGATGTTCCAGAACCGCTGCCACGCATTCGCGCCGTCGACCTCGGCGGCCTCGTAGTACTCCTGCGGAATGGCCTGGAGGCCCGCAAGATAGAGCACCATGTAGTAGCCCATGTCGCGCCAGACGCTGGTGATGATGACGGCGGGCATCGACCAGGCCGACGTGGTCGTCCACCCCGGCGGATCCTGCACGCCGATCCACTCGAGGAACTGGTTGATCGGGCCCATCGTCGGGTTGAACAGCATGTTCCAGACGACCGCGACGGCCACGAGCGACGTGATGTACGGGAAGAACATCGTCGTGCGGAAGAAGCCGAGTCCGCGGATCCGCTTGTTCAGCAGGAGCGCGAGGCCGAGTGCGGCGAGCATCGTGAGGGGGATGTGGCCGGCGGCGTAGTACGCCGTGTTGCCGAGCGCGATCCAGAAGGACTGGTCGCCCAGCAACCGCTCGAAGTTCTCGACGCCGACCCACTCGGGCGGCGAGTACGAGTCCCACTCCATGAAGGCGATGACGAAGGCGGCGCCCATGGGAATGAGGGTCAGCACCGCGAACCCGATGAAGTTGGGCAGGATGAAGCTCCAGCCCACGAGCGCGTTGCGCCGCGCTCGGGCTCTGGACTGCTGGCGCACCGGTGCGCGCGTTGCGGCGATCGCCATGGCGGTTCCTCCGGGGTGTGGTTCGTGTGCGAGCTGGTGCGGGGACCCCGCCGGTGAGGCGGGGTCCCGCAGGGATCACTCGAGGACGTCGCCCGTGACGCGCTCGTCCATCGTGGCGATGCCGTCCGGGATCGAGGTGTCGCCGACCATGATGAGCTCGTGCTCCTCATCGAGGATGGTGCTGATGTCCGACGAGTACTCGCTCACGGGCATCTCGAGCACGACGTCCTTCGGCTCACTGAACGTGGTGACCGACAGGTCGTCGGTGGGCAGTGCCGTGAAGGCCGCGGTCACGTCGTCGGACGAGAAGGCCGGCACGACGCCGATCGCGGCGATCGCCTTGGCACCCTCTTCGCCGGCCGCGAACTCGAGGAACTTCTTGGCCGCGTCCTGGTGCTCCGAGTTCTTGTTCACGGCGAAGGCGGTCGGCGAACCGAAGGTCACGGTCTCGTCGCCGGCATCGATCTGCGGCATCGGTGCGACGCCCCAGTCGACCGTGGACGCGCCGCTCTCGATCGCCGCGGCGATTCCCGAGATGTACCACGTGCCCATCGGCATCATCGCGGCCTGGCCGGTCTCGAACATCGTGCGGTAGCTGATCTGCTGCGTCTTCGCGGTTCCGAAGTCGAGCGCGTTCCCGCCGGTCTGCAGGTCGAGCGCGAGCGAGTACTGGTCCTCCATGAACCCGTAGTCGCCGCTCAGCAGGTCGCCACCGGTCTGTGCTGCAGCGATCGCCTGCACGACCGATCGCCAGTAGTGGTGGTAGGTGCCGAAGACCTTCTGGCCGCCCGTCTCGCCGGTGAGCTGCTCGGCAAGGCTCTTGTACTCGTCCCACGAGATGTGGTCGGGGTACTCGACGCCCGCCGCGTCGAAGAGGCCCTTGTTGTAGTAGAGCAGCCAGAAGTCCTGGCGGTAGGGGACGGAGAAGTACTCGCCGTCGAGGTCGAACGGCTCGATGCCGGCGAGGTTGTCGGCGCCGAGCGACTCGACGACGTCGCTCACGTCGAGGAGCTGCCCGCGGTTCGCGTAGCGCGCGTAGTCGGTGACGTTCTTCATCGTGAGCACGTCGGTCTTGTCACCGCCGGCGAGCATCGTGGTGACCTTCTCCGAGTAGTCGTCGGCGAGGATGTCGACGGGCTCGATGGTGATGTCGGGGTTCGCCTTCTCGAAGGCGTCGAAGAGCGCCTGAAACTCGGGCGTCTGCTCCATGTTCCAGACCGAGACGCTCAAGGTGACCGGACCGTCGTCGTCCTGCTGGGCGGGCGCGCCCGAGCAGCCGGTGAGTGCGAGTCCGATGGCCGCGGTGATCGCGGCCGCTGAGACCAATGTTCGCTTCATTGCGTTGTACTCCTCATTCGGGGGCATGCTAGTTCGCGACCGGGCGGCCGCGAAATTCAGGGTTGGTGGGGCACTCGGACTCGGTTCACCTCCGGGAGGTCGATCGAGATCACGGCTCCGTCGGGCCACTCCACGCGGCACCGGCCGGCGCCGAGGAGATCGACCTGTGGAGCCGGCGACGGCGGGTTGGCGTCGCCCGAGAGCAGGACGGCGACGATGCGCCACGCGGCATCCGTCACCTGATCGGCCGTGCTGCACCACGGCGTCGCGGAATGGGCGCCGAGCGGCGTCGCGTCGAGGTCTTCGCGCACGCCCGACTCCTCGAAGCCGGCGAGCGGCACGAGTGCGCTCGTGAGGCCGTTGCAGCTCACGAGGGCTCCCTCGACGATCGGCTCGGCATCGCCCGACAGGGTCCACCCCCCGACGCGGATGACGGCGGCGGCAACGTCCTCGTCGCCCGTCGTCGAGACGCGCACGAACCGCACCTCCCAGGCGCCGCGCACGAGCGAACACGTCTCGATGAGCGGGCCGCGGGTCACGGCGCTCGCGGCCCTCCCGTCGCCGTGATCGGGACCGGCCGGCACGTCGTCGATCCAGTGGGCACGGGCGACGGATGCTCCGAAGCCGAACTCCGCCCCGTCGTCGCCGAGCATCGACTCGAGCGGCCCGCGCGTGAACCCGGAGCGATGGCTCGGAACGCCGTCGCGCATCGCGGCGACCGAGCCGTCGAGCGGATGCTCCACGCCCATGCCGCGCAGCAGCGGTGCCGTCGCGGTCGAGTAGCCGAGCCGCGCGTACAGCGGCGGGTCGATCTGGGCCTCGCCCTCGTTGCCGTGATCTGTTCCGTGGTTGACGACGCGCACGATGCCGTCGGCACGCGTGCCGCTGACGAGCCATCCCGGTGCGGCGATCACTCGCTGCACGTCGCCGAGCTCGACGGGGAGCGGCTCCTCGACCGCGGTCCACACCGGGTGGTCGGCGGGCAGGGCGAGGCCGAGCATGCCCTTCGACGCCCAGTACGGCGACCCCGGTCCTGAGTAGGACTGCGCCATAGCTCGCCATTCGCCGTGCCAGCCGAGGGTGAGGATGCCGCGGGCGTCGGGTGCCCCGCGGTCGGCGAAGTGCCGGACGATGCCGCTGGCGGCGCGGCGCACGAGTCCCGGTGCGAGCGTCTCGGACCCGGCGAGCGCGCCCGCCCAGAACGGGGCGGCGGCGGCGAACCGGTAGACGAGGCTGCGGCCCTGGATGAGGGGTGAGCCGTCGGCCCCGACGAGGGTGACCGCGTCGTCGAGGTAGCGGTCGAGGTGGGCGCGATACCGCGCGAGGCGCTCCTCGTGCTGCGGGTCGCCGGCGACCATGCCGGCCCACAGCACCGGGTAGAGGTGGAGCGCCCAGCCCGTGTAGTGGTCGAACGCTCGAGCGGAGCCGTCGGAGAACCATCCGTCGGCCCGGAAGAATCCGTCGGCGATCGCGAGGTCCTCTTCGATGTCGTCGCGGCGGTAGGGGCCGCCGACGCTCGCGAGGAACTGCTCGACGACGATGCGGAACCACACCCAGTTGATCGGCGGGTACGACTGGCCGATGACGGTGGAGAGGTAGTCGATGATGTTGCCCTGCACGCGGGCGTCGAGCCGATGCCAGATGAGGTCTCGGGTGAGGTGCAGGCCGATCGCGAGCGCCGCTGCCTCGACCTTCGCCTGGCCGACCTCGTCGGGGCGCAGCCACCGCTCGGGCGACGAGGGATCGGTGCCCGCGTCGAGTCCCTCGCTGAACCACTCGGCGAGCGAGCCGGTATCGCCAGGCGAGCCGGCGATGCGGAAGGCGGCGAGCATGAACGTGCGCGCGAAGCCCTCGAGCCCGTCGACCGCGCTGCCGTAGCCGCCCGGAGCGCCCGGGAAGGAGATGAGGGCGTGCCCCGGCGACGCGAATGGGCGCGCCGACGAGAGAATGCGGTCGGCGAGCGCGGCCCAGTGCTCGCGGGTCCAGCCGGTGTGCGGTGAGAGCTCCCGGTCGAGGGCGGGCAGTTGCAGGGTCGCGGCGCTCATGCGCTGACTCCGAGGTCGGCGAACGTGACGGCGGAGAGCGGCGAACGGCCGTCGAGGAAGCGCTCGAGCTCGTCGAGGGCGGCGTCGGCGAGCCGGAACGTCTCGGTGCCGAGGGAACCCGCGATGTGGGGCGTGATCGAGACGTTCGGCAGGTCGAAGAGCGGCGAGTCGAGGGGAAGGGGTTCTGGGTCGGTGACGTCGAGGATCGCGTCGAGCCGGCCGCTCGCGCACTCGACCGCGAGGGCATCGGTGTCGAGGAGGGTGCCGCGCGCGGTGTTGATGACCGTGGCGCCGTCACGCAGCATCCCGAGCTCGCGCTCGCCGATCATGTTGATCGTCTCGGGCAGCGCGGGTGCGTGGAGGGAGAGCACGTCGACCGACGGAAGCAGCTCGTCGAGCGAGACGAGTCGGGCTCCGGCTGCGGCGATGGCCGCGGCATCCGCGTAGGGATCGGCGACGAGCACCTCGGCTCCGTCGAGTTGCTGCAGGAGTGCGACCACTCGACGCCCGATGCGCGAGAAGCCGACGACGCCCACGCTGCGCTGGAAGTTCGACATGCGCGGCGAGTCGAGCAGCGAGCGCCACTCGCGACGGTGCGCGCGGGGGTCGCGGGCGAAGTACTGTGCGCGCTTCCCGGCGAGCACGATCGACGCGAAGGTGAACTCGGCGACAGGGATCGCGTTCGCCTCGGCGGCCGAGGTGACGAGGATGCCGCGATCCCAGAACGCCTCGCTGACCATCGGCCGCACGGTGCCGGCGCAATGGAAGACGGCCTTCAGTTTCGGCATCCGGTCGAGGCGTTCCGCCGTGAGCGCTGGCGTGCCCCACGAGGTGAGGAGCACCTCGACGGATGCGAGCCGGTCGGCCAGGTCGGGGTCGTCGAGGTCTCCGGATGTCACGGGGTCGGCCACGTGGCACAGCGAGCGCAGCCGGGCGAGCCGGCTCTCGTCGAAGAGGGCGGAGAACGAGTCGGGCCACATCGCGACGAACGCGGAAGGTCGCGATCCGTGAGTCATCCGGTGGTCTCCTCTTCGAGTGGTGCGTCCGTGTTGCGGCGGGCTGAGAGATAGTGAATACTCCCCTTCGATCCCAGTCAAAGCAAACGAACCAATTCGAACACGCTTGATCGCAGATGATCACGGAGGCGGCAGTGACAGTCCGAGACGAGACGGTGCCGACGGTCGCCGAGCCCGGAGCCCTCGTTCGAGCCTGGGCGGCGCTCGACGTGGATCGACTCCGCTCGCCGCTGGCATCCGGCCGGTCGGCGTGGGCTTCAGCCGACCCGGTGCTCATCCACGCCCTCACACTCACGGCCCTCGCCGAGCTCGGCACCCCGTGGCCGCAGCCGCTGTTCTCCCAGTACGCGGCCTACCCGATCCGCGGCGAGCGCGTCGTGTACGAGGATCCGGTGTTCGCGCGGATCGAGCGGCTCGCTCGAGCCGTCGCCCTCGCCGCTGCGACGGGCGAGGAGATGTGGCTGTCGGAAGCGGCCGACGGGCTCTGGTTGCTCTGCGAGCAATCGACGTGGTGCTGGCCGGCCCACGACGATGCCTTCGCACGGTTCGGCACCGTCACTCCGTCGCGGTCGTCGCCGTACCTCGATCTCGGCGCGGGCGAATCGGTCGCCACGATCGGCTGGGCGGTCGCGGTGATCGGGCCCGAGCTCGAGGAGCGATTCCCCGGCTTGTGCGCGCGACTCCGGGAAGAGGCCGAGATCCGGGTGTTCCGGCCGTTCCTCGATCGCGACGACTGGCACTGGCTGGGCCTCGACGGGCGGCTGCACAACTGGAATCCGTGGATCCTCGGCAACGTCATCGTCGCTGCAGCGACGCTCGCCGAGCCGGCAGAGGCCCGACTCCTGGTCGATCGGGCGGTCGCGGGCATCGATCGCTACCTCGCCGCGATGCCGGCCGACGGCGCCATCGACGAGGGCTACGAGTACTGGTGGAACGGCGCCGCACGGGCCCTCGAGGCACTCGACGTGCTCGACCGCATCGGCGGTGCCCCCCTCGACCTGGGCGGAATGCCCGGCCTCGCCGCCCTGCTGCGCTTCCCCCAGCGGATGCAGCTGTCGGCCGAGTGGTACGTGAACGTCGCCGACGCCCAGGCCCGCGCCGACGATGAACGCCCCTGGCACGTGCTGCACCGCTGGGCGCGGCGATTGGGACTGACGGATGTCGCCTCCTACGCCGCATCGCATCGACGCCCGGGAACACCCGTCGTCTCCCCGAACATGAGCACGGGCAGGTTGCTGACCGCACTGCTCGACGAGGACTGGCGCGCCGCGACTCCGGCGTCGCCGCCGCTGCCCGCGAGCATCGAGCTGCCCTCAGTGCAGCTCGCGCTCGCTCGCGAGACCTCCGGCTCCGACCGCGGCCTCGCCGTCGCCGTGAAGGGCGGGCACAACGGGGAGAACCACAATCACAACGACGTCGGCAGCGTGATCGTCGCGCTCGACGGCGTGCCGGCCGTGATCGATGTCGGGCGGCCCACCTACGACGCCCGAACCTTCGGGCCCGACCGTTACGACATCTGGTCGATGCGCAGCGAGTGGCACAGCACGGCCTCGCCCCGCGGTCGCACGCAGGGAGTCGGCGCCGAGTTCGCAGCCCGCGCATTCAGCGGCGGAGACGATGGCGACGTCGCCGCCTGGCAGGTCGAGATCGGTGGGGCGTACGGGCTCGGCACCGACGAGACCTGGCTGCGACGCGTGAGCCTCGACCGGAGCGCTCGCCGCGTGACGGTCGACGACTCCTGGTCGCTCGACGACGCGGCCGGCACGACGGTCACATACCTCGTGTGGGGCGATCTCGCCGACGAGGGCGACGGTCGCCTCACGCTTCGCCGGCCCGTCGAGGGCGCGCGCGATCTCGTCCTGCACCACGACGGAGCGCACCACACGATCGAGGTGCGGCAGCTCGACGATCCGGTCATGACGCGCTCCTGGGGCTCGCAGGTCGCGCGCCTCGTGCTCCATCCGGCACCGGATGCCTCCGGCATCCGCTTCACCGCCGAGGCTGCGCGATGAGCCGCGACGGCGGAGCGACCCCGGCGTTCGGGATTGAGCGCCGCGAACGGATCATGGATGAGATCCGCCGTGCCGGCAAGGTGGTCGTGCGCGACCTCGCCGTGCTGCTGGGCGTCACCGAGCTCACCATCCGGCGTGACATCGCCGAGCTCGCGGACCGGGGCCTCGTGACTCGGGTGCACGGCGGCGCCACCCTGCGCAGTTCACTCGACACGAGCGTGGCGCGCGCAGCCGACGCATCCGGGCCATCCCGCTTCCGGCTCGGCATGGTCGTGCCCTCGCTCAGCTATTACTGGCCGCAGATTGTGAACGGCGCGCGCGCAACCGCCGCACTCAGTCGCTCGCAGCTCGTGCTGCGCGGCTCCACCTATGACCCGGCCGACCAGCGCCGGCAGATCGCGGCGCTCGTGGAGGCCGGCGGCATCCACGGCCTCATCGCCGCGCCCGAGACGAGCGGGCAGGACGGCTACTCGCTGCTCGCGTGGCTCGACTCGCTGCCGATCCCCGTGGTGCTCGCCGAGCGGCGCGCCCCGACGGCGCTCGCCTTGCGCAAGCTCGAGTGGGTGACCACCGACCACGAGTTCGGCGCGATCCTCGCCGTGCACCACCTCCACCAGCAGGGCCACCGCCGCATCGGCATCGCCATCGCGCGACACTCCCCCACATCGGGCCACCTACGCCGAGGGTGGGCTCGCGCCCACTCCGAACTCGGGCTGGATGCCTTGCTCACGGTCGATACCGTGCTCGACGACATCGAGAACGGGCACCGCGACGCGCGCCTCGACGACGTGCTCGACCGGTGCCTCGCGACGGGCACGACGGCGATCATGATCCACTCGGACCCGCAGGCGATCCTGCTCGAGCACCGCTGCTTCGATCGCGGCATCCGGATCCCCGAAGACCTCGCGATTGTCGCCTACGACGACGAGATCGCCGAGAACGGCGAGCCGCCCATCACGGCGCTGCGGCCACCCAAGCAGCACATCGGGCGGCTCGCGGTCGAGACCCTGCTCGCGCGGCTCGCCGAGGGACCGAAGCGCCCGATGCAGCGGGTGCAGGTGTTGCCCGAGTTGCACGTCAGGGCGTCGTCGACGGCGGCGGAGACCCGGACGGACTAGCGCGTGATGAGCTGCCCGTCGACCCGCCGAGGCAGCGGATGCCGCGGCACGTCTCGCAGCTCGTCGGGAAGCAACTCCTGCGGCACGTCCTGCCACGTCACGGGCCGAAGCCAGCGCCCGATTGCCGAGGCGCCCACCGACGTCGACGATGGTGCCGTGGTCGCCGGGTAGGGCCCGCCATGGGTCGTCGCCCACCCGACGCGCACGCCGGTCGGCACCCCGCCGACGAGGACGCGACCGCTCAGCAGCGCGGCCACCGCCAGCAGCGGCCGGGCTTCGTCGATCTCGTCGGGGTGGAGGTGGAACGTGGTTGTGAGCTGTCCGCCCATGCGCTCGAGCACCGTTGCCACCGATTTCAGGTCGTCATAGCGGGCGATCAGGGCGGCCGGACCGAAGGCTTCCTCGAGCACCGGACCATCGAGCTCGCTCAACGTCGTCTCGGCGAGGGTCGGGGTCGCAGCCCAGCGGTCGTCGACCATCCCCGATGTCAGCGAGCGCGCACCCCCCGACTGCCATGAGGCGAGCCGATCGGCGAATCGGCCGGCGATGCCCGGTGAGAGCATCGGTTGGGCATCGGCGATCTCGAGGCGCCGGCGCATGACGTCGACGAGCTCCTGGGCATCTTCCGGCACGAGCAGCACGCCCGGCTTCGTGCACAGCTGCCCGGCCCTCCCCAGGATCGCATCGGCCAGCAGACC
Source organism: Agromyces albus (assembly GCF_030815405.1). NCBI lineage: Bacteria > Bacillati > Actinomycetota > Actinomycetes > Micrococcales > Microbacteriaceae > Agromyces > Agromyces albus. The sequence goes on along the minus strand of NZ_JAUSWX010000001.1, from coordinate 171,835 downwards.
GCCGATCCCCCCGGGGTCGTTCCTCGCAGCCTTGGGCGTGACGATGACCGGGTTGATGCTGCTCATCTCGGCGAAGAACGGAATCGGATGCCGCCGGCGCGCCGCGATGTCGAAGAGCTCACGGCCACCGGCGAGCGAACCGGTGAATCCGCCGGCCGCGATGCGTGGATCCGCCACGAGTGCGGCGCCGGCCGACGGGTCGGACACCGCCTCGACCACCGAGGCCGGGATTCCGGTACTTCGGAGTGCGCAATGCACGCTCGCGAGCACCGCGCGGCTCGTCCGCGGGTGGTCGGGGTGCGTCTTGACCACCACGCTGCAACCGGCCGCCAGCGCGGAGGCGGTGTCGCCGCCCATGACGCTGAACGCCAGAGGGAAGTTCCCGGCGGCGAACACCGCGACCGGGCCCAGGGGAACCTGCATCTGCCGCAGTTCGGGCAGACCGTCTCTGCCGTGATCGATCGCAGCCTCGAGGTAGGAGCCCTCCGCCACCACTGTCGCGAACAATTCTGCTTGCGCTGCCGTGCGCTCGAGTTCGGCCGAGAGGCGGCGCGGCGGGAGCCGAGTCTCCTCGGCAGCGAGGGGGAGGATCGTGTCGCCGTCGTCGCGGATCGCTGCCGCTATTGCGCGCAACAGCTCGGCGCGACGCAGCCGCGGGAGCGAGCGGAAGGTCGCCCAGCCCACCGCCGACGCCGCGCAGGCGCGCTCGACCTCCTGGAGCGCGGCGGCGGATGGGGCGAACTCATCGGGAGTCATGGATCACCCCTTCACCGCGCCGGCGCTCAGGCCTTGGACCAGGAATCGCTGCACGTAGGCGAAGATCGCGACCACCGGGATGATGGCGATGACGCCTCCAGCGGCGAGGGCTCCGAAGTCCGTGCCGAACTCGCCGAGCAGGTAGCTGAGGCCGACCGGGATGGTGAACTGGTCCTGGCTGCTCAGGAACATGATGGCGAACAGGAAGTTGTTCCAAGCGCTGATGAAGGCGAACGAGCCGACTGCGACGATGCCCGGCCGCAGGAGCGGAAGGATGACGAGCCGGAACGCCTCGATGCGGCTGCATCCGTCGACCCATGCCGCCTCCTCCAGCTCCATCGGCACATTCCGGATGAAGCCGGCCATGAGCACGAGCGACAGCGGCAGGTGGAACACCGTGTCGGAGATGATGAGGCTCCAGAGGTTGTCGGTGAGGCCGAGTCCGTTGAAGATCTGGAACAGCGGGATGAGCATCATCGCACCCGGAATGAACTGGGTGCAGAGCATCGCCAGCACGAACACGGCCTTCCCGCGGAAGGGGAATCGTGCGAGTGCGTAGCCGCCGAGCAGGGCGATGACGGTCGACACGATGAGGCTCGCGACGGCCACCAGGATGCTGTTCTGGAAGTAGATGCCGAAGCCCGAACCGTTCCACACAGTGGCGAAGTTGTCGAACGTGATGGGCCATGGCACGAGTGCGGTAGACCCGGCGGGGCGGAACGCGAACAACAGCATCCAGTAGAACGGCACCAGGGTGAAGGCCAGATAGAGCACCAGGGGCACGACGAGCAGGACGCGATCGGTCGCCGACGTCCTGCTGCGGCGTTTCCGCAGCGTGGTCGTGGCAGACGAGGCGGCGGAACGAGTGGTCGTTGCAGAGGCGAGGCCGGTCATGCGTCTTCCCTCCCGAAGCGGTTGGCCCGCAGATAGACGACCGAGAACACGGTCAGGATGATGAAGGCGACGACGGTGAGGGCTGACCCATACCCGAAGTCCCGATCGTGGATCGCGGTCTGCGCGACGTAGAGCGGCAGGGTCGTCGTCGAGCTTGCCGGGCCACCGCCGGTGAGCGTGTAGAGCAGGTCGACGTTGTTGAACTCCCACACGGCGCGCAGCAGGGTCGCGATGACGACGGCAGAGCGGATGTGCGGCCACGTGATCGAGGCGAACTTGCGAATCCGTCCGGCACCATCGACCTCCGCCGCCTCATAGAGCTCGGTCCGCACCGATTGCAGGTCGGCGAGGATGAGGATCGCGAAGAACGGCGCGCCTTTCCAGAGCTCGGCGAGGATGACGGCCCAGAACGTCGTTCCGGCGCCCGACAGCAGCGAGGAGCCGAACGGCACGAGGCCGACCTCGGCGAGATAGCGCCCCACGCCGGTCGACGGGTTGTAGATCAGGATCCAGATCGTCGTCGTGAGGATGCCCGACACTGCCCACGGCGAGAAGACGAGCGACCGCACCACGGCGCGCCCGGCGAAGGTCTGGTTGATGAGCAGGGCGAGCCCCAACCCGAGGACGAACTGCAGGGCGACCTCGACGAGTACCCATTGACCGGTGAACACGAGGCTGCGCCAGAACAGCGGGTCCTGGCCCATCGCGATGAAGTTGTCGAGCCCCGCGAAGCCGTCGGTCCACGGCTGGGTGATGTTGTAGTGCTGGAGGCTGTAGTAGAAGACGCTGCCGACCGGGTACACCAGGAACACGATCACGAGCAGCGCGGCCGGCGCGATGAGGAGGTAGGGGTACCAGCGGGTCGCCGGCGCTCGCCTGCGCGCGGGCAGTGCGGAGATGGCGGACCTTGAAAGTGTGGAACTGGTCATGACGACCTTCGGATCGGGCAGCGGGGCGGCGTGTGGCCGTCGCCCCGCTGGGGCCGGCTACTGGGAGGCGAGGTAGCGCTGCTGGGCATCGGTGAGCGCCTTTGCTGCGTCGCCGAGGAAATCCTCGACCGAGAGATCGCCCTGCAGCACGGCCTGCCACTGGGGCAGCATGTCGGTGGAGGTGATCGAGTTGAACTCGGGCAGATAGAACGGCTGCTGCAGCACCGTCGCATCGGGATTCGATCCAGCCTCGGCCGCCACCGCGATGGCCGGGTTCTCGGCCACCCACGGCTCGGATTGCACTGCGAGGTTGCCCGGAATGTATCCCGAGGCCTCGGCCCAGAAGCTGTTGCCCTCTTCGCTCATCGTGAACTCGAGGAACTTCCACGCGGCATCCTGATGCTCGCTGGCCTCGAACATGGCGAAGCCTGTGGTCATGCGGCCGGTGAGCACGTGCTCGCCGTCTTCCGACGGGAACGGCACGACCGCTGCGACGGCGTCGGCGCCCAGCGCCTTGACGTGGTCGGGGTAGGAACCGACACTGTGGCTCAGCATTCCGGTGTTGCCCGAGCCGAACTGGGCGACCATCACCTTGAAGTCCGCGGTGAGGTCGCTCTCGGCCGTCGCCTTCCGGTACAGGTCGACGTACCGCTGCGTGGCCTCGGCGACCGCCGGGTCGTCGAGGGTGGACGTGCCGTCTTCCAGGAAGAACGTGTCGATGCCGGCCTGCGGATACACCATCTGCACGAACTGCGAGAAGAATCCCGCGCCGCCGCGAATGGTGTATCCGAATCGTCCGGTCGCCGGATCGGTCAACTCGACCGCGTCGGCGAAGAAGTCATCCCAGCTCTCGGGGGCATCCAGGCCCGCCGCCTCGAACAGATCGGGACGGTAGTAGATCACGTCGGCAAGACTCGTGGCTGGGGTCAGGTAGAGGGAGCCATCCGGCGACGCCGCCTTGGAGGACTCGACCATCGAGGGGTCGATCTCGTCCTCCCAGCCGCCCTGCTCGAAGCGCTCGTCGAGTGGCGCGAGGGCCTCCTGCGCAACGAGCGCGGCAATGTCCGACGCCTTGGGCGTCAACAGGTCGGGCGTGGAGTTCGTCGCGATCGCCGTGCTGATCTTCTGCATGTACGAGTCGGTCGGCAGGCCGAGGTACTCAATGGTGATGTTCGGGTTCTCGGCCTCGAACATGTCGATGAGCTTCTCGAGGTTCTCGGCGCGAGCGGGGCGCGTGTCGGTGTCCCAGAGCTCCAGGACGATGTTCTCGTCGTCGGCGGGTGACGGGGCCGCGCACCCCGCGGCGCCAAGGGTGACGGCGCCGAGGACGAACGCGGCGATGGCCGATCGGGCACGGCGGCCCGCCCTCCCGGACCGGGGTTCCGGGAGATTACTGCGACGCTTCATTGCGTTTCCTTTCGGTCGGCTCCCGGCTGTCGTAGCCGGGGCAGCCCCAACTGGCTGAGGCACGGGTCGATCATATATGAGATATGAGATAACGTGGTAACGTCTACTTGAGGAAAGGCAGCACATGAGATCTGACGGCGCAGTCGGGACCATCACCCCGATCTCACGCACGGGAATGGTGGTCGACGCCCTACGACGGGCGATCCTCTCCGGCGAGCTTCCCGCTGGTCGACAACTCATCGAGGCCGACCTCGCCGGCTCGTTCGGCTTGTCGAAGACCCCCGTTCGCGAGGCCCTCAAGATCCTCGCGGGCGCAGGGCTCGTGACCATGAGCGACTACCGAGGCGCCGTGGTACGCGTGATCGACGAGTCCACCGCCCACAGCGTCTTCGACGTGCGCGCGCTGCTCGAGCCGGTGGCCGTGGAACGCACGGTTGCGAACGGCTTCGACGTCGAGGCCGCGGAGCAGAGCCTGGCCGTCGCCGACGGCGCCGTCGACGGCACGGATCGCAGCATCGCGAATCGCGACTTCCACCAGCTCTTGTACTCCAACAGCGGCAACCCGCTCCTCACGAGCATGCTCGACGGGCTGCGTGATCAGGTCACCCTGATCACGATCACCGCCTGGACGATCCGGCCGACCTGGGAGCCCGAGGCGGCCGAGCATGCCGCGATCCTGGCGGCCGCGAAAGCCGGCGACGGCCCCGGCGCGGCCGCCCTCGTGCTCCAGCACATCCGGTCGTTCGAAGAGCGGGCGCTCGCCGAACTGGCGAGCAAGCGATGACCGGCACCGCGTCGGTGCTCGCCGACGTCGTCGCGATACCGGTCACTCCCTTCTCCCGAGGCGACGTCGACCTCGATCGATACGGGGTGATCCTGCGCAGGATCGTCGACGCCGGAGTTCACGTGGTCACGCCCAACGGCAACACGAGCGAGTTCTACGCGCTGACCCCCGAAGAGCGGCGCGACCTTCTTCGCGCAACCGGCGACGTGCTGGGCGCGAGTACCGCGATCGTCGCCGGCATCGGCCACGACATCCCGACGGCGATCGCGGAGGGCACCGTCGCAGCCGAGCACGGGGCCGAGTTCGCCATGATCCACCAGCCGGTGCATCCGTATGTCTCGAAGGCAGGTTGGGTCGATTATCACGCGACCATCGCCGCGGCGCTCCGTCACATGGGCATGGTTCTCTACGTCCGCAATACCTGGGTCACGGCCGACATGTTGCGCGAACTGCTCGACCGGGCACCCAATCTCGTCGGCGTCAAGTACGCCGTGCCCGATGCCGTCGCCTTCGCCCGCATTCGCCAGGCGACCGGCGCCGACGAGCTCACGTGGATCGCCGGCCTCGCCGAGCCGTACGCGCTCTCGTACGCGGTGCATGGTGCGGTCGGCTTCACGTCCGGACTCGTGAACGTGAATCCCGGCCTGTCGCTCGAACTGCTCGCCAGCCTGAAACGCGGCGACCTCGTTCGCGCAGCGCAGTTGAGCGGGCGGATCGACCGATTCGAGCAGCTTCGCGCCGAGCACACCTCGGCCAACAATGTCAGCGTCATCAAAGAAGCGCTGTACCAGCTCGGGCTCTGCTCCAGAGAGGTGCGGGCGCCCAGCAGTGAACTGGATGCCGACGGTCGAACCGAGGTTGCGGGCATCCTCGTCGATTGGGGCACCGAGTTCGATCTCGACTGCGGAACCCCGCGGCTGACGGAGCCGATGCCCGCATGAGGATCGTCGGGCTCTCCACCTACATGCAGCGCGTCGGCGACCGGCCGCGTCTCCTCGTGCGGGTGCGCACCGACGAGGGGATCGACGGATGGGGCGAGGCGTACAACCATGGCCCCGACCACGCCCTGGTCCCCTACCTCGACTACCTCTTCGACTTCCTCGTGGGCAAGGATCCGACGCGCGTCGAATACCTGAACCAGCTGCTGTTGCGCACGATGCGCTTCCCTCAGGGCGCGATCGGACTGGCGGCGATCGCCGCGATCGACCACGCCCTCTGGGATATTTCGGCGAAGGCGCTCGGCGTCCCCGTCTACGCGTTGCTCGGCGGTGCCGTACGTGACCGCGTTCCTCTTTACTGCGGGCTGTACGCAGCGCCTGATCCCGTGGAGTGCCGCGACCTCACCGACGAGCTCCATGAGTCGAACGGCTTCACGGCGTTCAAGTTGCACCCGTATCGCGGCGACCTCCACGACCGGCGCTGGGGCGACGTGGTGAGGGAGTCGGCCGACTACTTCCGCGCCATCCGCGAGACCTGCAACAACGCATGGGACTTCGCGTTCGACGCGCACGCGAAGATCTTCGAGCCGATCAAGGCGGTTCAGCTCGGAAACGCCCTCGCGCCTTGGGAGCCGCTGTTCATCGAGGAGCCGATCCGCCCCGAGCACATTCCCGCATGGTCGCGCCTGCGCTCGGAGTTGACGGTGCCGCTCGCCACCGGCGAGAGCCTCTATTCGCCGAACGAGTTCCTGGCGCTCCTTGCCGCCGGCGGAGCCGACATCGTGCAACCCGACATCTGCGTCGTCGGAGGGCTCTCCCAGATGCGCAGGATCGCGACGATCGCCGAGGCGCACTTCGTCACGGTCTCGCCGCACAATCCGATGGGCCCCTTGGCGACCGCGCACAACGTGCACTTCGCAGCCGCGTGCAGCAACTTCGCCCTGCTCGAGTACAAGCCCGACCCGACCAGTTGGTGCCCCGACCCGTACGTGCCCGTCGATGGTCATCTCGACCTGCGACCCGATCGCCCAGGCTGGGGTGTCGACATCGATGAGGAAGCACTGGCCACCGACGACTACGTCCGCTGGGATCGTCGCGTCCCGCTCCGCCCCGACGGTTCCCTCGCGTTCGTCTGAGTCCACCCGCGTCGCACCGGGAATTCGCGGCAACCTGCCGGTTTCCCCGCCGATCCGCGGAGTAACGTCTTCCGTATGGACGATCGCGACGTGACCACGTCCTCGCGCATCACCGAGACCGGGTTCGGTGGCGATCATGGCTGATCGCTTCGCCGCCGCAGCAGACGCCCTGTCGCAGATGGACGGCGACAGCTCGTCGCTGACCCTGCCGATCCTCGACGTCATCCCGGTCACGGGCGCGGCCATCTCCACCCTCGGCGATTTCCTCGGGTCGGAGACGGTCACTGCGAGTGACTCCATTGCCGCCCGAATCGACGAGGTGCAGTTCGACCTCGGCGAGGGCCCCTGCTGGGACGCGCTCGCGACCGGGTTGCCGGCGCTCCATCCCGACTTCAGGTCCACGATGGCTCGCTGGCCGGCATTCTCCGAGGCCCTGTCTGCACAACCGATTCGCTCGCTGTTCGCATTTCCGCTCATCATCGGCCCCCTGCGCATCGGCGCGCTCGACCTGTACGCCGTGCAACCCATGGAACTCGGATCGCGGGATGCGAAGCGCACCGAGGTCTTCGCCTCGATCGTGAGCCGGCACGTGCTGCGACGCGCTCTGCGCGAGTCAGGCGTGACCGATTCAGAGGACAACGCCCCCAACTCGCGCCGCATCATCCATCAGGCCACGGGGTTCGTCATCGCCCAATTGGGCATCTCCGCTGAAGACGCCCACCTCCTGATCCAGGGCCAGGCGTTCTCACAGGGCCGTTCGATGCACGAGATCGCCGAAGACCTCATCCAAAGCCGTCTCACCTTCGAACTCACCGACAACTCGATCGAGGTGGAACGATGAGCGAGCTCACGCGCGAGGAACGACTCGTCGACGTGTTCACCACCCTCGCCGACACCCTCATCGACGACTACGACGTCGTCGACCTGCTCCAGACGCTCGTCGACACGTGTGTCTCGACATTCGAGATCGCAGCGGCCGGGCTGCTCCTCGCCGATGGCGCCGGCGACCTCGAGGTGCTCGTGTCGACGAGCGAGGAGAGCCGGCTCGTCGAGGCGATGCAACTGAGCGCCGAGGCGGGGCCCTGCATCGAGAGCTTCCGCACCGGCACGGTCATCTCCATCACCGACATCGAGCAGGGTCCGTCCGAGTGGGAGCCGTTCCGCACGGCGGCCCGAAAGGAGGGATTCACCGCGGTGCACGCGGTTCCGCTTCGACTGCGCGAGACCACGATCGGCGCGCTCAATCTCTTCGAGAACGGAGGAGGCATCCTGAGCGACCGCGACCTCCGTGCCGCCAGGGCGCTCGCGGATGTCGCGACCATCGGCATCCTTCACGAGCGCACGCTCAGGGCGAGCGACGCAGCTCGCGAACAGCTGCAGCACGCACTGAACTCGCGAGTCACGATCGAGCAGGCGAAGGGCATCCTCGCGTACACGCACGGAGTGTCGATGGACGAGGCGTTCACGTTGCTGCGCAGCCACGCACGGTCGAACCAGCTGCCGCTCGCCCTGGTGGCGCGGCAGCTGGTCGACCGCACCGTCATCTTCTGACGGCGTCGAGCTGATCGGTGCCGATCTGACGGCGTCGAGCCGATCGGTGCCGATCAGTACGCTTCGAGCTCAAGCCAGTCGTCGATCATCGACGACTTCCGACGATCAATCGACGCAGGAGCCGCCGCCCGCATCGTCGGAGGCGACAGCTGCCGGGCGGCGCCGCGGAGGGCCTCCAGAGCGCCCTCATCGCGGAACTCCGCCCCCACGTCGGGCATCGACTCGCTCGCGATCGGCATCGACGGGCCGAGGAGCAGCCTGGCTCGCGACGGCCCGCCGTCGACGTCGACGATCGGCATGTCGATCGTCGCGAACCTGCCGGCGGCGGCAAGCAGTCCGGCATAGTCGAGCACTGCGCCGGCGATCTCGGTTCCAGTGTGGAAGACGTGGCTTCCGTAGTGAATTCGTTCCATGATGTTCCCCTGGGTTCGAGCGGGTTCGGGCTCGCGGGTTCCCAGGGTCCAGGGGAGCCGATGCAGGCGACGGTAGCACCCCGTTTCGGCCACCCCTAGTGCTTGACAGATCGCGCGAGAAGGTCGAGACTGCGCGTCGCGACGAAGGGCGGACACGATGACGACAGCGAGCGAACCGAGCGACCTCTCCCGTGAGGACGAAACGCTGATTGCGGCCGCGAAGCTCGCGATCGCCTCACGATTCGTCCCCGACTGGCACGAGGTGGGCGCAGCCTTGCGGCTCCGCGATGGAACGGTCGTCTCAGGAGTGCACCTCGAGGCGTACGTCGGCCGGATCGCCGTCTGCGCAGAAGCCGTGGCGCTCGGTCGCGCGGTGAGCGAGCACGGCAGTTCCGACATCGACACGATCGTCGCCGTCTTCCATCACACCGACGGGCGGATCACCATGGTGCCTCCCTGCGGAATGTGCCGCGAGCTCATCTCCGACTACGCACCCGATGCCAGCGTGCTGATGCACGACGACGATGGGCGGCACACGAAGCGCCCGATCAGTGAGCTCCTCCCGGGCAAGTATGGGAGGGGTTAGCTCGCGACGCCCGCCCGCGTCACCAGGTGCGCCTGCGATCGATCATCAGCCGATGCGATACTCCTAGGGTTGGGATCGACGACGTTGATAGACTGGAAACCCCCCAGACGACCGAAGGAACACAACGACGTGTCCGACCAGCCCCCGCTCTCCCGGCTCGATCTCAACCTGCTCGTCTCGCTCGATGCCCTCCTCACCGAGCGCAGCGTGACCCGCGCGGCCGATCGCCTCCACCTGAGCCAGCCCGCGCTCAGCGCCTCGCTCGCCCGCCTGCGCACGCACTTCAACGATCCGATCCTCGCGCGCACCGGCAACAGCTACGAGCTCACCCCGCTCGCCTCGCGTCTCTCCGAACACACCGCCGCGGCACTGGATGCCGCGCGGCGGGTCTTCGAGAGCCAAGCCGAGTGGGACCCGAGGCAGTCGACGCGTGAGTTCGCGATCTTCGGCTCGGACTACAGCTTCTCGACGACGGGCCGCCGTCTGGCGTCACTCGCGGCGGAACGTGCTCCCGGCGTCCGCTTTCGATTCATGCTCCACAATCCGCAGATCGTCGAGGACGCCGTCAACCGGCTGCGCGGCGCCGACGCACTGCTGATGCCGCACGGGTTCCTGACCGACCTGCCGTTCACCGACCTCTGGACCGACAGCTGGGTCGTCATCGCGGCCGAGGACAACCCGGCCATCGGCGAGGTCGTCACGCTGGAGAACGTCGCTCGATTGCCCTGGGTGTTCACCTACCAGTCACGGTCGGCGTTCACGTCAGCGACCCGGCAGATCCAGCAGCTCGGGATCGAACCCCGGGTCGAGGCGGTGGTCGAGAGCTTCCTCGCACTGCCGATGTTCATCGCCGGCACCGACCGCCTGGGGCTCGTGCAGGCGGGCCTCGCCGAGTACGCCCGCAACACGGTCGGCGTGCGGGTGTACGAGCCGCCGTTCGACGCGATCCCGATCCACAACGCGATGTGGTGGCATCCGGTGCACCGACGCGACCCCGAGCACGAGTGGTTGCGCACCCTCGCGGCCGAGGCCACGACCGGCTTGGGCGAGGCGACCGCCTGAGCGGACGTCACGCCGCCACGGGAATCTCCTCCACGCTCGCCGCCGCGACTCGCCGGAGCCCGAAACCGAGCAGGATCGCCGCGACCGCGCACGCGATGCCGACCGCGCCGACCGCCACGGGCAGAGAACCGCCGACCGTGGCCGTGAGCGCGCCCATGATGATCGGCGTCAGGAATTGGCCGAAGAAGAACGCCGAGGTCCACAGTCCCGTGGCGCGGCCGCGCTCGTCGAAGCGGATCGAGGCGAGCGCCCACGTGAGCATCGTCGGCAGCAGGAGGCCGGAACCCGCGCCGCCCACGATCGCCCCGGCCGCGACGCCGGGAACGCCGCCGATCAGCCAGATGATGAGCATTCCGGCGGCCTGCAGGCCGAACGCGACGGGCAGGAGCGACCGCGGCCCGACCTTGGCGATCCGCGAGAAGGTGAAGGCTCCGGCGGCCGTGGCGAGCGATGCGACCGCGGCGATGCCCCCGATCGTGGGCGTGTCCGTCGGCGCGACGCCTGCTCCGACGAGGAGATAGCCGGCCTCGATGATGAGCACGTAGAACGTGAATCCGCCGAAGAGCCCGACGACGAGCGGCAGCGCGAGCCGGCGCCACGGGATCCGCGCCTTCTCGGCCCGGAGGTGCGCATCGATGGCATCCGCTCGGTTCGGTTCCCAGAGCAGGACGATCATGGGCACGGCGATGATCGCCGCGGCGAGATAGATCCAGAAGGGCGTACGCCAGCCCGCGGCGCCCACCGCGCCGCCGATCGCGATGAACGCGGTGGCAGAGAGTGTCGTCACGACGGTCTGCAGGCCGAGGTACTTCGCGCGCCGCCGCTGCTCGTGCCAGTAGTCGACGATGAGCGTGGTGCAGACCGTCATGATCGCGGCCTCCGTGATGCCGACGCCGACGCGGGTGGCGAGGATCGCCGGCAGCGTGTCGAGGAACATCGGCGCGATGCCGACGAGCTAGTAGACGAACATCGCCGCGATCAGCAGCTTCTTGCGACCCAGGCGGTCGACGACCTGACCCGCGAACGGCGCGAAGAGCGCGATCATGAGGGCCGGGATCGCGACCACGAGGGGCACGAGCACTTCGGCCCCCGCAACATCCGCGAACTCCGCGGAGAGCTGGGGCAGGATCGGCGTCAGGAGCACCGACCCGAGCACTGGCATGCAGCTGCCCGCGAGCAGCAGCACGGCCTGGATGACGCCGGCCCGGCGGATGCCGGGTGCGGCCTGGACGGAGGTGTTCGACATTGAGACTCCTCGATCGATGGGTGATGGGGGTGATACGGGGTGGAGCTACCCTCGGCTGCGGGCCCGCGAGCGGTGCCGCGCCGGGGGGATCTCGGGGACGTGGACCGCACGCCCGACGGTGTTGCGGATCTCGCCGATGCCCTCGACCCGCATGACGACCTCGTCGCCCGCGGCGAGCGGCGGGGGGATGAGCTCGCCCGCTCGGCCCCACAGTTCGGCGAGGCATCCGCCGTTGCCCGCGGTGCCCGACCCGAGCACGTCGCCGGGCACGACGCGCGAGTTCCGCGAGGCGTAGGCGATGAGATCGCCGAACGGCCAGCCCATGTTCGAGAGCAGGTCGTGACCGATGCGATCGCCGTTCACGAAGACCTCCATGCCGATCGGCAGGAAGCCCTCGTCGTCGAGCAACCCGGCGAACTCGTCGGCCGTGACGATCCAGGGGCCGAGGGTCGTGGCGAAGTCCTTGCCCTTAGCCGGCCCGAGGCGCACCTTCATCTCGCGGCCCTGGATGTCGCGTGCCGACCAGTCGTTGAAGATCGTGTAGCCGAAGACGTGACCGGCGGCCTCGTCAGGGGACAAGTCTCGACCGTCGGAGCCTGCGACGCCGCCGATCACGGCGCCCACCTCGAGCTCGAAGTCCAGGCGCCCGGTCGCCGGCGGGCGCACCTCGTCACCGGTCGCGACGATCGAGTGCGGGTTCGTGAAGTAGAACGTAGGGAACTCGTACCACTCGTCGACGACGCGGCTGGCGCCGTCGATCGACGCCGTGACGCCCTCGACGTGCTCCTCGAACGCGACGAAGTCACGCACGCTCATAGGCACGAGCGGGGCGAGCAGCGTGACGTCGCCGAGGGGCACGGATGCCGCGGCATCCGTCTCCTCGGCGAGCGCGGGCAGCTCGGCGAGGCCGGCGGCGAGCACGTCGGCGACGGTGAGGCCGCGTGGGAACGGCACGGCGTCGTCACCGACGACGAAGCCCTCGCCGATCGCGCCGTCATACCGCCAGCGGGCGATCCTCACGATGCGGGCTCCGGTGCCGTCGAGAACGCCCGGAACAACTCGGTCGCGTTCCCCGAGAGGATCGCGTACTCGTCCGCCTCGGCGAGTCCGACCTCGCGCACCCGCTCGACCGGGTCGTCGACGCCCATGTCGAACGGGTAGTCGGTGCCGAGCAGCACGCGGTCGGCGCCCGCGGCCTCAACGAGGGCGCGGAGCGAGCCCGGGGTGTGCACGAGGGAATCGAAGCGCAGGCGGCGCAGGTACGACGACGGGAGCTCGCGGCATCCGTGCGCCTCGGGCCGCACCTGCCACGCGTGGTCGGAGCGACCGAGGAACGTCGGCAGGTACCCACCGCCATGCGCGGCGACGAGCCGCAGCCTCGGATGCCGGTCGAGCACGCCCGAGAAGATGAGGTGCGAGAGGGCGACTGCGTTCTCGACCGGCTGGCCCACGGTGTTCGAGAGGTAGAACCGGTCGAGTCGCTCGTCGAGGCTGCAGCCGAACGGGTGCAGGAACACGATCGCGTCGAGCTCTTCGGCGCGCGTCCAGAACGGCTCGAGGCGCTCGTCGGAGAGCTCGACGTCGCCCGCGAACGACGAGAGCTCGACGCCGGCGAGTCCGTTGGCGACCACGGCGTCCTCGAGTGCCGCAACCACGAGGTGCGGATGCTGCAGCGGCACGAGTCCGAGCCCGAGCAGTCGCTCGGGCGCGCCGGCGACGTGCTCGGCGACGGCGCGGTTCGCCTCATGCGAGGCCCAGGCCGCGAGCTCCTCCCCCGCCCACGGGTAGTAGTGCGACGGCGACGGCGACACCAGCTGCACGTCGACGCCCTGCCGGTCCATCTCGGCGAGGCGGGCGTCGAGCGACGTGAGCAGCGGCATCCGCTCGCCGATCATGCGCCCCGACTGCGCGAGGCTCTCCGGGCCATTGCGGCGAGCCTCGAGCGCCTGCGCGGCAGCGAAGCCCTCGGGGTCGCGCGCGGAGACCGCCTGCTGCAGCGCGGGGAGCAACAGGTGCGCGTGCACGTCGACGATCGGATCGGTCATGGTGGGCTCGGTCGTCTTGGTCTCGGTGCTCATGCCGGCTCGCTCACGAGCATCGCGATGCGACGAACGAGGCCCGGCACATCGGCATCCTGCTCGTGGTCGATCTGCCACTGCCCGAGTTGCACGGATGCCTCGACCACCTGGGTCGCGCGCGGCAGCCGCCGGGCGTGGAACGCATCCCAGAGCGACTGGTCGATCGCGTCGCGTGAAAGGAGGAGCTCGGAGAGCACCAGCGCGTCCTCGGCCGCCTGCGCTGCACCCTGGGCGATGGTGGGCGGGCAGCTGTGCGCGGCATCGCCGATGATCACGACCCGGCCGCGGTTCCACGCGTCGGGCACGACGTGCTTCGTGAACCACGTGTAGTTCACGCGGGATGCCTCGCCGAGCGACTCGCGGATCTCGTTCCACGGACCGCCGTACGACCGCGAGAGCTCTTTCATGACCTCGACACCTTCCTCAGGCGAGAGCAGGTGCCGGTCCTGCGCCGGCTCGACGAGGTAGGCGTACATCATGTCGTCGCTCGTCGGGCAGTACCCCGCGATGTACACCCCGCCGCCGTAGTAGAGGTCGGTGTGCGTGACCTCAGCGGGCCTTGGCACGAACGCGCGCCAGATGCCCATGCCGGTGCGCTGCGGCTCGGTCTCGATGCCGAGCTGCTTGCGGATGGACGAGTGCAGGCCGTCGGCGCCGATGAGGACGTCGTAGCGGCCGGTCGAGCCGTCGGAGAGCGTGACGTCGACGCCGTCGGGGTCCTGCGTGAAGCTCGTCACGGTCGTGCCGTAGTGGATGCGGGCGCCGAGCTCCGTGGCGCGATCGGCGAGGATGCGCGCGAGGTCGGGGCGGTACATGCCGAGGGTCGCCGGATACTCCGGGCCGCCGGTGGGCGCATCCGGGATCTGCGCGATGACCTGGGCGTCGGGCCCCGGCGCGCGGAGGCCGAGCACGTCGAACGTGTAGCCGGCTTCCTTCACCCGCTCCCACACGCCGAGCCTGTCGAAGACGCGCAGGGCGTTGCCCTGCAGCGTGATCCCTGAGCCGAGCGTCGAGAGGTCGGGCTTCTGCTCGAAGACGTCGACGTGGACGCCGCCCTCGGCGAGCAGGATCGCGGCGGCGGTGCCGGCGACGCCGGAGCCGACGATGGCGACGCGGGAGACTGCGGTCATGAGTGGATCCCTCCGTTGGGATGCGAGTCGGGTCTTACTTCAGGGCGATGGGGTTCACCGGTGAGCCGACGGCCCCGGTGATCGGCAGGGGGGATGCCACGAGCAGGAACTCGTAGCATCCGTCGGCCGCGCAATCGGCGGCGAGCGCTTCGAGATCCCACATCTCGCCGATCGTGAGGCCGAGGTTCGGGATGACGACCTGGTGAAGCGGCTGGAACGCGTCGTCGAACTCATTCGGCCGAACCTCGAAGCCCCAGGTGTCGGTCGCGATCGCCGCGATCTCGGTGCGGTGCAGCCAGCCGGCCGTCGTGAACGACAGGCCCGCGCTCGGGCCGCCGGCATAGCCGTTCCAGCCCTCGCGCACTGCGCGGCCGTAGCGCCCGGTGCGCACGAGCACGAGGTCGCCTCGCCCGACGGCGCTCGTCGCACCCTGCGCGGCGATGCACGCCTCGAGCTCGGCGGTCGTGATGGCGTACCCGTCGGGCAGTTCGCCCGTGGCGGCACCGTCGTCAGCGTGGACATCGGATGCATCCGGCCGCAGGAACCGGCCGACGTCGAGCAGCACGCCCCGCCCGACGATCACGGATGCCACGTGCTCGATGCCCGTGACGAGGTCGCCGTCGCTCGTGACCACCTGCCCGGCGGGTCGGCCGTTCCACGCCATACCGCGGTCGAAGATGTGGCCGAGGCCGTCCCATTGCGTGGAGCACTGCAGCGGCATGGCGATGACGTCGTCGGCCCCGCCGATGCCGTGCGGGAAGCCCTGGGTGCCGGCCGCGGCATCCGTGCCCGTGTCGAGCATCGTGTGCACCGGGTTCGTGCGGCGGCGCCAGCCCTGCTGCGGGCCGTTCATGTCGAACGGCTGCGACAGCGAGAAGCTCGCGCCGCGCCGCACAAGCCCGGCGGCGCGGGCGCGCTCGGCGTCGCCGATGAAGTTCAAGGTGCCGATGCGGTCGTCTTCTCCCCAGCGGCTCCAGTTGCGGTACGCCTCGGCGGACGCGGCGATGTGGCGGGCCGGGTCGGTGCGGTCAAGCTCCGCCGGGTCCTCGGTCGGGGCGGTGGAGGTTTCGAGACGGCGCTGCCGCGTCTCCTCGACCTCCGCATCGGCAGCACGCGTGCTCATCGCGCACCCGCCTCGGCTACGACGCGCACGGTCTGCGCGCCGAGCCCCTCGATCACGCCCATCATGACGTCGCCGTCGCGGAGCATCCGTCCGTGCACGATGCCGTTGCCGGCGGGGCTGCCGGTGAGCAGGAGATCGCCTGGGAGCAACGGCATGTTCTGCGAGGCGCCCGAGATGAGTGCGGGAATGTCGAAGAGCAGGTCGGACGTCGTGGCATCCTGCATCGTCTCGCCGTTGAGCGTGAGCGTCAGTTGCAGGTCTCCCGGGTTCTCGACGAAGGGCGCCGGGATCAGGAACGGGCCCGCGGGCAGGAAGCCCGGCGCGTTCTTGCCGCGGTACCAGTCGGTGCCGATCTCCTTCATGTCCTCGCGGAACACGAGGTCGCGAGTCGTGATGTCGTTCACGATCGTGTAGCCGGCGACGTGCTCCATGGCGTGCTCGCGCTCGACTCGGAACGCCTCCCTGCCGATGACGACGGCGAGCTCGAGCTCCCAGTCGTGCTGGTCGCTGTACGCGGGAAGCACGAGGTCGACGTCGTCGCCGACCACCGCGGCGGGCAGGCCGATGAAGAAGTAGGGGATGCCCTCGCGGGCGCGGCGGTCCATCATGTCGGCCGCCCACGCGCGGATCTCGTCGATGGGGCGCGGGTCGTTCTTCGCGCGACCGGCGGCGACGAGGTCGATGACGTGCGTGCGGTAGTTGGCGCCGGCTTGCAGCACCTGACGTGGCGTCACCGGGGCGGTGAGCGTGACGCCGGCCAAAGGCCGCCATCCGTCGTCGTCGCGCTCGGCGGCCGCCGTCAGGCGTTCCCAGGCAGCCGGGGTCTCGGCGAGGAAGGCGTTCAGATCGGATGCCCCCAGCTCGTCGGGACCGATGGGCCGCACCCGCTCACCCGCGACGAGGCCGAGCTGCGCCTCGGAACCGTCGCCCGCGCGGAAGCGGACGAGGGCGAAGAGTGCGGTCAGGCCGTCGGACGACGATGTCACGGGGTGTCTCCATTCACGCGTGCGTCAGTGCGATGCGCTCCTCAAGTCAAACGCCTGCCGAGGTATCAGTGAAGGGCGGATCAATGATCCACGGCATCACTCGTGTGGATACGCCAAACCCATTGCCTGAGCGATCGGCAGTCCGCCGCCATGGCCGCTGAGGCCTCCGTCGACAGCGACCTCCGCGCCCGTGACGAACGAGGCATCCGGTGACAGCAACTGCACGATCACGGCCGCGACCTCGTCCGCCCGGCCCGTGCGCCCGAGTGGCGTCGTCTCCAGGTTCACATTGCGGAACGCGTCGGGCGCGCTGTGCGTCATGGGGGTCTCGATGAAGCCGGGGCTCACGAGATTGACCCGGATGCCGCGGGGCCCGAGCTCCATCGCCGCGGTCTTCGTGATGCCGCGCAGCGCCCACTTGCTCGCGCCGTAGGCGATGCCGTAGTGCGCCATCATCCCGGCGACCGACCCGACGTTCACGATGGAGCTGCCGGGCGCCATGAGCGGGGCGAGCGCCTGTATCCCGAGCGCGGGCCCGGCGGCGTTGACCGCGAACGCATTCTGGAAATCGTCGGGCGTCACGTCGTGCAGCCGAGCGCGCCTTGTGATGCCCGCGGCGTTGACGAGGCCGTCGACGCCGCCGGCAACGACCGTGCTGATGCGCTCCGGCGAGCTCGGCCCACCCGTCGGCGTCGGCGACGTCCAGACCGACGCGCTCGACGCCGTCGCGCGTCGTGGCGGTGTCATCCCACGTGAGATCGGCGGCGATCACGTGCGCGCCGGCGCCGGCGAGCGCGCCGACCGTCGCGGCGCCGATCCCCGACGCGGCCCCGGTCACGACGTACGTCCGTCCATCGAGCGAATTCATCGGAGACCCCTTCCTTGCGAACACCAGCGGCTCCCATCGTCTCCTGTGGACCCCCTCCTGATGGCCCGCATCACGAACGGCGATGCTGATCGGCAGGGAGATGACCCAAACGGTCGGCCTCACGACACATATCGGAGCGATGAATATGCGGCATCAACACATTCAGCTTCCCTGATGTGCAGTGCCGCCGCACAGTGGAGAAGTGCCGCACTGGCGCACTCGAACCAACGGCGGCGCGGCCGCACCCTGATCGTAAGGATCGATGATGATCAAGCTCCTCTCCCACTTGTCGTACGTGGCCATCACGACTCCCGATGTCGAGGCATCCGTCGACTTCTACGTGAACCAGGTCGGCCTCACCGTCGTCGACCGTCACGACGGCGCGGTCTACCTCCGCTGCTGGGGCGACTACTACCGCTACAGCGTGGTGGTGCTCCCCGGCGAAGAGCCCTCGCTCGCGACGATGGCATGGCGCACGTCGAGCGCCGAAGCGCTCGACGAGGCTGCCCGTCGTGTCGAGGCCGCCGGCATCGAGGGCGAATGGTTCGACGGACATGCGATCGGCCGCGCCTACCGCTTCACCGGTCCCTGGGGCCACAGCATGACGCTGCACTGGGACGCCGAGCAGGTGCACGAGACCTCGGGCGAGGCCGCGTCGATCTACCCCGACCGCCCGAACCGCCGCAGCAAGGTCGCCGGCGCACCCCGCCAGCTCGACCATGTCACCATCGCATCGAGCGATGTCGACGGCTTCGCGAAGTGGTACAGCGACGTGCTGGGCTTCCGCATCATGGCGCGCACGATCCTCGACGAGGCGCCCATCTCGGTGTTCTCGGTCATCACCACCAACGAGAAGTCGCACGACCTCGGCATCGTGCTCGACGGCTCGACGCGAGCGGGCCGCGTGAACCACTACGCGTTCTGGGTCGACACGCGCGAAGAGCTGCTCATCGCCGCCGACGTGTTGATGGAGAACGGCACTCCGATCGAGTACGGCCCATCGATCCACGGCATCGGCGAGCAGAACTTCCTCTACTACCGAGAGCCGTCGACCCTGCGCATCGAGCTCAACACCGGTGGGTATCGCAACTACGTGCCCGACTGGGAGCCGAACACCTGGCGGCCGTCGCAGGGGTCGAACAACTTCTACCGCAACGGCGCCATGCCGATGTCGATGACGGAGTCGTTCCCCGCCGCCGACGGTCCCAGCGCCACGGAGGAGGGCGTGCCCGACGAGGTCAGGGACGCGCTGCTGAACCCGTACGCAGAGCACGGACGCGGCTGAGACGGAACGAGCATCGCGTGGCTCGGCAACGCTCTCGAGAGAGGGACACGGATGCCGCATCCGCTCGCCGAAGGCTCGTCGCCTCAGTGCGACTCGCGACTGACCTTCGGTCCGCTCGAGCCGACGAGGAAGTCGAGGTCGACGCCGGTGTCGGCCTGCATGACGTGGTCGACGTAGAGTCGCTCCCAGCCGCGGCGGGGCTTCGCGTACCCGTCGACGGTGGCCTGGTTCGGCGTGCGTGCCGCGAGTTCCTCCGTTGGCACGTCGAGATCGAGGCGACGGCTCCGAACGTCGAGGGAGATCCAGTCGCCGGTCTGCACGAGCGCGAGCGGTCCGTCGGCGGCGGACTCGGGAGTGACGTGCAGCACGACGGTGCCATAGGCGGTGCCGCTCATGCGACCGTCGCAGATGCGGACCATGTCGCGCACGCCCTGTTCGAGCAGCTTCTTCGGCAGCGGCATGTTCGCGACCTCGGGCATGCCCGGGTAGCCCTTGGGGCCGCATCCGCGCAGGACGAGCACGGAGTCGGCGTCGACCTCGAGTTCGGGGTCGTCGATGCGGGCGTGGAAGTCCTCGATGCTGTCGAACACCACGGCTCGGCCGCGGTGCTTGAGCAGGTGCGGTGATGCGGCAGCGGGCTTGATGAGGGCGCCGCCCGGGGCGAGGCTCCCCCGCAGCACACTGATTCCCGCCGCCGGCAGCAGAGGGGCATCACGGGGCGTGATGACGTCGGGGTCCCAGATCCTTGCGCCGTCGAGGTGGTCGACGAGCGGACGCCCGGTGATCGTGAGGGCATCGGGGTCGAGCAGGTCGCGCACCTCGCGCAGCACGGCGAGGAAGCCGCCGGCGCGGTGGAGGTCGTCCATGAGGTAGCGGCCAGCCGGCTGGAGGTTGACGAGAAGCGGCACGTTCACGCCGATGCGGTCGAAGTCGTCGAGGCTCAGATCGATGCCGAGGCGCCCGGCGATCGCGAGCAGGTGCACGACGGCATTGGTCGAGCCGCCGATCGCGGCGAGCGCGACGATCGCGTTGTGGAAGCTCGCCTTCGTGAGGAAGGTCGACGGACGCCGCTCGGCCTCGACGAGCGCGACCGCGAGCCGCCCGGTCTCGTGCGACGCCTCGAGCAGGCGACTGTCGACGGCAGGCGTTCCGGCGAGGCCGGGGATGACGGTGCCGAGCGCCTCGGCGACGAGGGCCATCGTCGACGCCGTGCCCATGGTGTTGCAGTGTCCGCGGCTCCGGATCATCGACGACTCGGACCTCAGGAAGTCGCGCTCGCTGAGCGTCTCAGCGCGTACTTCCTCACTCAGCCGCCAGACGTCGGTGCCGCAGCCGAGCGCCACCCCACGGAAGGTGCCGGTGCTCATCGGCCCGCCGGGAACGACGACGGCGGGCAGGTCGACGGATGCCGCGGCCATGAGCAGCGCCGGAATCGTCTTGTCGCACCCGCCGAGCAGCACCACCCCGTCGATCGGGTTCGCGCGGAGCATCTCCTCGGTCGCCATCGCGGCCATGTTGCGCCAGAGCATCGCCGTGGGTCGCACTTGCGTCTCGCCGAGCGATACGACGGGCAGGTTCAGCGGGATGCCGCCCGCCTCATAGATCCCGTTCTTGACCGACTGGGCGACCTCGTCGAGGTGCGAGTTGCACGGCGTGAGGTCGGACGCCGTGTTGGCGATCGCGATGTGCGGTCGCGCCCCGGCGAACGCACTGTCGGGCAGACCCCGCCGCATCCAGGCTCGGTGGATGTAGGCGTTGCGGTCATCACCCGAATACCACTCGGAACTGCGAAGCTGGGACGACATCGGCTTTCCAACTCTCGGTGAACTGATGAAACGTTGTGAGCACAGCGTATGAGGTGGCTGCTGAGCAGCAGCATCCTCAACCAACCGAGCCGTCAGACGAGGAGCAAGCCACCATGAAGGCCTTCGTCATCTCAGGTCCGCAGCAGGCGGGGGTCGAGGACGTCGAACCGCCCACGGCCGGCCCGGGCGAGGTCGTCATCGACGTCGCGCGCGCCGGCATCTGCGGCACCGACGTGGAGTTCTACACCGGCGAGATGCAGTACCTGCACGACGGGCACGCGTCGTACCCGATTCGCATCGGCCACGAGTGGATGGGCACCGTCACCGCCGTGGGCGAGGGCGTCGACTCGACGTGGCTGGGCCGCCGCGTGACCGGCGACACGATGCTCGGCTGCGGTGAATGCCACCGCTGCCGCACGGGCTACCACCAGGTCTGCGAGTTCCGCACGGAACTCGGCATCCGCGCGGGACGCCCGGGCGCGCTTGCCGAACAGGTCGCCTTCCCGGCCCGTTACCTGCACCCGCTTCCGGATTCGGTGACGGATGCCGCGGGCGCGCTCGTCGAACCGGGCGGCAACGCGTGGCGCAGCGTCGAGGCGGCGCGACTCAGCGAGGGCGACCGCGTGCTGGTCCTCGGACCCGGCACCATCGGGCTGCTGTGCGCGATGTTCGCCCGCGCGGTGGGCGCCGAGGTGCACCTCATGGGCCGGTCGGGTCGGTCTCTCGAGTTCGCCCGCACCTTCGAGTTCGCCGGCGTCTGGACGGAAGACGACCTTCCGGCGCTGCGATGGGACGCCGTCATCGAGGCATCCAATGCGCTGCACCTACCCGCGAAGGCGCTGCAGCTCGTGGAGCCGGGAAAACGCATCGCGTACGTGGGGCTCGCGGGCAGCCCGAGCCTCATCGACTCGCGCCTGCTCGTGCTCGGCGACCTCACTGCCGTCGGCATCCTCGGCGCCTCGGCGGGCCTCGCCCCGACCATTCGCTCCTACGCGAGCGGCACCGTCGACCCGACCCCGCTCATCGCGGCGACGGTCGGCCTCGACGAATTGGCCGGCGTGCTCGCCGGCGAACGGCCCTCGGATGCCGCATCCGGACCCAAGATCCACGTCGAGATCACCCGCCGGTCGGGTGCCGAATAGGAGCAGACACGAGAAGACGCGCACAGGCCGGTTCAGCGCGCTCGCCTGGGCGAGCTCTCGCGCAGTGCGATCGTCGTCGAGAACTCGCGGATCATCCGCTCCCCCGGCTCCGACAACGCGAGCTCGACGGCTGCTGCTCCCATCTCGGCCATCGGCGCAGCGACGGTCGTGAGTCGCGGGGTCACGAGACTCGCCACCCGGATGTCGTCGAATCCGGCCAGACCCACGTCAGACCCGACACGAATCCCATGGTCGCGGAACGCCGCCATCGCGCCCACGGCCATCACGTCGCTGGTCGCGAAGACGAGATCTACGGACTGCAGCCCGGACTCGATGAACGCCTGCGCCGTCTCGAACCCGCCATCCCGAGAGAATGAGCCCGCGAAGATCCGATCGTCGTCCAACTCGACACCCACCTGCCCGAGCCCCTTCACGAACCCCGAGATGCGATCCTCGACGGTGGCGAACCGACGGTCACCTGCGAGCACGGCGAAGGAGCGGTATCCGTGACCCACCAGCTTCAGCGCCAGGCTTCGCGCACCGCCGGCATTGTCGAGCGACACCGTGGAGAAGGGCAGCACCGGCTGCGACACGAGGACCACGGTGCCACCGGCCTGCTCGAACCGTGCGATCTCCGCGACGAGATCATCTTCCGACTGCCGCACGGGTCGACTTCCGACCACGATCAACGCGCGATGGCCCTGTGCGCGCATGGCCCGCACGGTCTCCAGCTCGAGCAGCGTCGATCGTTCCGTCGCCGCGATGGTCACCGTCATTCGCGCGCGTCTGGCGGCGGCGATCACCCCCGACGCCACGGCGGAGAAGTAGGGGTCGGAGATGTCGCTGACGATCAACGCGATCGTCGACGAGGTGCCGCGTCTGACGGCCCGCGCGGAGAGGTCGGGCGCGTAACGGAGCCGCGCGGCCGCCCGCTGCACACGAGCGCTGAGTTCGTCCGAGACTTTTCGATCGCCGCCGCCCAACACTCGAGAAGCAGTTGCGACGGAGACGCCGGCTTCGCGTGCGACGTCGTGCAGCGTCACTCGGGCGGGAGAGCGCCTAGCCGACACGTGCGTGGTCCGGAGAAGCGCTCGCGATCGGAAGGCGGCTCGGCATACCGGCCATAGTGGCACATCCGCACGGCGGCGCACGGGTCTGCCGCACGACCTCGGTTAGGGTCGACGCATGAGCGGGCGTCGGCGATCGGGAGCCACTCTGCACGACGTGGCGGCCCGCGCCGGCGTCTCTCCGTCGACGGCGTCACGCGTGCTCAACGGCGGAGTTCGATCCGCCCGCGGGATCCCGGATGCCACTCGAGAGGCGATCTGGAACGCAGCCCGGGAGCTCGACTACGCCGTGAACAGCCAAGCTCAGTCGATGGCCGCCGGAGCGAACAAGACGATCGCGATCCTCGCGACGGAGATCGACGATCCTGGAGCAGCCGAACTCGTGTCCGGAGCGACACGGAAGGCCCGAGCACTCGGCCACTCCGTCTTCATCGCTCTTGCAGGACTGACCGAACACGACGAGATCGACGCGCTGCGGGCCGTGCGCGGGCAGCGTCCGAAGGCGGTACTGGTGGCCATCGCGCGATCCACCGACATGAAACGCGAAGAAGCATTCGGCGCCGAACTCGAAGCCTTCGCAAGGGCGGGCGGTCGGATCTCGATCATCGGTGACAACACCTTCGACTACGACGCGGTCACCCTCCGGAATGCCGAGTCGGCTGCCGCGCTCGCAGAGGAACTCGCGTCGATCGGATACCGCCGGTTCGCGATGATCGGCGGACCCGCTGATCTCATCACGCCACGCGAGCGCGCGGCCGGCTTCGCCCGTGGCCTCGCAGGTCATGGCATCGAGATACCCGCCGATCTCGTGATGACGGAGGACTTCGATCACGACGGCGGCTATCGCGCCGCCGAGAGGCTCATCAGCAGGATCGGCGACCTCGACGTCGTCTTCGCTGCGAGCGATGCGATGGCGCTCGGCGCGATCGCCCGATTCGCCGAAGAAGGGATCTCCCTCCCACGTGACGTGACCGTGGCCGGCTTCGACGATGTTCCGATCGTCCGCGACCTCGATCCCCCACTCACCACGGTGCGCGTACCGCTGGCCGAGATGGCCGAACACGCCGTCGTTCAGGTCTTGAGCCCGTCCGACCGAGTCCAGACGTTCCAGGTCTCGGGCACGGTCATGCTGCGCGGGGGCACTCCTCCCCTTCGCGACTGAACGTCGATCGCGAGTCCGCAGACGCCCCGCGCCTACTCGGACCGGGAATCTCTGTCCGTCAGGGCACTCCGCCACCCGTTCGGGGGTACTATCTCCCCTTGTCTGCCGTGCACACGGCGAGACAAAACTGCTCCTTGACAAACGTTATCCATGCGTTGCACGCTGGTGGACAGCGTTTACCGCGATTGCCGTGCATTCGGGTGAATGTCGAAGAAGCCCACAGCCTGTACATCAACGACGAGTACGTCACAAAGGAGTGAATCCATGCGATCTGCACTACGGGGTACCCTCACCCTGACCGCGGGCTTGGCCTCGGTCGCCCTCCTCGCCGCCTGCGCGAGCGGCGCCGAATCTGCGCCGCCCGCCCCGGAAGCGTCGGAGCCGGTCACGATCGACGTCTGGGGGTGGGACGCGGAGGTCACGCAACTCGTCGTCGACGCCTTCAACGCGAGCCAAGACGACATCACCGTCAATTACGTGCTGCAGGCCAGCCACGAAGCGACGCAGACGAACCTCCGAAACGTCATGGAGTCGAAGCAGGGCGTCCCATGCCTGGTCACCGGCACCGGTCCGCTGGCGACCGCGCTCGTCAACGGCTGGGCGCAGGACATCAGCGAGTATGTCGAGCCTGTGGCCGACCGGTTCAGCCCTGGCGCCCTGGCGGGTGCCAAGGTCGGCGACAAGTACTACGGTGTGCCGACCGGAGCCTCTGCCCAGTTCATGATGGTCAACTCCACGACGCTCGCCGCAAACGGCGTCGAGGTTCCGACCACGTGGGAGGAGCTCGTCGACGCAGGAAAAGCCCTCGCTCCGGCAGGCGTCAAGGTCATCAATCTCGCCGGTGAAGACCCCTCGACGCTGTTGAACCTGTCTCAGCAGGCGGGCGCCGAGTGGTTCACGATCGACGGCGACAGCTGGACGGTCAACCTGCACGACAAGGCCACGCTCAAGGCTGCAGGCATCATCCAGGAGATCGTCGACAACGACCTCAATTCCACCCAGACCTACAAGGATCGACCGGCCCTCTACTCGTACTTCGACAGCGGTCAGCTGGCTACCCTGCCCACGCAGTGGTGGTCGCTCACCGGACTCCAGACGAACCTCGTGAACTCCCTCGGCCAGTGGGAAGCGGTGGACCTTCCCCAGTTCGACGGCGCGAAGAAGCAGGTCGCCACGGGCTTCGCGAACCCCGCCATCGTGCCCGTCGGCTGCGAGCACCCCGAGGCCGCTGTGGCATTCCACACGTTCGCCTCGGTGGACCCCGCCGGCATCGCCGCCAGCGAGCACCCCGAGACCGGCGCGATCAGCGTGCCGACTGCGCTCGAGGATGTTTCGGAGTACACCGAGGCGATCGTTCCCGACAACCTGTTCGCCCAGACGCCGGCAGAGGTCGGAGCGGTCATCGACGAAGCTCAGGCCAAGGTGATCGGCTCGTTCGAGCGCGGGCCGAACTACGACGCGTGGTTCCCCGAGCTGCAGGACCAGTGGGGCAAGTTCATCGCCAAGCAGATCACGCTCGAGGAGGCGCTCGCCAACGTCGAGGCGTACATCGCGACTGACCTGGAGAGCAAGGGCATCGACTACACCATCGCCAAGTAGCGGTTCCCCCGCAGTATCCGGTGCGCTCCGCGCACCATCGACAGGAGAGGAGACGCGGATGTCTTCTGTAGCAGTGGTTCGCGATCCAGAGATCAGTGCTGGGCCCCCATCCGAACCGACCAAGCGCGGAAGACCCGCGTCTCCTCGCCTGTCATGGCGCAGCCTCCAGCGAATCAAAGGGGCCTCGTTCACGTGGCCGTTCTTCATCGGGTTCGCCGTCTTCACGATCCTTCCGGTCGTCCTGGCCCTCGGCCAGAGCCTGTTCTCCGAGAAGTCGTCTGGTCTGGGTTTCGGTGAGGCTGAAATCAGCTTCTCCGGCGTCGACAACTTCACCCGCGGCCTCACCGACGGGATCTTCTGGACGTCGATGCTCCGCGTCGGCATCTATGCCGCGATCGTCGTGCCCGTCACGCAGATCGTGAGTCTCGCGCTCGCCCTGCTGATCGACGCGGTCACCCGACGAGTGGCGAACCGTTTCCGGCTCTCGTTGCTCATCCCGTACATGATTCCGGGCATCGTCGCGACGATGATCTGGATCTACCTCTACAGCCCTGTGGTCGGCCCGTTCCAGCCGATCTTCGACGCGCTCGGCCTGGACATCAACTTCTTCTCCGGTTCGCTGATCTGGTTCTCGATCGGAAACCTCGCCCTCTGGGGGAACATCGGCTTCAACATGCTCATCCTGTACGGCGCGCTGCAGGCGGTGCCTCGCGAGATCTTCGACGCGGCACGTGTCGACGGAGCATCCGACTTCCGCATCGCGATGTCGATCAAAGTCCCCTACGTCCGGGGTTCGCTCGTGTTGACCGGCGTGCTCTCGATCATCGGCACGCTGCAGATCTTCGCCGAGCCGACGCTCTTCCGCGCGGTGTCTCCCGAGACGATCACGAAGGACTTCACTCCCGCCATGGTGATCTTCAACCAGGCGTTCCAGGTCGGCAACCTCAACTACGCCGCCGCGCTGTCGATCATCCTGGCTGCGGTCGTAGGCATCGCCTCGGCCATCATCTACCGCTTCACGAACAAGGTTGAACAATGACCCTGACAGATGTCGACCGCGCGGCCCTTGAGACGACCGACGAGGTGAAGCGGACGGAGCGAGGGGCGCTGCGCGCCTCTCGTCGCAGGCAGCGACGCGGAGACGCGGGTGACCATTCGGGCCTCGCCGCTTCGCGTGGCGGTTCGAAGTGGTTCGTGCTCATCGGACTGATCCTCTTCACGATCTACTCGGTCGGCCCCGCATGGTGGCTCATCGTCTCGGCGACGAAGTCGAAGGAACAGCTGTACACGACGAACGGACTCTGGTTCGCCGACTTCAACCTCTTCGAGAACCTGTCCTCGTTGTTCACGTACCAGGACGGCATCTTCGGAGTATGGCTCGGGAACTCTACGCTCTACGCACTCGCTGGCGCGGCAGGACAGACGCTCGTCGCCCTCGCTGCCGGCTACGGCTTGGCGATGTACCAGTTCAGGGGCAAGGGAACCTCGATGGCATTCATCATCGGCTCCTTCCTCATCCCCGGTGCGCTCCTGACGATCCCGTCCTACCTGCTCTTCGTGCAGATCGGGATCTACGACACCGTCTGGGCGATGATCCTCCCGGCCTTCTTCGGTCCCTTCTCCGTCTACCTGGCAAAGGTCTACACCGAGGGCGCGATGCCCCCCGAACTGATGGAGGCCGCTCGGATCGATGGGGCCGGCGAGTATCGCATCTTCTTCAGCATCGGCCTGCGCCTGCTGACCACGGCCGGTGCGACGGTCTTCCTCCTGCATTTCGTCGCGATCTGGAATGCGTTCTTCGGTCCGCTCGTCTTCCTTCGCGCCGCCGAGCGCTGGCCCGTGATGCTCGGCCTCTACTCCTGGCTGCAGCGGGGAACGGATTCGACCGTCGACCTCACCAGCCTCGTCATCACCGGTTCGCTGGTGGCGACGATTCCCATGGTCCTCCTCATGGTCGCCATGCAGCGGTACTGGCGAGCCGGCGTCACGATGGGAAGCCTCAAGTGACCGACGACGGCGACCGGTGACACCGGTCATCGGTGCGCCGCGCGCGGGCGAGATCGGCGAAGTCGCAGGCGTCAGCACCAGAACCGTGTCACGGTTCCTCAGCGGACGCGTGCAGGTCAGTGACACGACGAAGCGCCGCATCGAGACCGCCATGCGAGAACTCGGTTACGGAACGACGCGGTTCGGCGTCATCAGCCTGCACGGGGCGAGCCGCGGCATCCTCGAGAAGATCTTCCGGGGAATCGTCGAGGCTGCACGCGACACCGAGCATGAGATCACGTTGACCGATGTCGTTCCGAACGGCGACGGAGTCGCGAGCTCCATTCTCGCCGCCATGGCGAAGCAGGCACGCGAGGGTGTCGGCGGCTTCGTCGTCGTCTCGACTCATGAGGACGTTGTCAGGGCGGTGCAGGAGTTCGACGGTGAGGTGCCCGTCGTCCTCGCGCTCGACGACGACAACGAGTTCGCTTCGGTCGGGATCGATTCCTACAACGGTGCGGTGCAGGCGACCCGGCACCTCCTCGCGCTCGGTCACACCAGGCTCGCGTTCGTCGCAGGCCCGCGAACTCTCGGGCACGCTCAGGCCCGAGAACGGGCGTTCCTCCGCTCGCTCGAGGAGGCGGGGGTCGCTCCGGTCGCCATCGTCGACGGGGATTGGTCGGCGCGGTCGGGGCTCGGGGCCGGCCGCCGCTTGCGGGACACCGACGCGACGGCGGTCTTCTGCGCGAGCGACCAGATGGCGCTCGGGCTCATGCACGCCTACTCGGAAGTCGGCAAGCACGCACCCGACGACATCAGCGTCGTGGGGTACGACGACGACGACGGAGCCGCATACTTCGCCCCTCCGCTCACCACGGTCCGCCAGGACTACGCAGAGGTCGGCCGTCGCTCGTACGTGACGCTGGTCGGCCTTGCACGCGGCGAACGACGACGCAGCCTCCATCTCGTGCCCGAGCTCGTCGTCCGCTCGTCGACCGGCGAAGCCTCGGGTTCATCTCCGGCGAGAGTCGGCTGAACCAGGCCGAGCGCGCCCGATTTCAGAAGGCCGCGAGGCTTTCCGCCAGTTGTTGGCGAGCCCACTCGGAGTGGTTCGGGTCCCCGTACTCTCGGTAGGCGGTCTCGATTGTCAGGACCAGGCAGAGGTGGAGCTGGTAGAGCCTCCGGCGTGTGACTTCCGTGGTCGAGAGTCCAGGGTGGCCGTAGCCTTCCATGAACGCGTCGGAGTCCCCGAAGTGCGCTGATTGCGTGCCGGCGAACCCCACTTCGATGAGGGGGTCGCCGAAGAACGCACGTTCATGGTCGACGACGGCACAGATGCCCTGGCCGCTGATCAGCACGTTTCCGGGCCAGAGGTCCCATTCGACGAGCCGTGGCTCGGTGACCTCGCGGAGGCTCTCGATGTTGCCGGTGACGATCTGCCGAATGCCGTCGGAGGTGGCACCCAGATCTACGGTGCGCCGCTCACCGTCAGCCAGGAGCTCGTCGATCATCTGGAGAAACGCACTGTCCCAGCTCGAGTGGTGGGGTCCGGTGATCGGGCCGAACGCGGGGCCGACGATGGAGTTGATCCGCCGGTTCAACGCACCGAGTTCGACCATGTGCCGCCGCGCCTCGTCTCGCGGCAGCTCACCCATCCTGGCCGCGAGGTTCTCGGCGTCGATGTGCTCCATGAAGAAGTAGTCGGCATCGCAGACTTCACGGGTGAGGTCGGCGTAGTCGACCCTCGGGACGGGGATATCGCCGAGCTGCCCGATCAGTTCGATGGTCTTCAGCTCCGTGCGCATCGCATCGCGTTCATAGGTCAACACCTCGATGCCGGCCGGAGGTGCGACCTTCAGCACGACATCCCGCCCGCCGCGGAGCCTGATGCGATACGCGGCACTGAACCAGCCATCGCCCAACTCGGAGTACCAGGAGGAGTGGCCGGCAGGCACCGAGTCCTGTCCGTAGGCGCGGGCCACCATCGCCTTCAGAACTTGGGATGACTGCCGGTTCTTGGTGACACTCTCCAATTGCGGTTCCTTTCGGCCGTCGACGTGGTCGAGACTCTAGCGACCGCAGCACGCGGTCACGGGATTGGCCCGGGTGCGTCCCCTCGCCGAGGGTGAGAGTCGATGAGGCCAAGCTCCCGCTCGTGCTCAGAGCACCTTCTCCAGGAATGCCTGGGTCCGGCGCTCCTTCGGGTTGGAGAGCACCTCCCGGGCATCACCGCGTTCGACGATGCATCCTTCGTCCATGAACAGCAGGGTGTCCGCCACCTCTCGCGCAAAGCCCATCTCGTGCGTTACGACGACCATGGTCATCCCCTTCTTGGCCAAGTTCTGCATGACGGTGAGGACTTCGCCGACCTTCTCGGGGTCGAGGGCGCTCGTGGGTTCATCGAACAGCATGATGCGTGGCTCCATGGCCAGCGAGCGGGCCACGGCCACGCGCTGCTGCTGCCCGCCCGACAGTTGGGCGGGGTAGTAATCGCTGAACCTCCTCAGTCCGACGCTGGTCAGGAGTTCTTGAGCCCGCAGGGCGGCTTCCTGTTTGTCACCCCGCTTCACCAGCACTGGCCCTGCCATGACGTTCTCGCGGGCGGTCATGTTCGGAAAGAGGTTGAACTGCTGGAAGACCATGCCCACCTTGGTGCGCTGCCGCGCGACCTCCTTCCGGCTCAGCGCATGAAGGGCGGTCTCCGTTTCGTAGTACCCGACATGCTCACCGTTGACTTTCAGGACTCCAGAGTCGACCGACTCCAGACCGTTCATGCATCGAAGGAGGGTCGATTTTCCCGAGCCGCTGGGGCCGATGATGCAGCAGATCTCGCCGGAGGCGATCTCCAGGTCGATGTCCTGAAGCACTGTCTTCGGTCCGAAGGACTTTCGAAGCCCTCGGGCGAAGATCGTTCCGTCGTCGCTCATCGTGCAATCCCTTCTGGGTCGGTCAAGGCAACTGGTTCCGTCACGTCAGCCGGCTCTGCCAGGACGACTCGCTTCGCCTTCCTGGGGAGCACAGCGGAGGAGTGGGAGTACTTCTTCTCCAGCTGCGACTGGGGGTAGCTCAGGATGAGGGTCATCACCAGGTACCAGAGGCTGGCAACGATGAGGAGGGGAATGGTCTCGTAGGTGCGCGCATAGATCAACTGCGCGCTCTGGAGAAGTTCCGCAACGCCCAGGACACTGACGAGCGAGGTCTCCTTGAACATGCCGATGACCTGATTGCCGGTGGCTGGGATGATCGACGGCATGGCCTGCGGAATGATGATCTTCCGCATCTTCGTGGCGCCGCTCATCCCCAGCGAGTCCGCTGCTTCGATCTGACCCTTGCCGACAGAGGAGAACCCGCCGCGGATGATCTCCGCCATGTATGCGGCTTCATTCAGCGTCAGGCCGATGATCGCCGCCGTGATCGGCGCCATCAGTGCATTGACGTCGATCGCCTGCTGCACGTCGGTGAACGGTATCCCGATCGTGAGGTTGGGATACAGCGCAGCGATGTTGAACCAGAAGATGAGCTGCACGAGAACCGGGGTACCTCGGAAGAACGTGATGTACACGCCCGCGGTGGCCGCGATGGGCTTGAGGCTGGATGCCCTCATGATCGCCAGCGCAAGGCCCAGAAGCGTACCCAGCACCATGCTCACGACGGTCAGCATGATCGTGACCATCAGTCCGCGGAGGATCGTCTCCTGAGTGAAGTACCGAGCGACCACGTCCCATTTGAAGTTCGGGTTGGTCGCCACCGAGTAGAGGATTCCCGCGCCGAGCAGACTGCAGACAACCCATACAACGTATTCGAAGGCGCTTCGGCGCCGAATCCTCGGCTTGAGGGACACGTCGACCTGGCTCATTTGGTCTCACTTCCTTGGGAGATTGAAGGGAGCATGGCACACACTCGTCAGTTGAGGGCAGCGGTCGTGATGCCCGCAGCAGTCAGTCCCCACGTCTCGAGCGACTTCTGGTACTCCGGGCTGTCCAAGACGGACTGAACTGCAGCCTGCAGGGCCGGCGTCAGTTCCGATCCCTTCTTCAGGCCGATGGCCACGGTGTGGTCCGAGCGGGTATCCATCTGGGGCGTCAGAACAGTGAACGTGTCGGGCTGCTGCTGGTCAGCCCAGACCAGCGACGGAGTGTCGTAGAACACGCCGTCGACCCTCTTCGAGGCCAGTTGCGTCAACGCCTCCTGGACATTGGGCAGGGTCACGCCGTTGATCGCGGGCTTGCCCTTCGATTCGCACGTCCATTCGGAGACATTCGGCAGGTGGATCAGCTGAGCGTTCGAGCCCTTGGTCACCGCGATGTTCCTGCCGCACAGGTCGTCGTTGCTGAGCTCGAGGGGGTTCCCGGCGGGCACGGCAACCGATACCCCGCTGTTGAGGTAGTCGATCATGTCAAGCACCTCGAGCCGTTCAGGCGAAGGGGACATCGTCGTGGCGGTGAAATCGTAGCGACCACCCTCGATGCCGGGAATGATGGTATCGAAACCGGTGTTCTCGAACTTCAGCTCGAGGCCGAGCTTCTTTGCGACCAATCGGGCGATGTCAGGGTTGAGTCCGATCGGGGTGGTGTTGTCGTCGGCGAGGAAGGTCGTCGGCGGGTAGTGCAGGTCCATGGCCACGGTCAGCTCACCCTTGTCCTTGTAGGACTGCGGGAGCAGGTCGACCGCGGCTTCGTCAGGCTGGACGCCCTCGGAGATGTCGGTCGTGTTCGATGTCTTCGAGACGTTCGCAGCCTCGTCGCCGCCGGTGGCGGTGCCGCTGGTGGCGGTGCCGCTGCAGGCGGTCAGTGCCAGCACAATGGCGAATCCTCCGGCCGCGATCTGTACTCTGCTTCTGGCCTTCATGGTGCTTCCCTTCACGTGGTTTCAGCGGCAACGGCCTGCTGAGGCGGGTTCGTTGTCTGACATAGAACCACGTCAAGTGCAGATTGTCGACAGTTGACTAAAAATTCAAAGGGGGGCCCAACTAGCAGACTGTTGACAATCTACAATGTGTTTGCTTAGGGTCGAGCCGTGGTCGCCCCCTCGGATTCGACCGAGAAATCGACGACGAGGTCGGTTCACGGCCGCAAGTCCACACCTCCAACTTGCGTTTTTCATATGAACGGATGACCCCCATGACCGACATCGACTTCCGACCGGAGTACATCTCCTTCGATTGCTACGGCACCCTCATCAATTTCCACATCGAGCCCACGACGCGGAGACTTCTGGCGGGCCGAGTCCCCGAAGCGCAGATGCCAGCCTTCTTGCGCGACTTCCGCAACTACCGTTATGACCAGGTATGTGGCAGCTACTACGCCTACGAGCAGGTTCTCCAAGACGCGTACGACCGGGTCTGCAGGAAATGGAACCTCGAACTCACCGAGGATGCCGGGAAACAGCTCGGCGATGCTGTCCGGAGCTGGGGTCCGCACAACGACGTTCCCGCTCCGCTCAAGACGATGGGCGAGCACTACAAGCTGGTCATCCTGTCCAATGCCGACGACAGCTTCCTCGAAGGCTCGGTGCCGAAGCTCGGAGCCGAGTTCCACGCCGTGTACACGGCCGAGCAGGCCGGCTTCTACAAGCCGCGATACGAAGCGTTCGAGTACATGCTCGACCAGCTGGATGCCGCTCCCGAGGATTTCGTGCACGTCTCGTCCCACACGCGCTACGACTTGATGCCCGTGCACGACCTGGGTTTCACCAACACCGTCATGCTGGACCGCGGCTACGATCCCCACAGCCCGGCCTACGGCTACACCACCGTGGATTCCCTCGACCAGTTGAATACGCTTCTCGGTCTGGGACGGTCCAACGCCGCACCCGCGGCATGATTTCAGCTCCGCATCGCCGGCGGCCCGTCGTCGCGGTCCTGTACCAAGTGGCGTTGCCGCCGCGCCTGGCGGAGGTCGAGCAGCTCGCGGATGTTCGGTTGACCGATGCGGACGGACTCGCCGAGGCGCTGGACGGGGCAGACGTGCTGTTCCAGTGGCACTCCTTCTCGCCGGCGTTGCGGGAGAACTGGGATGCCGCCTCCTCCCTCCGGTGGATTCATGTCTCTGCGGCCGGGGTGAGCGAGCTCTTCTTCGAAGAACTGACCGCCAGCGACATCGTCTACTCCAACTCCCGCGGTGTGCTCAGCCGGGCCATCGCGGAGTTCGCCCTCGGTTTCGTCCTGGAAATGGCCAAGGATGCGCGGGGCTCGTTCAGGCTCCAGCAGCAAGAGCGCTGGCAGCACAGGATCACACGGAAGATCCACGGCCGTACCGCCCTGGTGGTCGGCACCGGGTCCATCGGCCGTGAGATCGCCCGCGTATTCCGCGCCATGGGCATGGAGGTGAGCGGAGCGGGCCGGACGAGCCGGCCTGGTGATCGGGATTTCGAACGGATCCTCTCGTCACGGGACCTGGCCAGGATCGTCCCGGACTTCGACTACCTCGTGCTCGCTGCGCCGTTGACCATCGCGACGAGGGGATTGGTCAGCGCCGAGGTTCTTGCTGCCATGAAGTCCTCTGCATGCCTCATCAACGTTGCGCGCGGTGGGATCGTCGATACCGGAGCCCTGACCGAGGCGTTGGCGTCGGGATCCATTGCGGGTGCCGCGCTGGATGTCGTGGATCCCGAGCCGTTGCCCCAAGGACACGCCCTGTGGAGCATGGAGAACGTCATTCTCACGCCCCACATGAGCGGGGACACCGAGGACCACCTCGATGATCTGGCCCAATTGTTCCTGGACAACCTGCGGCGATACTGCAGGGGAGATCCGCTGCACAACGTCGTCGACAAAGGCCTCGGATTCGTCTCCGAACCGGACTTCGACCTCATTCGGCTGGTCGACGCCCGCCCTGAACCGGAAGCGTGAACACCACCCAGCTCTTGCGAAGGGTTTCATGGATCGTCCAGGTCCCCTTCCATCCGGCGGGAGTGATGAAGAGCGAGCCGGCCGCGATGTCGAAGGTTCGGCCGCCTGGCTCCTCGATGGTGGCTCGCCCGCTCAGGATCTGGCAGATCTCGTGGTATCCGTCACGGGTGCTGGCGAACGTGCCCGGCGTGACCTCCCAGATCCCGGATCGAAGTCCATCCGCGGCCCACACCTCAGCGGAGGCCTCGGTCTGCCCGGGCGTCGTCGAGGTTTCCTTGGAGTGATGAGCCTCGACCGGCGCGGTGGACGCATCGGCGAGGACGACGGCTTCGATCATGTGCGAGCTCCATTCGGAAAGTTGATTGTCAACAATCGACAATACTGCTATCTTGGCGGGAATGACAAAGCGTCTCCCCCGAGACGTCACCCAGCGCTAGAAGCCCCCAACGGGAAAGGCCGCAGATGGCAACTCTCAGCCCCCTCTTGAAGCAGGCGACGCCGATCATCGTCGATCGAGCATCCGGATCCTGGATCTCTGCAACCGACGGCGTCGACTATCTCGATTTCACCACCGGCATCGGCGTGACGAGCACCGGACACTGCCACCCAAGGGTGGTGGAAGCAGCGCGTGAGCAGACGGGCCGGATCATCCACGCCCAGTACACGACCGTGCTGCACAAGCCGCTCATCGAACTGACCGAGCGCCTCGGCGAGGTGCTGCCCACCGGTCTCGACAGCGTCTTCTATGCGAACTCCGGCTCCGAAGCCGTCGAAGCAGCGGTCAGGCTCGCGCGCATGGCGACCGGGAGGCCGAACATCGTCGCGTTCCAAGGAGGCTTCCACGGACGCACCGTCGCCGCCGCGTCGCTCACCACCGCCGGGACCAAGTTCCGCTCGGGATTCGCGCCGCTGATGGCCGGGGTGCACATCGCACCGTTCCCCGCGGCATTCCGCTACGGCTGGGACGAGGATGTCGCCATCGACTTCGCGCTGCGCGAGCTCGACTTCCTCCTGCAGACGACGACGAGCCCGGCCGACACCGCGGCCTTCATCATCGAACCCGCGCTGGGCGACGGCGGCTACGTGCCCACACCGCCGCGGTTCCTCGAGGGGCTGCGCGAGCGCGCCGACCTGCACGGCATCGTGCTGATCATCGACGAAGTGCAGACCGGCGTCGGTCGCACCGGACGCTTCTGGGGCCACCAGTACTCGTCGATCACCCCCGACATCCTGATCACCGCCAAGGGCATCGCGAGCGGCTTCCCGATCAGCGCGATCGCGGCCTCGGCCGACCTGATGGCCAGTGGCTGGCCGGGCTCGCAGGGCGGAACGTACGGCGGCAACGCGGTCGCGGCGGCGGCCGCGGTGGCGACGCTCGACGTCGTCCGCGATGAGGAGCTCGTCGCCAACTCCCAGGCGATGGGCGACCTCCTCCACGCCGGGCTCCTCGCACTGCAGCATCGTTTCCCGGTCATCGGCGACGTGCGGGGGCTCGGACTCATGCGCGCCCTCGAGTTCATCGACGACCGCGGCGAAGCGGATTCCGCCATGGCCGCGGCGGTGCAGCGGACCGCGGTCTCCCACCGTCTGCTCACCCTCACGTGCGGCACGCGCGGCAACGTCGTGCGAATAATCCCACCACTCGTGGTCTCGCCTCACGAGATCCGGTTCGGCCTCGAGGCTCTCGCGGCCACGCTCGAGGAGGTGGCGGCATGACCGACACGATGGCACGCGTGGCATCCGAAACCGACATGACGTTCGAGTTCCCCCAGCAGCTGTTCATCGATGGAGCATGGACGGATGCCGCGGCCGGCGATCGATTCGATGTCACCAACCCTGCAACAGGCGCCGTCCTGGCGCAGATCGCCGACGGCCGCCGCGACGACGCCCGCCGGGCACTCGACGTCGCGGTGGCGACCCAGCAGGCGTGGGCCGACACACCGCCGCGCGAGCGGAGTGAGATTCTCCGTCGCGCCTACGAGCTGATCCTCGAGCATGCCGATGAGCTCGCGATGCTCATCACGCTGGAGATGGGCAAGCCGCTGGCAGACGCGCGCGGCGAGGTCTCCTACGGCGCCGAGTTCTTCCGCTGGTTCGCCGAGGAAGCGGTGCGCGTCGGCGGCGACCACACGCTGAGCGGCGACGGGAAGACCCGCATCATCGTCACCCGCGAACCCGTCGGGCCCTGCGTCGTCGTCACGCCGTGGAACTTCCCGCTCGCGATGGGTACCCGCAAGATCGGTCCGGCGCTTGCCGCCGGCTGCACGGTCGTCTTCAAGCCCGCGGAGCAGACACCGCTCACGGCGCTCTACCTGGCACATATCCTCTCGCTCGCCGGCCTTCCCGACGGCGTCGTCAACGTCGTCACGACGACGACTCCTGCCGAGGTGGTGGGGTACTGGCTCGACTCCGGCCAAGCCCGGAAGCTCAGCTTCACCGGGTCGACCGAGGTCGGTCGCATCCTCCTCGCCCAGGCGTCCAAGCACGTCATGCGGACCTCGATGGAGCTTGGCGGCAACGCGCCGTTCATCGTCTGCAGCGACGCCGACATCGACACGGCGGTCGAGGGCGCCATCACGGCCAAGATGCGGAACATGGGCGAGGCCTGCACAGCCGCGAACCGACTCTACGTGCACGCCGACGTCGTCGAGGAGTTCACGCGGCGCTTCGCCGAGCGCATGGCGGCACTGCGTCTCGGCCCCGGCTGGGAAGACGGAGTACAGGTCGGGCCGCTCATCGACGCCGACGCGCTCCGCAAGGTCGAGTCGCTCGTGCGCGATGCGGTCGAGCGCGGGGCACGTGTCGCGACGGGCGGCGAGTCCCCCAGCGAGGGGTTGCTCTACCCGCCCACGGTGCTGGCTGACGTCTCCCCCGACTGCGAGCTCGCGAGCACCGAGATCTTCGGACCCGTGGCCCCGGTCTTCACCTTCACCGACGATGACGAGGCCGTCCGGCGTGCCAACGACACCGAATGGGGCCTCGTCGCGTACATCTTCACGCGCGACATCGACCGGGCGTTCCGCCTCGCAGGACGACTCGAGGTCGGTATGGTGGGCATCAACACGGGACTCGTCTCCAATCCGGCGGGTCCGTTCGGCGGCGTCAAGAGCTCCGGAATCGGCCGCGAGGGGGGTCGTTGGGGGATCGACGAGTATCTCGAGTACAAGTACCTTGCGATCCCGCGACGTTGACTCCCAGACGGGAGCCGAGGGCGGTGGAAGGATTGACACGACGAAAGAACAAGGGGGCAGAGTGAACGGCATCGACAGACTCTCCGCAATCCAGAGCAGGTCGACCTCGGTCGTCATCGCCGAGCAACTCACCGATCGGATCGTCGACGGTTCGTTTCGCCCGGGAGAACAGATCAACGAGGCCCAGGTCGCGAGCCAGCTGAGCGTCTCACGTGGTCCCGTGCGCGAGGCGCTGCAACGTCTCGTGCAGGAGGGGCTGCTCATCAGCAAGCCCAACCGCGGCGTGTTCGTGCGCGAGCTGACGGCGACGGACGTCGCGGAGATCTACGCTGCCCGCGAGGTCATCGAATGCGCAGCGGCCGAGATCATCGTGGCGCGCACGAGCGAGGAGCGAGCGAGCACCGCCGACGAGCTCGAGGCCATCGTCGACCGAATGGTGCCACTCATCGCTGCGGAAGACTGGCGCGCGGTGTCGCGCATCGACCTCGCCTTCCACACTCGGCTCGTCGAGGCATCCGGAAACACGCGCCTGCACCGGGCCTACCTGACCCTCGCCACCGAAACGCTCATCTGCATGTCGAACCTCGAGCAGGCCTATCCGTACTCCAATCCCGACGGCATCGCAGATGGGCACCGCGGCATCGCCCGTCTCGTCGGAACCGGCGACATGGCGGAGATCCGGGATGCCCTTCATCAGCACCTCTCGTCGGCCGACGACTATCTCTCGTCTGCCGTGGACGAGAAGCTGCGGAACGGCAGGGTCATCCGCGACGTCGTGTAGGAATCCACCCATGAAAGCGGGGGACGCGTCCGATCGACGCGTCCCCCGTATTCGTCTGCGCCCACTCAGAGCGCGGCGTTCACGATGATGTTCTTCGGCTCGGTCATGGCCTCGACGGCACTCCGGACACCTTCGCGTCCGATGCCGGAGCGCTTGAAGCCACCGAACGGCATCGCGTCGATCCGGAAGTCGCTCGTGTCGTTGATGAGCACGGTACCGACGCTGAGCCGTTCGGCGGCATAGAACGCTGTGGGCACCGACTCGGTGAACACCCCCGCCTGCAGGCCGTACTCGGTGGCGTCAGCCCGAGCCAGCGCATCGTCGAGGTCGGTGAACGGGAGAATGGTGACGACGGGCCCGAAGACCTCCTCGGTGACGACTCGGGCGTCGGCTGCGGCATCCGTGATCACAGTCGGCTCGAAGAAGGTTCCGTTCCGGCGGCCTCCGGCTCGCACGACGGCACCGCCGAGGCGCGCCTCGTCCACCCATTCCTCGATGCGCTTAGCCTCGCGAGCGGAGATCAGCGGACCCACGTCGGTTCGTGGGGACCGTTTCGATCCGACGACGAGCGCTTCCGTGCCACGGGTCACGAGCCGGACGACCTCGTCGTAGACGGCGGCGTGCGCGTAGACCCGCTGCACGGAGAGGCAGTTCTGGCCGGCGACGCCGAACGCGCCGTCGACGATCGCCGCCGCAGCGGCGTGCACCGTGGCGTCCGCGCAGACGATCACCGCGTTGTTGCCGCCCAGTTCCATGAGCACCTTGCGAGCTCCGGCGCTTCGCGCGATGAGCTCCCCGGTTCGCGGCCCGCCGGTGAACGAGATGAGATCGACACGTCGATCGGAAACGAGGGCCTCCCCCGCACCTGGACCGCCCGCCGTCACGGCGACCCGGCCCGGCGCGACGCCGGCACGCAGCAAGACGTCGACGAAGGCGAGCGCGGAGAGCGGCGTCGCCTGCGAGGGTTTGAGGACCACGCCGTTTCCGCCGATCAGCGCGGGGCCGAGCTTGTGCGCCACGAGGTTCATCGGGTCGTTGAACGGCGTGATCGCCGCGACGATGCCGACGGGCAGCCGACGAGACCATCCGACGCGGCCGGCCCCGCGGGCGGAGTCCTCGAGCGGGAGGGTTCCGCCTTCGAGCACGTCGGTGGCCGCGGCGGAGAGGCGCAACGTCTCAGCAGCTCGCGCCACCTCCCGAGTCGCCTCGGTGATCGTCTTGCTGCTCTCGGCCGAGATGATCGAGGCGAGCCGGCCGCTCTCGGCCGAGAGGATCCGGGCGGCGCGCTCGAGCGACTCCCGCCGCTCCCAGAGCGGCCATGGTTCGGATCGGAGGCTCTCGGCAACACCCGTCACCGCGTCGTCGATGTCGACGGCATCCGCGGCGTGGACGCGACCGAGCACGGAGTCGTCCTCAGGATCGGTGACCTCGAGGGAGAGGCACTCGGTGCGCCAGCGTCCGCCCCAGTAGGCACCGCCGGGGAGGCTCCAGCGGGAGGCCAGCTCGGCAGAGCCGACCTCCGTCGTGATGCGATCGCACGTGCAGGTTGTCATCGTTCAGACCGTCCTTCGCACGTCGAGTCGTCAACGGACCTTGTCGAGCAGCCCGTACCAGGCGCCGGCGAGTGGAAGGAACCACGGGGGCCCGAAGTGCCCTGGGACAGCCGGGTTCGACAGTTCCCCCCAGATGTTCGCGGCAGAGTTGCCTCCCACGACGTCGGCCATGACCTTGCCCATCCAGGTCGCCATCTGTACTCCGTGCCCGGAGTAGTTCATCGAGTAGAACAGACCATCGTGCTCGCCGGCATGGACCATCTGGTCCATCGAGATGTCGACGAGACCGCCCCAGGTGTAATCGACGCGCGCGTTCTTCAACTGCGGGAAGACCTCGGCCATCGCCTTCTTCAGGATCTCCCCGCTCTTCAGATCGGAGTCGGGGCTCGAGATGGCGAAGCGCGCCCGTCCGCCGAAGAGCAGTCGGTTGTCGGGGGTGATTCGGAAGTAGTAAAGGAAGTTCTTGCTGTCGGACGCCATCCGCCGGTTCGGCAGCAACTCGTCGACGACGGCCTGCGGCAGCGGTTCCGTCACGATGATGTAGCTGCCGACGGGCACGACCCTGCGCTGCATCCAACCGAACGGGCGGCCGGTGTACCCACTCGTGCCGACGATCACCTTGTCGGCACGGATGGTGCCGCGAGAGGTCACGACGTCGTGAGCGTAGCCGCGGCCGAGCCGCTTCACGTCGACCACCGCGGCGTTCTCGTGGATGGTCGCGCCGGCCTCGAGGGCGAGGCGGCCGAGCTCGTGCCCGAAATTGCCGACATGGAGGCCGGCACCGAGCGGGTCGACCATGGCACCGTGATAGAGGTCGGAGCCGATCTCTCGACGGATCTCGCTCTTCGGAACGATCTCGACGGGCTGGCCGACCAGGCGCTTCAGCGATTCAGCGGTCGCCTTGAAGCCTTCGAAGTGCTCGGGCTTCCAGGCGAGGCCCATCTTGCCCGATCGCGCATAGTCGACCTGGAGCTTGTTATCGGTGACGAGCTTCTCGATGAGTTCGATGGCGTGGTTGTACTCGCGGAAGTAGGCGATCGCCCGCTCCTCGCCATACCGCTTGATCGCCTTGCGGAAACCGATGGCGAGCCCGGTCGTCGCCATGCCGCCGTTGCGGCCTGACGCACCCCAGTTCACCGTGTTCGCTTCGACGACCGCGACGGACTTGCCGAGCTTCGCGACGTGGAGCGCTGCCGACAGGCCGGTGAATCCCGCGCCGACGACGACCACGTCGACGTGTTTGGGCAGCGTCGTGTGCCGGTAGTCGCCACTCGGGGTGGCGGTGTCGAGCCAGTAGGAGATGGTCTTCAGGTCGGTGGCCTTCGTGGTCGTGTGAGCCATCATCGGATCCCGAGTGCGGCGTTGACGTCGTCGAGCGAGGTGACGGACAGGTACTCGTAGGCGGGGAGCTCGGGGTCGTACCCTCGGTCGAGGAAGACCTTGTTCGTCATGCCGAGGTCGTCGGCCGGCAAGATGTCGTACCGCTGGTGCGACGAGACGTGGAGGAAGTCCTCGGGGTTGGCGCCCAGCGCGTCGAACATGTACTCGAAGGCCTGGTAGCGGGGCTTGTAGGCCTGCGCCTGCTCGGCGGTGAGCACCGCGTGGAAGGGTGCGCCGAGCTTCGGCACGCTCCCGGCGAGGTGCCGGTCGTCGGCGTTCGAGAGGATGACGAGCGGGAAGTGCTCGGCCATCTTCGCGAGCGGCGTCGGCACGTCGGGATGTGCCGGCCACGTGAGGACGGCGGAGGTGATCGCCTCGATGTCGCCGGGACGCACCTCGAGACCGAAGCGCCGGCACGTGCGCGTGTACGATGCCGCGAGGATCTCGTCGTACGGGGCGTACTCCAGGACCTCGTCGTAGCGGTAGATGCGGAACAGGTCGAGGAACCGCTCGATTCCTGCGGCATCCAGTCGATCCTCGATGAGCGGGACCGTGGCCTCGCGCATCTGGAAATGGATGAGCGTTCCGTAGCAGTCGAAAGAAATGTACTTCGGTCGGAACCGGATGTCGGTCATCGGTGGCCCTTTCTCACTCGCGTTTCATCGACCATATCGGCATGATTGTTGATTGTCAACAATCTACACCTCGACATCAGGCGCTCAGGCAGGGAGCTCTCGGAGCACGGCCTCGCCGACCTCGGTCGTGCTGGAGGTTCCACCCACATCGCGAGTCGAAACCCCCGCCGCGAGCACGCGTTCCACGGCGGCGACGACCTCGCGGGCCGCCTCTTCGTAGCCGAGGTGCTCGAGCATCAGCGCGCCCGCCCAGATCTGGCCGATCGGGTTGGCGATGCCGAGTCCCGCGATATCCGGCGCGGAACCGTGCACCGGTTCGAACATCGACGGGAACCGGCCTTCGGGGTTGAGATTCGCGCTCGGTGCGATGCCGATCGAACCGACGGCCGCCGCAGCGAGGTCGGAGAGGATGTCGCCGAACAGGTTCGATGCGACGACGACGTCGAGTCGCTCGGGATGCTGCACCATGCGCGCTGCGAGCGCATCGATCAACACCGATTCGAGTTCGATGCGCGGGTGCCCAGCCATGACCTCTCGCACCACTTCATCCCACAGGGTCATCGTGTGGATGATGCCGTTCGACTTCGTGGCCGAGACGAGGCTGCCCGATCGTCGGCCGGCGAGCTGTGCTGCGAACTCGGCCGCGCGCGCGATGCCACGCCGGGAGAAGAGCGCCTGCTGGTAGGCGGCTTCGTGCGGAGTGCCGACGTAGCTGCGGCCTCCGACTGCGGAGTACTCGCCCTCGACATTCTCGCGCACGATCACGAGGTCGATCTTCGGCGGCCCGGCCAGGGGCGAGCGGACGCCAGGGAGGCTTCGAACCGGCCGGAGATTGATGTACTGGTCGAACTCGCGCCGAATCGGGATGAGCATGCCCCACAGGGTCTCGACGTCTGAAACCTCCGGGTCACCCACAGCACCAAGGAGGATGGCGTCGGCACCGGCCATGGTCTCGATGGCGTCGACCGGCATCATCCGCCCGTGTGCTCGGTAGTAGTCGGTCCCCCATGGGTACTCGCGCCACTCGAACCGTCCACTGTGCGGAGCGATTGCACGCTCGAGCACGCGTTGTGCGACCGGCGTGACCTCGACGCCGATGCCGTCTCCCGCAAGTACCGCGATGGGGTGGGTTCGCATGATCCGCTTCTCCTTCGTGCCTGTCCGCTTGGGTATGCTTGTTCGATGCTAGAGGTAATTGTCAACAATAGACAATTACTACCCGCATCGAGGTCAAGCTCGTTGGCACGTTCACCACTTGCCGCGTAATCGACGAGGGGCCGTGCCCGTCAATGACGTGGCACCGCCCCTCGCTCGGTCGCGGCTCGGAGCCGCCGAGCCTGCGATCGACCATGAGGGGAACCTACTGTCGCGGATCTCCGGCGCGGCGTTACCGTTCCACGCCGTCGAGGAGGAGACGCAGGCCCGCGCGAGCCGGTCGCACGTGAGGCCCTGCGGGCTGGAGCCAGCCCTCGCCAGCAGCTGCGGCCTCGATCGCGGCCTCGTCGATCGTGATGCCCGCCCCGGGTGCGTCACCGAGCACGATGCCGCCGTCGTCGAACTCGTGGTCGACGAGAACGCCGGACGCGAACCGTACGTCCTGCACCTCGGTCGTGAGGTGGTTCGGCACGGCGGTCATCGCGGCGGCGACTGCGGGGTTGGCGTTGTACCCGACCGGACTGATGGGCAGGTCGCGCGCCGCGGCGACGGTGGCGAGGCGCAGCAGGTGCGTGACGCCCCACACGGCTCCGGCCTGCACGATATCGGGCGCCCCGGCATCGAACAACGGCCGGAACTGGTCGACGCCCGTGAGGTTCTCGCCCGTCGCGACGGCCGCACCGACGAGGTTGCTCAGCCGGGCGTGGCCCGCGGCATCCCATCGTCGCAGCGGCTCCTCGACCCAGAGGAGGTCGAGCTCGGCCTCGATGGCACCCACGTAGCGGGCGGCCTGCTTGACCTGCCACGACTCGTTGGCGTCGAGCATGAGCCCGGGACGCTCGGTGTTGCGCCGGAGCACGTCTTGGATGACACGCAGCCGGCGCAGGTCGGCGTCGAGGTCGAACCCGCCCTT
Source organism: Agromyces albus (assembly GCF_030815405.1). Lineage (NCBI taxonomy): Bacteria > Bacillati > Actinomycetota > Actinomycetes > Micrococcales > Microbacteriaceae > Agromyces > Agromyces albus. The sequence goes on along the minus strand of NZ_JAUSWX010000001.1, from coordinate 127,444 downwards.
GAGCTTGCCCGCGATGTAGCCCCGCTCGGCGAACTCGCCGTAGAACGCCGCGAGCTCGTCGTCGTCGAGGGCGATGTCGAGTCCCGACGCGTAGGCGGGCACGAACCGGTCGCGTCCGCCGAGCAGGCGCCACAGGGGTTCGCCCGCCGCCTTGGCCTTGATGTCCCACAGCGCCGAGTCGATGGTCGCGAGTCCGCCGTAGGTGGCGCCGCCATGACCCGACTTGAACACCTGCGCCAGCATCCGGTCGAAGAGGGCCGCGACGCTGCGCGGGTCCTCACCCTCGATCGCCGGGAAGAGCCGGTCGACGTCGGCGTGCGACCCGAGGCCCACGCCGGTGATGCCCTCGTCGGTGTCGATGAGCACGATGGGCACCTCGGTGACCGCGTCGGGGATGTGGCCGTTGATGTCGCCGACGGCGCGCCCCCACTGGTGGCGGCTCGAAAGGGTGCGAAACCCGGAGATCTTCATGTCGTCCTCATCATCAATCCATGTGCCAGGCGAGGTCCATCTCGCGCCAGAGGGTTCCCGCGGGCGCCGCACCGAACGGGACCTGGCAGGGGTTCGTGTGGCTCCACCATTCGCGGCTCGTCGGGTCGGCCTGGATGCGCCCCATGTCGGCGTCGTAGTCCTCGCCGACGTACTCGTAGGTGCCGAACAGCACGTCGTCGATGATGAAGATCGAGTAGTTGCGGATGTTGCTCTCGCGCATCGCCTGCTCGACCCGCGGCCACACCGCGCGATGCAGCTCGACGTACTCCTCGCGCTTCTCGGGTCGCACGCCGACCACGAATCCGTGACGGGTCATTCCTTCGTCCCTCCGGCGGTCATGCCCTCGACGAGGAATCGCTGGGCGAACAGGAAGATGATCAGGATCGGCGCGACCGAGAGCAACGTCGCGAGCGCGAGCGTCGGCAGCTGGATCACGATGCTCGTCGCGGTCGTCGGGTTGAACGCCGGCACGTTCGCGAGCAGGTTCGAGAGTCCCACCTGCACGGGGATCTTCTGGCCGCCGACCACGAGGAACGGCAGGAAGTAGTTGTTCCAGTTGCCCACGAAGCTGAAGAACCCAACGAGCGCGATCACCGGCGTCGCGAGCGGCATCGCCACCTGCCCGAACACCCGCAGTTCGCCGGCACCGTCGATACGGGCCGCGTTGAGCAGGTCGCGCGAGACGGCCGTAGAGAAGTAGATGTACGTCAGGTACACGCCGAACGGGAAGAAGGAGAACGGCAGGATGACCGCGAGCGGGCTTCCGATGAGCTTCGCGGCACTGAGCTCGAGGAAGATCGGCAGCACGAGCGCGGTGTTGGGGATGAGCATCACGATGAGGGTCGTGACGAGCAGCAGCCTGCGGCCCTTGAACTCGATGAGCGCGAGCGCGTAGCCCGCGGGGATGCTGACGAGCAGGGTGATGGCGAGCGCGGCGAACGAGTAGAAGGCCGAGTTGCCGAGCCACGTGGCGAAGACTCCGCCGCCGAAGGCGAACAGCTCGTTCCAGTTGGCCGCCAGTTGGTCGAGGCTTCCGAAGCTGAACGGCCCGCTGAGGAGCAGCTCGTTGTTGGTCTTCGTCGGGGCCAGGATCAGCCAGATGATCGGGAGGATGAAGAAGGCCGCGAACACGGCCAGCACGAGCGCTACGACCGCCCGCCCGATCCACTGTGCGGGGGTGAGCATGGCCCGCCGTCTGCGGGTGGTGTGATCAGTCACGTTCGAACAGCTTTCCGCGGAAGATGAAGACGGTGGACAGGCCGAGCGCGACCACGAGCAGCGTGATCGAGATCGCGGCGGATCCCGAGAAGTCGTTCTGCCGGAACGCGTACAGGTAGGCCAGCTGATTGAGCGAGTAGTCCTCGGGCACGACGTTCTTGGTCGCCTGGGCGAGCACCTTGGGCTCGACGAACAGCTGGGTGCCGGCAGCCAGCGACATGATGCCCATGTAGCTGATCCACTTGGCGAGCATCGGCAGCTGGATGTGCCACGCGGTCTGCACATGCGAGGCTCCGTCGATGCGGGCGGCCTCCATCACGTCGGTGCTGATGTTGTTGAGTGCCCCGTACATGATCACGATCCAGCCGCCCGCGCCCGCCCAGAAGGCGATCGCCGTGAACACGACGGGCAGGTTGCCCACTGCGACGACATTCACGAGTGACTCGTAGCCCATGGCGTGCAGCAGGCCCGAGACCGGGCTCACGGTGGGATCGAGCACGAAGAGCCAGAGCAGCACGCTCGAGGCGCCGGCGATGGCGCCGGGAATGTAGAAGAGGAACCGGGCAGTGTTGCCGAGCCAGCGGACCCGGATGCCGTGCACCACGATCGCGAGGATCACGACGAGGACGATGAGGCTCACGAGCCAGAAGAGCACGTACAGCGCGACGTGGGCCACGGCCGGCAGGAATCGGTAGTCGTTGAAGACTCGCACGAAGTTGTCGACGCCGACGAACGCGCCGTTGCGCGTGAACGCGAGGTACACGGCGTAGAGGGTGGGGAGCAGCCCGAAGGCGATGAGCAGGAGGGTGTAGCCGCTGACGAACAGGTAGCCGTAGCGCGACTGGCCCGAGTTGAGCTGCGTGCCGCGCCGGCCCGCCGGCCGGCGCCGCCCCGTGGGGACGACGCCGGCGGGAGCCGGGGGCGAGATGACGGTCATGGTCACTTGACGGTGTAGCCGTTGACCGTCGCCTCGTTCTCGAGCTCCTTCTGCCAGGCAGGCAGGAGGGATTCGACGGTCTCACCGGCGGCGATGCCCGGGATGACGACCTTCGCCCAGGCGGTCTCGGGGCTCCAGTTCGTGACGTTCCAGCCGTCCCAGATCTGCGTGGCGGCGTCGCTCATGATTGTCTGGAAGTCGTCGTTCACGAAGTAGCCGGCCTCGGCCTGCTTGGCCAGCCACTTGGTGGCGGCATCCGTGTAGGCCGGGTAGCCCGAGGAGGCGTCGACCTGGAACTCGTCGGCGCTCGTCACGAATTCGAGGAAGGTCTTGACGGCCTCGAGGTTCTTCGAGTGACTCGACGCGTACCACTGGCCACCGCCGACGTTGCCGGCCGCCACGTCGCCGTCTTCCCACTTGAGCGGCGGCGCGACGCCGATCTGTCCGGCGGGAACGGCGAGGCCGCCCTGGAAGATGGCTCCCGTGTACCAGACCGGTCCCGGCACGCCGACGAGCTTGTCGGCGTACTTGGCCGCGAACTCGGCACTGAAGAAGCTGTCCTGCACGAGCGTGCCGTTCGCGAGCATGCCGTCGATGATCTTCGAGATCTTCTGCGTGTGCTCGTCGCTCACGTCGGAGTGGAACACGCCGGCCTCAGGGGACTGGAACACCGGCGACTCGGATCCGCCGTAATAGACGTAGGTCATGAACGTGTCGCCCATGGTGCCGAGGATGTAGCCGGGGTGCTCGGCGGCGAGCTTGTCGCCGAGCTCGGCGTACTCCTCCCACGTGGTGGGGACCTCGTAGCCGAACTGGTCGAGGAGCGCCTGGTTGTAGTAGAAGACGGTCTGGGCGAGGTCATTGCGGAGGGCGTAGACCGTGCCGTCGATCGTGGCGTAGTCGAGTGCGCCGTCGGCGAACCCATCGAGGAAGTCCTGGTCGAGGAGTCCCTTGTTGAGCGGGGCCGCGAAGCCCTGCTCCCCGCTGGTGGTCGGCTTCGAGGCCCAGATCGCGTCGTTCTGCTGCGTGGAGAAGACCACGTCGGGCCAGCCCTCGCCGGCCTGGTCCATGAGGGCGATCTTGCTCTGGAAGCTTCCGCTGCCGCCCGACGAGCCGTCGTAGGTCTCGTACGAGATCTTGATGTCGGGGTAGGCCTTCTCGAAGGCGGTGACGGCGGGCTCACGAGACGCGTCGACCCACACGGTGATCTCGCTGCCTTCGACCTGCTCGGCCTGGGTGAAGCCGTACGTGCTGTCACCCCCGCCCGTGTCGCTCGTGGAGCACCCGCTGAGCGCGAGGAGCCCGGCGACCGCAGTTGCGGCCACGGAGAGGAGCCGAATGGATCGGCGCCGGGGGGACGTTTGCTGTGACATCTCGCAACTTCTTTCTGGTCGGCGTCTCTGACGACAAAGCACTCGTGGGAGCAAGAGTGATTACATCATACATGTGATGTACTCTGCAAGAGTGAACATCATAGGTGTGACGTCGTGCTCGCTAGGCTGTGCGCATGTCTCCTGAATCGAGCACGGCTGACGAGACCGTTCAGTCGGGTTGGTCGCCATCGATGACCACGCGGGCGCGCTCGCCGAGGCTCGGGGTGACGGTGGTCGCCGAGCTCGTCGAGGCGATCGTGCGCGGCGACATCCCGACCGGGGGAACGCTCCCTCCCGAGGCAGTGCTCTGCGAGCAGTTCGGCGTCAGTCGCACGGTCATCCGAGAGTCGGTGAAGCGCCTCGAGGAGAAGGGGCTCGTCACCGTGGCGCAAGGCCGCGGCACTCAAGTGACCCCATCCCGCTCATGGAACATGCTCGACGCGACCGTGCTCTCCGCCCTCGTGGCGAACGACGCGACGCTCGGCGTGCTCGACGATCTGACCGAGGTGCGCGCCGCGCTCGAAGCGGTCATCGCGAAGGATGCCGCCGAATCGCGCACGCAACAACAGCTCGAGCGTCTGCGCAACGCCCTCCAGCTCATGCGAGACACGATCGGCGACGAGCCGGCGTTCGGCGAGGCCGACGTGGTGTTCCACGCCGTCGTCGGTGAGATGACCGACAATCGCCTTGCCGACAACATCGTCAAGACGCTCTTCTACCAGGCACGGCTCAGCGCCCGGTTCAGCAGGCACAGTGAGCTCGAGCTCACGCTCGACGAACACGAGGCGGTGTTCGCGGCCATCGAGGCGGCCGATCCCGAAGCCGCCGAGGCGGCCATGCGTGCGCACATCATCGACGCGTGGGAACGCCGCCGCCCGCCGAACCCCCGGCGGAACGACGGCTGACCGTCACTGGTCGCTGCGCACGATCTCGAGGCGATACGCGACCGAGGTCGTGTGATCCTGCGCATACGCCGTGATGGTGACACCGTAGACGCCGCCCACGGGACTAGGACCGTTGCGGGGAATCCGGCTCCACGAGCGTCATGTACGTGGCGTAGCGCGCGTCATAGAGGCTGTAGTACGGCTCGAACACCAGGTCGGCGGATGCCGCGTCGACGCGCTCCAGCGAGAAACGCATCGTCTCGACGCCGTTCGCGTTCTCGCCGTTCTCGATGCGGAGGAGGTTTGCTTCGATGTCGCGCTTCCACCTTGCAGCATCGTCGACGCGGAGGTTGTTGCCGAGCGTCTTGTCAGCCACGCTCATCCGCACGAGCACGCCGGAGGTGTACGTCGAGTCCACGTTCTTGCGGCTGAGTTCGGTGGCGAGCAGCACGGGTCCGTACGTGAAAGCGACCCAGTTCGGGTTCTCGGTGGCGTCGTCGACAGCGACCTTCGCCGGCAGCGTGTAGATGATCTCATCGCCCGCGGCGACCTCGAACGCCAGGTAGCCGTCGTGATGGAGCGCCGAGATGTCCTCCGGCTGCCCGTTGACGACGAGGGTCGGCGTGCCGGCTACCCATGACGGCACGCGAAGCAGCAGCGTCGTGCCCGGGGCGACCGCGCCTGCGTCGAGAGCTGAGACCGAGATCGTCATCGTCTCGTCGTTGGGAACGTCCGCCGTCTGCTCGAGCCGCAGGTTGTGCTCCGTGCTCGAGAGCACCGTCGATCGGAACATGTTCACGTAGATCGACTTCTCGTCGATGAAGTAGATCGAGTCGCCGAGCTTCGTGAAGCTCTCGGTGGCGGTGCCGTGATCACACCAGAACTCGTCGAACTCACGCCCGAACACCTTCGCGTAGCCCGCGGTCTGGGGCTGGAAGTACGTCATCATGCCCGTCTCGGGATTCTGCGAAGCAAGGATGCTGTTGAGGTAGGCCCACTCGTAGTAGTCCGCGTACTTCACGTCGGGGTCGACTCGGAACAGGGCTCGTGAGAGCTTGAGCATGTTGTACTCGTTGCATCCCTCGACCGTCGAGTTCTCGCCGTAACCCGTGGTCTCGCCGTTCGTTGCCCGCTCGTGCAGGGTGCCGACGGCATGGAAGTGCTCGCCCCGGCTGTTGCCGCCGTTCGCGTAGGTGTGATCGTCGACGACGATCTGCCAGAAGCGTTCGGCGGCCATTCGATAGGTGCCGAGATCGTCCTTCTCGGCCTGAGTCAGCATCGCGGAGAGGTCGGGGGCTTCCGTCAGCACCGTGTAGCGCTTGAGGGCGCCGACCAGCTTCGGGATCGTCGTGTTGGCATGCTTGCCGTTGAGCACGTCGTTGCCCGCGGCGAGCTGCTCGAAGAGCCCGACCTCGTCGAAGTACTCGGCCGCCCGCTTGTGGTCGGGGTCCTTCGTGATGCCGAAGAGCTCGTACAGCGCCTCGTTCATCCCGCCGTACTCGGTCTGCAGAAGAGCGGCCGGGTCGGCTTGGCGGCCCGCCCAGCGCTCCAACCAGGTGCCGAAGTGCGACGCGACCTCCAATGCGGTGGCGGCCACGGGTTCGGGAGCCCGCTGGAACGCGGCGAGCAACCCGGCCAGCACCTTGTGAAGGTTGTAGAACGGCACGAGGAGTCCGTCGCCCCCGTGCGGCAGCAGGTCGACCGGGAACGGCGATACGTACCCGGCATTCGCCGGATCCTTCGTCGCGTACGCGGCCTGTGCAAACTTCAGCCCGTTCACGGCGGTGGTGAGCTTCGCCAGGAGACGGGCCTTCTCCGCATCCTGGGTCGACCCGGCATACGCCTGCGAGAGGGCCGAGACGTAGTGGCCGAAGAAGTGCCCCTGGAACCTGGTGCCGCTCGTGCGCTCCCAGCCGCCGTAGGGGCCCTCGGCTGTCGGGGTCAAGCCCGCATTCGTGGCGAAGCCGGAGAGGAATCGGTCGGGTTCGAGACGCAGCAGATAGTCGACCATCTTCTGATGGGCGTTGACGAGGTAGGGATCGATGAGCAGGACGTCGCCGAGATCGGTTGCCCGCAGCGAGCGCGATCGTGAGGCGGCATCCGTCGCGCTCATCGGAACAGCTCGTCGACCTGCCACCCGTCATGCCAGACGAGTTCGGCCGTGCCGTCGGCGATGCGCAGCGGGAGTACGACAGCGGGCGACCGGAAGAGGTCGTCGGGGTTCCATCTGTCGCCGATGTAGACGTGGCCGCCATCCACTGGGACCACCACGCTCACTTGGGACTCGAACGTGCGGGTCCCCTCGGGGGCGACGTTCCGCCACGGTGTCCACGGCCCGGCCAGGTCCGTCGCGGTGGCGTACTTGTTCTCGTTCATGCTCCAACCGGTCAGGTCGGAGCCGAACAGGTAGTACGTGTCGCCGTGGCGCACCATGGTGGGTGACTCGTACCCGAACTCAGGGCGATCCTGCTGCCGGAGGGTCGCCACGATGCTCTCGACACCCAGGTAGTCGGGACGAAGCCGGTAGATCTGCAGCCCGTTGTCGCGGTCTTCGGAGAGCAGGTAGCCGACGCCGTCCTCTTGGTACACCCCGATATCGCGGCTGACGTTGCCCATCGGCCGCTCGCTGTGGAGGTAGCGGTAGGGGCCGGCCGGATGCTCCGCGATCGCGTATCCGACGCGAGCGTAGGAGTAGTCTGCGGTGTCGACGTGGAGGAGCATCACCCAGGCGCCATCGGGGCGCTGGAGCACCTTCGGTCGTTCGATCACGCGATCGGACGCGAGATCTCCGTCGGCGACGGTGAGCGCGTTGCCCTCGTAGCGCCAAGCGGCGAGATCGGGTGAGGTGTAGCAGGCGACGGCGGTGAAGGTGCTGCCGGCGGCCTTGTCTTCTCCCCACGCATACCAGAGGTCGCCGACGCGCTGGACGCCGATGCCATGCAGTTGGGCGACGTGACCACGGTCGTCGTGGAAGACCGTGCCAGGCCGGATGATGCCATCCACAGCAGGTGCGCTCATCGTGTTTCCGTCCTCTTCATTGCGTTGTTCGTACACATCTCATCTCGTGTTGAGCGCGGGCTGAATCCGCGACCCACCGTCGATCAGGGTCGGATCCACGCTAGCGAGATACCGTCCGCCCGCGGTCGCGGACCACTGCCAGCGCCGCCGCCCGACTGCGCTCGGAACGGCGACGAGGGGCACCGGCGCCCCGCGATCATCGATCAGCCCCACGTCGGCCGAAGCAGGCAGCTCTACGACGACAACGCCTGAGTTCTCGACCCGCAGCTCCGCCGACTGGAGTTCACCGTCGGCCCAGGAGATATCCACGCCGATGCCGCCCCTGGCCCGCAGGCCGCTGACCGATCCGTGCGTCCAGCTCGGCGGAAGGGTGGGCAGGAGGGACACCGCACCGTCGTGGCTTTGCAGCAGGAGCTCCGCGATCCCGGCGATCGCTCCGAAGTTGCCATCGATCTGGAAGATGTTTCCACCGTTCCCAATGGGGTGCAGGTCGAGGAGAGACGCCGAACTGAGATCCCCGAGCAGTCGTGACAACGACAGCTCCGCCAATTCCTTCTCTCCGAGTCTGGCCGAGAGACACAGCACCCACGCCTGACTCCAGCCCGTGTATCCCCCGCCATGAGCAAGCCGCGAGTGCAGCGCCATCCGCACACCCTCGAATCCAGCCGGGTCCTTGGTGGGGGTGATCCTGGCTCCCGGAAATGCCCCGTACAGGTGGGACAGATGTCTATGGTCCAGTTCGGTTGCCGAGAATCCGGGCCGCCATTCCTCGGTTCGCCCCTCGGAGTCGATGCCGGGGAGGCGCAGGCGCACGACCGCCGCAGCGGCGTCCGCCGCGACCTCATCGGCGAGTCCGAGCGCATCGGCGAGCTGGAGATGGCGTGACAGCAACTCATGGGCGAGCTCCTGATCGATGGTCGCTCCGGCCGTGACGCTCGCGACCGCCCCGTTGTGCGCGAACGGATGCTCGGGTGAACTCGACGGGCTCACCACGAGGCGGCGATCGGAGGCCTCCACCAGTTGGTCGAGGACGAACTCTGCAGCCGCGCGAGTGGCAGGCGCTGCGACTCGTCGAGCGAACTCGTCCGACCACCGATAGTCGAGCCGGTCGCCCAGGTGCGCGCAGAGCCACGACAGCCCCATGCTCCAGTTCGACCATTCCGGTTCGCCCTTGACCGGAGCGCTGAAACGCCAGATGTCGGTGTTGTGGTGCACCGCTGCGCCACGAGCCGAGTAGCGGAGACGGGCGGTCTGTCGTCCAGCGTCTGCCAGGTCCGTCACAAGTGTGTGCAGTGGCTGCGCGAGTTCTGCGAGGTCGGCCACCTCGGCTCCCCAGTAGTTCATCTGAACGTTGATGTTGCTGGTGTAGTTGGAGCTCCAGCCGGGTCGCACGTCGATGTTCCAGATGCCCTGCAGGTTGGCTGCCTGCGTACCTGGTCGCGACGAGGAGATGAGCAGGTAGCGCCCGAGGTTGAAGTAGCGCTGGGCAGCAATGGCCGAGTCGGCTCCTGACGGTGTCAGATCGATCTTCACTCGATCGAACAACCCGCCATAGTCTGCGCGATGCCGATCGATCAGCTCGCGCGCGCGGACGGTCAATGCGGAGTCGACGCGCGCGCGGGCCTCGGCGATGAGCTGCTCGAGGTCGATGCCGACCGGTTCGAGATGGCCCCGGAAGCCGCTCGTCACGGCGGCGATCAGCCTGGTGCGTCCGTCGGGCGCGCGGACGACTGCCGCGGCGATGGCCCACCCCATGCCTGCAGGGGCCGTGGCGCCGGGACCCGTCGCCTCATCGCCGTACAGGACCTCGTCGTCCGTCGGAATGTAGTTCGGCAGGACCAGCCTCGGCGCACGCCCCGCCGCGACGATCCACTCGATGCCGCCCTCGTTGAGCCGCTCCTCGAGCAACACGGGGTGCGGGCTCGTGAACACCGCGGATGCTGCGCTCGGTCTTCCGGTCGTCTCGGCGACCAGGACGCGATCGGGCGCGCTGACGAATGCCGTCATCTCTTCCGCCGCATGCACGACGCTCGCCTCCGCCACGTCGAGGTTGAGGCTGCGCCGGTATTCACCCACGCGCGCAGGATCGCCCCAGCTCCAGGTGAGGCGGCCGACCGGCTGATATGACTGCGTCCAGTGGTCGCTCTGAAGGCGTCTCGCCAACCCGTCTGCGAGGTCGTGGTCATCGTCGGCTATGGCGCGGCGCAGCTCGTCGATGATCTTCGCATCATCCGCGCCGGCGTCGACGGTGGGGCCGCCCGACCAGACCGTGTCGAGGTTGAGGTCGAATGTCTCGATGCCGCGGCCTCCGTAGACCGTCGCGCCGAGCGAGCCGTTTCCCAGAAGGAACGCGTCGGTGAATTGCGCGGCCGGCTCGTGGCTGATCAGCACGCCCGGGTCAGAGCCCAAGTGGTCAGTCCTGTACATGTCACTCCCGTTCATGGTCGCTCCCATACGTTCCCTAAATGCGCAATCGATTGTTCACCGTACCTCACGACGCCCGCAGTGTCATGTCGCGACGATCAACTCGCCGTCGACGCTCGCGCAACGACCACCGGCGCGGGCACAGAGACGCGGACGACCTGTGGACCCCCGCCCGCTATGCGATCGGACAATCCTGCGACAGCAGCACGGCCGAGTTCGTAGAGGGGCGTGCGGACACAGGTCAGCGCCGGCGACGAGTAGGCGGCGGGCCAAGAGTCGTGGATCGCGACGAGAGCGACGGACTCCGGAACAGCCACCCCCAGCCTCGCGGCTTCCGCGAGGGCGCCGAAGCCGGCGTTGACATTCGCGACCACGACCGCGTCTGGTCGTTCGTCGGATTTCAGCAGCTGCCCCATCGCCGCGCGGCCATCCTCAGGGCCGTACCCCAGACGCGTGATCCACTGCTCGTTCACTGGCATTCCGTGCGCGGCGAGCGCGGAACGGAAGCCTGCTTCGCGGCGGCGCGCACTCGACGATGCCTCGATTCCGCCGATCAGCGCAAGGCGCTGTCGTCCGTGCGCCACCAGATGATCAACGGCTGCCATCGCGGCCGCTGCATCGTCGAGGAGCACCGCGCTCGCGCCGGCGATCTCATCGTGGACGATGACGACGGGCGCTCCAGCCCGGGCCAGCGGCGCCAGCTCCTGGGGGTCGGCTCCATCGCGGGGCTGGAGGATCACACCGTCGACGCGCCCCTCTGCCAAGAGACGCTCGGCGAGGACCAGACCCGTCGCCGTCTCGTCGCCGCGACCGAGGAGCACCGTGAGTCCGCGCGCGGCGGCTTCGGCATCCGCTCCTCGTGTGAGTTCCGCGAACAGCGCGTTCGTCACGTCCGGAACGATCAGTGCGATGACGTCGGTCCGTGCGCGACGGAGTGATCGCCCGGCGTGATTGGGCCGGTACGCGAGCTCATCGGCCGCTTGGCGGACCCGTCGGCGGGTGGCTTCACTCAGCCGGGCCGCAGGATCACCCGAAAGAGCGCGAGAGGCGACCGACACGGAAACGCCGGCCCGTCCGGCAACATCGCTCAGGCTCACCACGTGTCCAGTATGGACGATCGATGTTGCGTGCACAATCGATTGCGCTTATAGTGACCCGCAGGATCGCCGCAGGATAGCGATATCCGAGTTCGCGAAGGAGCGATGATGACGATGAAGGATTCGGCCCCATGACCGCCGTGTTGGACCGCCAGGTGGCGGCACCCTCCGGCCCGAGCGAGGCCCCAGAGGCGAGCGGCCCTCGTCTTCGCCGCCGTCTGCGCCGGCGTTTGCGCCGCCACTGGCAGCTCTATCTGCTGCTGATCCTCCCGGTGGCCCACTTCGTCATCTTCAGCTACATCCCGATGGCGAACAATGTGATCGCGTTCAAGGACTACAACGTGGTCGCGGGAATCTGGGGCAGCCCCTGGGTCGGGTTCGAGCACTTCGAACGGTTCTTCGCCAACCCGGTCGCGTGGGACCTCATCCGCAACACGCTGATGCTGAGCCTGTACGGCTTCCTGGCCGGGTTCCCGATCCCGGTCATCTTGGCGCTGGCCCTCAACGAGGTGCGGCTGCGCTTCTTCAAGCGGACCGTTCAACTGGTCACCTATGCGCCCTACTTCCTCTCGACGGTCATCGTCGTTTCGATGCTCATCCTGATCTTCTCGCCGCGGATCGGATTCATGGCCGATTTCCTCGGCTTCTTCGGCCAGGACGCGAACCTCCTCGCCGACCCGGAATCCTTCCGGCACGTCTACGTCTGGAGCGACGTCTGGCAGACCGCCGGGTACTCGGCGATCATCTTCATGGCCGCGCTCGCCGGCGTCGACCCGAGCCTGTACGAGGCCGCCCGCCTCGACGGGGCCAACCGCCTGCAGAAGATCTGGCACATCGATCTTCCCGGCATCGCACCGACGATCGTGGTCGTGATGATCCTGAGCGTCGGCGGCATCATGGCGATCGGCTTCGAGAAGGCGTTCCTGCTGCAGAACCCCCTCAACCTCTCGCAGTCGGAGATCATCGCGACCTACACGTACAAGATCGGCCTGCTCGGCGCCGACTTCAGCCTCGCGACCGCGATCGGGCTGTTCAACTCCGTCATCAATCTCATCCTCCTCGTGGCCGTCAACATCGTCTCAAAGCGCGTGACCGGCAACGGGCTGTGGTGAAAGGAGAGCACGCAATGTTCCTCGAGACCGCAACCCGACCCGACTTCGGAGCCGAGGCGGAGACGAAGCGCCGGAAGACACGCCAACGACCCACCCCGATTCACGACACGGGCGTCGACCGGGTCTTCATGGCGGGCGTCTACATCCTCCTGACGACGTTCCTGCTCCTCGTGCTCGTGCCGCTGATCAACATCCTGGCCAGCTCCTTCTCGAGTCCCGCGGCGGTATCGAGCGGACAGGTGTTCCTGTGGCCGGTCGACTTCACGCTCCGCGGATACGAAGCGGTGCTGGGCAACTCCGACATCCTCACCGGTTTCCGCAACTCGTTCTTCTACGTCGTCGCCGGGACCTTGATCAGCCTCGCCCTGACCGTCATGATCGCCTACCCGCTTTCGCGCTCCGAGCTCGTCGGACGGCGCGCGCTGATCGGCGGGGTCCTGTTCACGATGCTGTTCAGCGGAGGGCTGATCCCGACCTACTTGGTCGTGCAGTCGCTTGGGATGCTGAACACCCCTTGGGCGATGATCATCCCTGCCGCGATCGGGGCGTGGCAGGTGCTGATCGCGATGACCTTCTTCCGGTCGTCGATTCCCGCGGAGCTCTACGAGGCAGCCCAGCTCGACGGCTCCAGCGATCTGCGGTTCCTGTGGTCGGTGGTGCTGCCGCTGTCGAAACCGCTCCTGGCGGTCATCGCGCTCATGTACGGCATCGGGCAGTGGAACCAGTACTTCAGCGCACTGATCTACCTCCGTAGCGAGGACCTCTATCCACTGCAGCTGGTACTGCGGAACATTCTGGTGCTCAACAACAACGCCGGAGGCACGGACCTCGCGAACCAGCTCGAGCGACAGCAGCTCGCCGACCTCATGAAGTTCTCGCTCATCGTCGTCTCCACCGTGCCCGTCATGCTCGTCTACCCGTTCGTGGCGCGGCACTTCACCAAGGGCGTGATGATCGGCTCGGTCAAGGGCTGATCCGTACACGCTCGACAATCCCCCCTCAAATCACAGCAACACCTCAATGAAAGGCAGTCAACGATGACCAACAGATTCGCCCGGGCGGCGGCGGCCGGAGCGGCATTGGCCGTATCGGCGGCGGCGCTCTCCGCCTGCACCACGGGTCCGCAGACCACTCCCGATGACGTGATCACCATCTTCGCCCCCCAGGGCGCCGACGGGAAACTGAACGACAACGCGTTCACGAAGGTGCTCGAAGAGAAGTTCGACGTCGACCTCCAGTTCGAGACGACCACCTACGACGGGGCTGGGGCCGCCGAGAAGCGGCAGGTCTCGCTCGCGAGCGGCGACTACCCCGACGCCTACATGCTCGTTCCGTGGGTCGACCAGTTCACCAACCAAGAGCTGGTGAAGCTCGGCGAGCAGGGCGTGCTCCTGCCGCTCGACGACCTGATCGGCGAGGACACCCCGAACATCACCGCCGCGTTCGAGAAGGAACCCGAATTCAAGGAGATGGCGACGTCCTCGGATGGGACCATCTGGGGGCTTCCCCAGTGGAACGACTGCTTCCACTGCGCGTACCCTGCGAAGCTGTGGATGAACTCCGCCTGGCTGGAGACCCTCGGCCTCGAGCAGCCCACCACGCCCGAGGAGCTGCGCGCCGTGCTGCAGGCGTTCAAGACGCAGGATCCCAACGGCAACGGCAAGGCCGACGAGATCCCCCTCTCCGGTGAGGTCGGCGCTTCGATCCTCCCCTACCTGATGAACCCGTTCGTCTACACCGCGGCCCCGTCCGCGAAGGGCGCCACCCCGGCTTCGCTCGGAGCCGTCGACGGCGAGGTCGTCCTGCAGCCGACGCGGGACGAATGGCGGGCGGGGATCTCGTACGTCACCTCCCTGTACAAGGACGGACTGATCGACGACGGGGCCTTCACGCAGAACGGTGAGGCGCTCAACGCCAAGGGCAACAGCGCCGACGGCGTGATCATCGGATCCGCCGCCGTCATGCACCCGGGCTTCGTCAGGCCCACCAACGAGGACGGGCGCTACACGCAGTACGACGCGGTCCCGCCACTGACCGGACCGAACGGCAGCGGCACGTTCCGCCCCGGCCCCCCCGGCGCGGGCGGCGCGACCTTCGTCATCACGAACCGCTCGAGTGAGGCCAAGCAGCAGAAGCTCATGCAGATCGTGGACTTCATGGTCTCGTATGAGGGTCACATGCAGGGCGAGTTCGGTGTCGAGGGCGTCAACTGGTCGAAGCCCGAGGCGGGCGACGTAGCCCTCGACGAAACCCTCGAGCCGCTGTTCAAGACGCTCAGGCCTGCCGAGGGCGAGGGCGTGAACAACAGCTGGGGCGCGATCGCGCAGTTCTTCAGCGACGCGGAGTTCCGGGAGCGGCAGGTCTACTCCACTGAGCTCTACGAGCCCGCCGGCTACGAGCGCCGTTTGTTCGAGGCCACGAAGCTCTACGAGGGCCACGAGTCCGACGAGGCGTTCCCGTACTGGGATGTCACGGTGACCGGCGACGCCGCGAAGGAGCTCGGGACGATCCAGACCAACGTGGAGAGCTTCATCGTCCGGGCGAGCGCGGAGTTCGTCACCGGCGTCCGCGACATCGAGAGCGATGAGGCCTGGGCCGAGTTCCAGAAGAACCTCACCGATCTCGGCGCCGACCGCTACGTCGAGATCTACCAGGAAGCCTGGGAAGACTCCAAGTAGTCGCACCCGAGTCAAGGCAGGCGGGCCGTCCACGAGTGTGGGCGGCCCGCCTGCCGCACCCGACAGCTGAGAGGTCCCGACCCCCATGATCCGCGAGCAGCGCTTCATCAACGACGACTGGACGTTCGACTACGGCGAGCACCCCGGTGCCGAGCTCGAATCCCCCGACCCCGAGTGGTACGACGTCGGTCTGCCGCACTCGTTCGACCTGCCGGACTTCCGCGAGCCCCGGTTCTACATCGGCCACGGCTGCTACCGCCGGCGCCTCGAAGTGGCCGAAGCATGGATCGGCAAATGGATCGCCGTGGAGTTCCTCGGCGTGTTCCAAGTCGCCGAGGTGTTCGTCAACGGCCGCCTGGTCGGGCGCCACGAGGGCGGCTACACGCCGTTCGTCGTCGACATCTCCGACGCGGTGGCAGCCGGCCCGAACGACGTCTTCGTCCGGGTGGACAATCACTGGAACCCGCGCCTGGCACCCCGAGCCGGGGACTACAGCTTCGCCGGAGGCATCTACCGCGACGTCAGCCTGATCGTCGCCGACCGGGTGCGCATCGACTGGTACGGCATCGGCGTGACCACCCCGACCGTCGACTCCGAGCGGGCCGAGGTGAACGCCTCGGTCGAGATCGTCAACGACGAGCCCGGTCCGGTCGAGGTCACGGTCGCGGCCGTCGTCTCCGACGCCGGCGGGCCGGTCGCGGCGTTCCCTCACGTCCGCTGCACGATCGCTGCCGGCTCGACCGCGGTGGTCGCGCTCGCGGGAGCTGTCGACCAGCCGCAGTTGTGGCATCCGGACCACCCGCACCTCTACACCCTCACCGTGTCGGTCGTCGGCGACGCCAGGGTGTGCGACTTGCAGACTACGGCCTTCGGCATCCGCTGGTTCGAGTTCACCGCCGACCGCGGATTCTTCCTCAACGGCGAGCACCTCGACCTGCACGGCGCCAACGTGCACCAGAACCGGGGCGGCTGGGGCGACGCCGGCACCCGCTCGGGGATCCGCCGGGACATCGCCATGGTCAAGGACCTCGGCATGAACATCATCCGCGGCTCCCACTACCCCCATCACCCCTACTTCGCCGAGGAGTGCGATCGTCAGGGGCTCCTGTTCTGGTCCGAGCTGCACTTCTGGGGCATCGGCGGCGAGAACATCGAGGGTTACTGGTTCGCCAGCGCCTATCCGGTGACCCCGGAGGACGAGCCGGAGTTCGAGGAGAGCCTGCGCCGCGCGCTGCGGGAGATGATCCGGACCCAACGCAACCACCCCAGCATCGTCACCTGGAGCATCGGCAACGAGGCCTTCTTCAGCGACGACCACGTGGTCGGCAAGGCGAAGGCGTTGACGAGCGAGCTGGTCGGCCTCGCACGCGAGCTCGACCCGACCCGTCCGGCCGCGGTCGGGGGTGCACAGCGCAAGGGCTTCGACGTCCTGGGCGACCTCGCCGGCTACAACGGCGACGGGGCCGAGATCTTCCACGACCCCGGCGTGCCGAACCTCGTCGCGGAGTACCACGGTGTCCGCGGTCGTGGTGCGGGAGAGTACGAGGTGCAATGGGAGCACGGCGTCGAGGTCGACTACCCGTGGCGCTCGGGCAAGATCCTGTGGTGCGCCTTCCACTACAAGTCCGTCGCTGAGGGCGCCGGGCTGCAAGGGCTCGTCGACTACTTCCGGATGCCGCGCAGACCGTACTACTGGTACCGCGAGAAGCTGCGCGGCATCGCCCCGCCTGCGTTTCCCGAACCTGGTGCGGCGATCGCGCTGCGCCTGAGCTCCGACGCCGAGGAGATGCCCACGGACGGCACGGGCGACGTGCAGATCATGGTGGAACTCCTCGACGAGCACGGCATCCGCGTCGCCGACGACCGGGCCGTGACCCTCACCGTCGTCGAAGGCGAAAGCCTGTTCCCCTCGGGTCACAGCATCACGCTGTCTCCCGAGACTGACAGCCTCGGGGGCGGCGCGGGCGCGATCGAGCTCCGCTCGTACGCACCCGGCACGCAACGCATCCGCGCGACCGCGCAGGGCGTGTCGTCCGCGGAGCTGGTGCTCCTCGCGACAGGGCCGGCAAAGCCCCAGCGCACCTGGCGGCTCGCGCCGCCCGCTCCGTGGGTCACCGAACCGCCCGCCGGCACGGGCGAGGTCTCGTTGACCGCATACCGACCGGTGGCCGCGAGCAGCGCGCTGCCCCGGCACGAGGCCGGCAACGCGACCGCGCTCGGCAGCGGCACGTTCTGGAGAGCGGCCTCGCGCGAACCGGGTGCGTGGATCGCGGCGCATCTGGAGTTCACCTACGAGATCAGCCGGATCGTCATCGTGTTCGCCGAGGTGCCGAAGCAGCCGTGGCTGGTCGAGACGAGCACGGACACCATCCGCGGATTCCAGCCGCTCCATGAGGCCGGCTCTGGCGGTGAGGAGCTGTCGATCCGGCTCGAGTTCGAGCCGCGCCGGGCCTCGACCGTGCGACTGACCTTCCCTGAGTCCCCGGTGGATGTGGAGGAGATCCGTGCCTACTGAGTATGCGGGCTACCTCTATGCGCACTTCAAGCGGGAGTCGGTCGACGGTGAGCAGATCCATTTCGCCCTGAGCGAAGGGAACGATCCGCTGCAGTTCGACGATCTCAACGGCGGCAAGCCGGTCCTGTTCTCCACCCTGGGCGATCGCGGCGTGCGCGACCCCCACATCGTCCGCTCCCCCAGCGGCGACGCGGTTTTTCATGGTCGCGACCGACCTGCGCGTACACGACCGCGACGACTGGGACCAGATGCAGCGCTGGGGCAGCCGCTCGATCATGGTCTGGGAGTCGACGGACCTGGTGGACTGGGGAGAAGGCCGTCTCGTCGAGGTCGCACCGACCGGGGCGGGCAACACCTGGGCACCGGAGTCGGTCTGGGATCCCGAGCAGGGCGCGTTCCTCGTGCACTGGTCCTCGACCCTCTACGACGACACCGAACATGTGGGCCAGAGCTACAACCGGATCATGTACGCCTTCACGCGTGACTTCCGCGAGTTCTCCGAGCCTCGCGTGTGGATCGACCGGGGATGGCAGACGATCGATGCCACCGTGATCGACCACGAGGGCCTCTACTACCGCTTCCTCAAAGACGAACGCGCGCGCGGCGGGAAGGCGCCGCACGGCAAGTCGGTGTTCTCAGAGACATCCGAGTCCCTGACCGCGGGCGAGTGGATGCCGCTGGCCGAGGGCATCGGCCTCGACGCGATCAGCCGGGGCGAGGGGCCATTGGTGTACAAGTCGAACACCGAGGAGAAGTGGTTCCTCTGGATCGACGAGTTCACCCCGGAACGCCGTTACGTCCCGTTCGAGACGACCGACCTGGCCGGCGGCCGATGGGTTCCCTCTGAGAACTTCCGGCTGCCGAAGGACCCGTGCCACGGTGTCGTGCTGCCGGTGACCGCCCCAGAGTACGAGCGGCTCAGCTCCGCTTGGGGCACGAGCCGAGAAGAGGCCATGGTCGAATGACGGAAACCTCGCGATCGGAGACACGCACGAGGGCTGGTCCGCAGTACGGTCGTCCCGGGCCACGAGTCACTCCCGTGACGAATCGACCGCTCCCTGCCTGACCCCTCCCCGGAAAGACACACTCATCACCATGGCTTCTCTACCCGCGCCCACCCCGCCCATGGGCTGGAACAGCTGGGACTGCTTCGGAACAACCGTCACCGAAGCCGAGGTCCTCGCGAACGCCGAATTCATGGCCGAGCGCCTCCTGCCGTACGGGTGGGACACGATCGTCGTCGACATCGACTGGTCCGACCCCACTGCGAAGTCACACGGATACAACGCCGATGCCCCCCTGGCGATGGACGACTACGGGCGCCTGATCCCCGACGTCGGCCGGTTTCCGAGCTCCTCAGATGGTCGCGGCTTCGCTCCCCTCGCCGCCAAGATCCACGCACTCGGGCTGAAGTTCGGCATTCACACGATGCGGGGCATCCCGAGGCGGGCTGTCGCGGCGAACACCCCCGTGCTCGGAGCGACGGCGACCGCAGCCGACATCGCCGACCTCACCAACACGTGCGAGTGGAATCCCGACATGGCGGGGCTCGACCACACGAACGCGGCGTCGCAGGCGTACTACGACAGCACCTTGGCGCTGTATGCGGAATGGGGCGTCGACTTCATCAAGACGGACGACATGCTCTGGCCGTACCAGAAGAGCGACATCGAGGCCTACTCGGAGGCGATCCGACGCACCGGACGCGACATCCAGCTGAGCCTCTCTCCCGGGCGAGACGTGACGCTGGCACGCGTCGACCACTTGCGCGACAACGCAACGATGTGGCGCATCTGCGACGACCTCTGGGACCGCTGGGAAGACGTCGAGGCCAACTTCGCCCGGTTCGCGCGCTGGGCACCGTATGCGTCGGAGTACGGATGGCCCGACGGCGACATGCTCCCGCTCGGCCGGATCGGCATCCGCGCCGAACATGGCGAGCCGCGACACGATCGCCTGACGCCTGACGAGCGCCGCACCGTGATGACGCTGTGGTCCATCGCCAAGTCTCCGCTGATGATCGGAGGAGACCTTCCGACCAGCGACCCCGCGACCATCCGTCTGTTCACGAATGCCGACGTGCTCGAGGTGCTGCGGACGTCGTTCAACAACCGGGAGCTCCTTCGCGAGGGCGACCTCGTTCTGTGGGGAGCCGACGGCGCGGATGGCGTGCGTTTCGCCGCCGCTTTCAATCTGGGCCGAAGCGAGACCGTCGTCACGCTCGACGTCGGAAACCTCGGGATCCCTGCATCCGGGGGAAGTCTGCGCGAGCTGTGGTCGGGGATCGAGGTGACCGCGCGGCCGGTGGCGGTCCAGTCCAATGACGCGCGTGGTGTTGCTCCGGGAGGCGCAGCGGTTGACCTCGCGCTCCCCGCGCACGGTTGCGTGCTGCTCGCGTTCGCACCAGCCCTCTGAAATCGGTTCAGCAGCGGGCGGAACGCTGCCCGGATTCCTGTTGCAAGCACAATCGATTGCGCTGAAGTTCCCCGGTGCGCTAGCCTTCGGAACGGAAGGATAGCGATATCCAATTGCTTCGGCGTGAGATGCAGGTTCCGCTCGGCGGTCCCAATTGCGCCAACTCCAGGGAAGGAAGCATGCAATGACGCAAGCCCGCAACCGTAAACGATCAACTGCCGTCACCGCCGTACTGGCGATCGTGGCAGGCATTCTCGTGGCGGCGTCCCCAGCGAAGGCAGCCGAACCCGGCGACCTCCTCACCGACAACATCGTCGCCATCAACGAGACGGTCAGCGACGCCGGATTCGTCCACCCCGGCGTGGGCCTCTCTGCCGACGACCTCCGCAACGCCCAAGAGATGGTCCGTACCGGCCAAGAGCCCTGGGCCTCCTACTTCGAGGCCATGACGAAGGTCGGCGCCGCCTCCAAGACCTACCGCGCGGCCAACTCCAAGTCCGCCGCCCAGCCGGACGTCGCGCTCGACCCGAACTTCAACCACGGGAGCCTGCGCGGCCGCGAGACCAACGACTCCTTCGGCGCGCTCACTCAGTCCCTCATGTGGGTCATGACCGGCAACGAGGTCTACCGCAAGAACGCGATCCAGGCCCTGCGCACCTGGGCGAGCATGAACCCCGACGGCTACGTCTACTTCGCCGACGCACACATCCACACCGGCAAGCCGCTCTCACAGTTCCTCATGGCCGCCGAGATCATCCGCGCCACCGAACCGCTCGCCGACGACACCCCCGGGAAACACGACGGGTACAACGTGGTCTGGAGTGCCGAGGACGACGAGCGCCTGCTCACCAACTTCGCGAACCCCGTGGTCGACAAGTTCCTGTACTCCAACGGGCGCTGGATGAACCAGCACAACTTCGGGCTCTACGGCCGCATTGCGACCGCGATCTACGCCGACGACGCAGAGGCCTACGCCACGGGCGTCGAATGGTTCACCGTGAACGCCACGTTCGACGATTACATCAACGGCTCGATGGCGCAGCAGATGCCGCTCATCGAAGCCGACGACCCCCTCAACCCCTACGGCGAGGACTTCGTGCAGGTGCGCGAGATGGGCCGCGACCAGGCCCACGCCGAGTGCAACATCGACAACTTCGCCGCAATGGCCCGCTTCCTCCACGTGCAGGGCACCAAAGTCGACCCCGAAGACGGCACCGTCTCCACCGCCGACGACGCCGTCTCCGCTTACGGATTCCTCGGCAACCGCCTCCTCGCGGGCGCCAACGCCTTCGACGGCTTCATGATGGGCCAGCCCACGCAGTACGTCGACGACCGAGGGACCGGCGGGACCATCTCCTCGGCCTACCGCGGCCGGATGTTCAACCCGCTCAACGAGTTGTACTACCAGTACAAGTACGTCGAGGGCGTCGACGTCGAGGCCGAGGCCCCGAACGTCGCTCTTCTCCACGAGCGCATGGACGGCCCCCTCTACAACTACGGCACCGGCGTCAACAACTTCTGGAGCGCCGGCGACAAGAGTATCGAGTACTGGGTGGCGTTCCCGCCGGAGCTGGCCGGCACCGAGCCGACCCCGGTGGAGGACACCACGCTCAACTTCGGCAACTACGGCATCCCGCTCGACGACGATACCGAGATCATCACCGAAGACGACCGCACCTTCGCCCGCGCGACCGCAGACGCGGACGGCACGGTGAGCGTCGTCAGCCGCGTGATGTACCCCGGCAACAGCAAGTTGGGCGTCCTCGTGCGCACCGACGGCCCCGCGGTCATCGAGGTGCTCGACAAGGAAGAGCCCGACCCCCGCAACGAGCTCGAACCCGAGCCGGGCGTCATGGCGCGGATCGAACTCCCTGACACGCAAGGCGAATGGCGGTACGTCACCTATCCCGCGAGCGGGCCCAACACCCAGTTCTATCGGGTGATCGGCGACGGCACCACCGTGGACATGGACGCCGTCATGTTCGACGCCCAGAAGCAGCTCACCCCGCCCGCCTTCGAGCAGGCTCGCGACAAGTACTACCTGTGGCCGGACGCGACCTCGACCTTTGAGCTCGGCGCGACCGACGCGGGCGGCGCCCCAGCCTTCACCGCCTCCGGCCTGCCCGAGGGCGCGGAGCTCGACGCTGCGACCGGCACGGTCACTTGGAAGCCGACCGACCACGACCGGGGCTCGCACAAGGTCCAGATCATCGCCGACGACGGCGATGCGGTCTCTGCGCGGACTTTCGAGCTCGTCGTGGCCAAGAACCGGCCCAAGATGATCGATGCCGCCGTCGCGGACGGCACCGAGGAGGGCGCGGTCTACACCACGGCCTCCAACGAGCCGTACCAGGCCGCACTCGCCACCACGAGGGACGCATCCGAGAACGGAACCGACGAGGAGTTCCGCACCGCGTTCCAAGCCCTGCTGGACGCCATCGAGGCGCTCGAGCTGCTCAACCCGCGCCTGGCGGACGGATCGCTCGACTACCGCGACGCGGTCACGCCAGCCAACATGACCGCGGACCAGGCCCGCGCCCTCGCCGACGGCGGCAACCACAGCCACTTCGGCGACCTGCGCGTGGGGTTCGTCACGCTCGACTACGGCACCCGGTATCGCGTCTCGGCCGAGGAGTTCGGCCTCCAGGCCCGCTTCTCGTTCCCGATGCGCTCGCAGGGCACCAACGTGTACGGCTCCAACGACGGCATCACCTGGGATCTCCTCACCGAGCGGCCGACCGGCGACACCAACGACATGGAGAAGATCCCCGTCATCGCCGAGCACCGCGGCAAGGAGTTCCGCTACCTGAAGCTCCAGATCGACGAGCCGGCCCCTCCGATCGACCCCGCGTACCCGGGCATCTGGTCCGTCTCCGAGTTCCATGTCTTCGGCGACCGCTCGGAAGTCCCCGGGGACATCACCGACGTCTCGGTGGCTTCTCCTGACGCCGAGGCGGGCAGGGTGATCGCGGGCGACGACGTCAACGTGACGTTCACCAGCGCGAAGCCGATCAGCGACGCAACAGTGAGCCTCGGCGGCCAGGAGCTCGCCGCGACCAGCGAGAACTCGCTTTCGTGGACGGCCACCGGCACGCTCGGCGACCTCGCCGGCGGCGGCCGCCTCGACCTCGTCATCGACCACACCACTGAGGACGCAGAGGCAGCCACGACGATCCACGGCTCGACGGACGGCACCGCCCTGTACGGCTCGGACGAACGGAATCTCATCGATCTCGCCGACGCCCAAGTGGTCAAGGCGGACGGTTCGGCCGACTCATCGAAGGCCACCGAAGCGGCGAAGATGTTCGACGCGAAGGCCTCGACCTTCAGCAACATCGTCACCGTCGACGGCCAGGCCGACCTGATCTGGGACTTCGGCCAAGGCACCCAGCTCAACGTGGACCGCCTCGACTACCTCGCGCGCCAAGACAACGAGGGCGTGAGGCAGATGAACGGCCTGGTCTTCGAAGGCTCGAACGACCTGTCGTCCTGGACGACGCTGACTGAGCCGACCTTCAAGACACTCTCGTGGCAGAACCTCCCGACCTCTGGAGACGAGGCCTACCGCTACCTGCGTGTCAAGAACGGCATGCTGATCCATATCGCGGAACTCCGGCTCTTCGGCTCGTTCTCGTACGACATCGACCCGCTCCTCGAGCGCGCCGACGCGGTCGACCTGGGTGCGTACACGCGCGGTTCCCAGCTCCTGTTCCCCCGCGAAGTCGCGGCGGTGCGTGAGGCACTCGCCGGGCCCGACGCCGACGAGCAGGCGCTCGCGCAGCGTCTCGTCGACGCCTGGACCCTGCTGAACCCGTTGGCTGCTGAGGCGCCCGCGACGTTCGATCCGTCCTGGGTCGCCGCGAGCACCGCGACCGCTGACGGCGCGACGAGCGCGGCGGCGAACGGCTGGCGCATGTTCGACGGGGACACCGGCACATTCACCGACACGACCACGAAGTCCTGCACCAATACCGTGCTCCCGACAGACGGGACCGCGTTCACCGTGGTCGGCGTGAAGTACTTCCCGAGGGACAGCGCGCCGTTGCGGGCGACGGGCATGGAAATCCAAGGTTCCAACGATGGGGGTGCCACCTGGAGCAAGTTCGCGAGCACTGGAACCCCGGTTCGCGGCTGGAACACGGTCGCCCTGACCGAGCCCGTCCACTATGAGGCCCTGCGCATCAGCGGCGGCAACGGCTACTGCAACGTCGCCGAACTCCAGTTCATCGTCGAGGTCATCGACAAGTCCGCTCTCGCCGTCCACCTCGACGACGCGTCCAAGCTGACCGAGGCCGACTGGACCGCCGAGTCCTGGGCGGCTCTCGTTGTCGCTCGTGACGCCGCCCAAACCGTCGCCGACGACAAGGGCGCCACTCAGGAGGAGGTCGACACCGCCGCTGGTGGTCTCGCCGATGCAATCGCAGGACTGACAAGGGCGTAGTTGCTCAAGACCAAGGGCCCCAAGCAGAAGCTTGGGGCCCTTGGTCTTCCAGTCGTCTGGACCATGGATTCACGGCCCGCCCGGCGGGAGGATCGGCGCGGTCAGCACCTCGTCCCGGTCGCACACCAGCCGCCCTTCGGCCACATACGCACGGGCGACCTGGATCGAGCTGCGGCGGTGAGCGTAGAGACTGTCGCGGACCGGTGCGCCCGGGGGGCGCTCTGGATGCGTGAAGTAGAAGACGAACGCGTCGTCGCCCACTACGACCACGTCGGCGTGGAGCCCGCTGCCGCCATCGTCCTCACCCGAGCCGGACTCGGCGAGGATGCGGTCCTGCGTCTCCCAGGTGCGCAAATCGGTCGACCGGTGCACCCGTAGGCCGGCCCATTCGTCGGTGAGCATCCAGTGCGAGCCCCCGAGCTCGAAGACGTTCGGCCCTTCATGCGGCAGGTTCTCCACGGCCGCTCCGCCCGGCGTCCACCGGTACAGGTCGGGACTGTCGGCCGAGTAGGTGTGGGTGCCGCGGTCGTCGTCCTTGTACCACATGCGCCAGCCTCCTCCCGGGAGCGGGACGACGCATGCGTCGATGACGTGCCGTGAGTCGAGGTCCAGCGTGGACTCGTACTCCCAATTCGCGAGATCCGCGCTCGTGTAGTGGCGGATCTCCCCCGGGGCGCCCCACTTCGAGTGCACGCCCTCGATGTAGCTCACGTACATGTGGTAGACCGCGCCGTCGTCTACGACCTCCGGCGCCCAGAAGGTGTCGCGGCCCCAGCCGGTCTCGAGGCCCTGCGCGGTGCCGCGATAGGACCAGGTTGCGCCGCCGTCGGCCGAGGCGGCGATGCCGATGTCGGTACCGAAAACCCAGGAGACGTCGTCGATCGGGGGCGCCAAGACGCGGCGGTTGGTGTAGAACATCCACCACTCCCCCGCGGCGCGGTTCCAGATCAGCGTGGGGTCGGCGGCCCCGTCGTGGATCGGGTCGCGGAACAGTGGTTTCGGGATCACGGTCTTCATTCGCCTTCAGCCCAGCCCCGTCAACGCACCTGGTCGTCACCGTGGTCGAACCGCAGGTGCAGTCTGGAGTGGGTCCACTCGATGGCGAGTTCGTGGTCGACGTGCAGAGGGGCGGTCGATGTCACTGTCGTACTCCACTTTGGATCATCATGTAAGGGGGAATGGATGCTCGAACGGTGCGCCGGAGACGAATCGTTCCACCTCGGCGAGCGCCGCGCGGCCGAGCCGGCGGAGTTCGGTTCCGGTGGATCCGGCGAGGTGCGGGGTGAGGAACACGTTCGGAAGGGCGTAGAGCGGATGCCCCTTCGGCAGCACCTCCGGTTCGGTGACGTCGAGGATCGCTCGAAGTCGACCGCCTGCGAGTTCCTCGATGAGGGCGTCCTGGTCGACGAGCGAACCGCGCGCCGTGTTCACGAGTGTCGCGCCGTCGGGCATGGCCGCGAGTACCGTGCGGGAGATCATCCGATCGGTTTGCGGCATCGCCGGTGCGTGGAGTGAGAGCACGCTGCTCCGACGTGCGAGCTCTTCGAGATCGCCGACCGGTTCCACCTCGAGTCGTGCGGCGTCAGTGGCCGTCAGGTACGGGTCGTAGACGAGGATCTCGACGTCGCGATCTCGAAGTTGCTCGATGACCAGTGTTCCGATGGTCGATGCGCCGACCAGGCCGATCGTGGTTTCGTACAGCCCCGTGTGCGGCAGCTCGATCTCGCGGTGGATCGTCCGTTGTTCCCTGCAGTACTCGCGTGAAACCCAGAAGGCGTCTTTCGCAGCCAGGGTGATCATGGCGACCGTGAACTCGGCCACGGGGATCGCGTTGCCGGCCCGTGCGGACGACACGGCGATGCCGCGTGCGGTCGCACTCTGATCAAGGAACCCGATGCCCCCGCCCCAGTGCACCACGGCGCGGAGGGCCGGCAGCATCGCCAGCTCGTTCGGCCCGATCCGGAACGCCCCCCACCCGGTGATCAGGAGTTCGGTTGCTGCACGTTCTTCATCGTCGAGGTCGTCGATCGAGCTCAGGATGCGATCTGCGTCGAGGTCGAGGAGTTGCTGGAGCCGACGGAGCTCGTCGTCGCCGAAGATGAATGGCAACATGTCGGGCGCCATGGCAAGGGCGGCCTTCATCGCTGTGCTCCGCGCTGTTCCAAGAGGGCATCAGCCTCGCCAACTACGATGATCACATGAATGGCGTTCTCTCGTCCTCGTCCCCGCGCTCGCCTGGCGGCATTCCGCGGGCTCAGACCGATGTCGTCGTCGATGAGATCAAACGAATGATCATCGAGGGGGTGTGGGCTCCGGGTGCCCGGTTGCCGATCGAAAAGGAGCTCGCGCTCCAGCTCGGGGTTTCCCGCGGGCCGTTGCGTGAAGGTGTCCGTGCGTTGTGCATGATGGGCGTGCTGGAGACGCGGCAGGGTGACGGTACGTATGTGACCTCGCTCGACGCGAGCCTGCTGTTGTCGCCGGTGAGTTTCATGGTTGATTTGCAAGCCGCTCACAGCAGTGTTCATTTGCAGTCCGTTCGTCGAGTGCTGGAGATGGAAGCGGCGGGGCTGGCTGCGCGTGTCATCGACGAGAAGGCTCTTCTCGAGGCCGACGAGACCCTCGACCATTTCGAGTCGCTTCTCGGTGCCGCCGAGATCGACCATGATGCCGTCATGGAGGCCGACATCCGATTCCATCGGATCGTCGCTCACGCCTCCGGCAATCCGGCTCTCGAGGCCCTCATCGAGGCACTGGCGAGCAAGACCGTGCGCACGCGGATGTGGCGAGCCATCACCGAAGACGGCGCAACGCGCGCCACTCATGCGGAGCACCGTGCGGTTCTTCGCGCCCTCGCAGCGCATGATCCGGATGCCGCTCGCTTGTGGATGGGCACTCATCTGCTGGCCGTGGAGGAGTTCATCCATGAGCGTGAGGTTCGGGGCCTTGTCGAGGAGGATCCGGCGTTGCCGGCCTAGCGTGGTCACTTCGCGGTTCGAGCGACACATCAGTGAACGGATGCCTCGAGGGCCAGGCCCTCGATCGCGGCACTCGAAACCCAGTGACTGCCGTTCGGGAATGAGTACTCCCGAACGGACTCCTCGAACATCTCGGCGCTGTAGCCAGGGGCGTTGGGAAGCACGTAGTTCCCGTTGCGGATGATGCACGGGTCGACGAAATGCTCGTGGAGGTGGTCGACGTACTCGGTGACGCGGTTCTCGAGAGTCCCGGAGATCGCCACGTAGTCGAAGATCGAAAGGTGCTGAACCAGCTCGCACAGCCCTACCCCGCCGGCATGAGGACACACGGGAACGCCGAACTTCTTGGCCATGAGATAGACGGCCAAGATCTCATTGATGCTGGCCAGGCGCGCCGAGTCCAACTGGCAGTAGTCGATGGCTTCGGCTTGGAACATCTGTTTGAACAACACCCTGTTCATGCCGTGTTCTCCTGTGGCCACGCCGATCGGGGCCACAGCCTTGCGAATTGCCGCGTGGCCGAGAACATCGTCTGGGCTCGTGGGTTCCTCGATCCACATCGGCTTGAACTCGGCGAGGCGCCCGATCCACTCGATGGCCTCCGGGACGTCCCACACCTGGTTGGCATCGATCATCAGGGCGGCGTCCCACCCGATCACTTCCCGCGCGATGCGGAGTCTCCTGACATCGTCATCGATGTCGGCGCCCACCTTCAGTTTCACGTGACGGTAGCCTTCGTCGACGGCTTCTTGAAGCAGGCGACGGAGCTTGTCGTCGCTGTACCCGAGCCACCCTGCGCTCGTGGTGTAGCACGGATAGCCGCCGCGCAATTCGAGCTCGGCGATTCTGCGCTTGCGGGTGGGCTCCATCTCGGCGAGCATCTCGAGCGCCTCATCACGCGTCAGGGCGTCGGAGAGATATCGAAGGTCGGCGACATCCACGAGTTCTTCCGGGGTCATGTCAGCCAGCAAGCGCCACAGTGGCTTCCCGGCTCGCCGGGCGGCGAGGTCCCAGACCGCGTTCATGACGGCCGCCAGCGCGAGGTGGACGACGCCCTTCTCAGGTCCGAGCCACCGCAGTTGCGAGTCCGACGCGAGCTCCCGGTAGGTTCCGCCCAGGTCGCCGACGACATCCCTCACGCGCCGGCCGATCAGGGGAATGCCTCGCTGCCGAGCCGCTTCGACGCACAAGTCGTTGCCGCGCCCGATCGTGAACGTGAAGCCGTAGCCCGACAGGCCGGGCTCGTCGGTCTCGATGACGACATACGCTGCCGAGTAGTCGCCGTCCTTGTTCATCGCATCGGAACCGTCCATGGTGAGCGATGTCGGGAAGCGGACATCGTGAACCCGGATTGCGGTGATGGAAGTCATGCGGAAATGCCTGTCTGTGTCAATGAGGGAACGAGTCCGAGCTCGGTGAGATCTGTCCAGAGCTCGTCGGGAATGGGGGCGGCGTACCTCTGCACGTTGCTCGCCACCTGCGCTGAGGTCCGGCTCCCGACGACGATCGATACGACGGCGGGATGTCGCAATGGGAACTGCACCGCAGCCTCCGGCAGCGCAACTCCGTGCGATTCGCAGATGTCCGCGATCGCGTTCGCCCGCCGGATCGCCGATTCCGGGGCCGCACCGTAGTCGTATCGGGCATTCAACGACGGCCGGGGCTGGCTCAGGAGACCAGAGTTGTAGACAGCGGCCGCGACGACGCCGACGTTCCGCTCGATCGCAAGAGGCATGAGGTCGGTGAGTGCCCCCTGTTCGAGCAGGGTGAATCTATTGGCCACCATGACCAGGTCGACGTCGCACTGCTCCACGAACTGAGTCAGCATCGCGGACTGATTCATGCCGACACCCACTGCACCGATCGCGCCCTGATCCCGAAGCTCGATGAGTGCATCCATGGCGGACGTCGATGCGGCAGCCCAGTGCGCATCCGGGTCGTGGAGGTAGACGACGTCGAGCCTGTCGGTATTCAGCCGTTCCAGACTGGCCTCGATCGAGCGGAGGACACCGTCTCGGCTGAAGTCCCACTGCCGCTTCACCTCCGCCGGGACGACGAACCCCTCGCCATCCAGCTGCCCGCTCGTCTCAGGACTCGGCACGAGAAGACGGCCCACCTTCGTCGACAGCACGTACTCGTCGCGTGGCCGGGTTGCCAGGGCCGCTCCGAGGCGACGTTCAGACAGGCCGAGGCCGTAGTGCGGCGCGGTGTCGAAATAGCGAACTCCCTGCTCCCATGCGGAATCGATCGCGGCCGCGGACTCCTCGTCTGTGGTCTCACGGTAGAGATTGCCGAGCTGCGACGCGCCGAATCCCAGCTCGGTGAGCGACAGACCCTTATGAACGCGGCTTCGCATCGCACCCTCTGCGACAAATCATGAGATCAATTCCCCACGTGCTTCTTGGGACCCGGAAAGAGTAGTGAAGTTCACTGGCTGCGGGTCTACGATAAGACTACTATTCATCATATCTATCTGGGAGAGCACCATGCGCACCGTGGCGTACATCGGCGACCGCCGACTGCAGGTGGGCGACGTCGAGTCGCGGCAGCCGGGTCGAGGCGAAGTGAGAATTCGCGTCGCCTATGTCGGTCTCTGCGGCACCGACCTGCACATCATCCACGGGAGCATGGATGCCCGCGTGGACACGCCGCTCGTCTTCGGGCACGAGATGAGCGGCACGATCGACGCGGTGGGCGACGACGTCGACGGCTGGAACGTCGGCGAGAAGGTCACCGTGATGCCGCTCGACTGGGATGGCACCTGCCCCGCCTGCCTCGCCGGCAACGAGCACATCTGCCAGAACCTCGACTTCATCGGCATCGACTCGCCCGGTGCGCTGCAGCAGTTGTGGAACGTACCCGCGCACACCCTCGTGCGCATGCCCGACGGCATTCCGCTCGACGCCGCCGCCCTCGTCGAGCCGGTGGCGGTCGCGGTCCACGACGTTCGCCGCTCGGAGCTCGTCGCCGACCAGAAGGCGGTCGTCATCGGCGGAGGCCCGATCGGCGTGCTCATCGCCGTCGTGGCACGTCATTTCGGGGCCGAGGTGGCGGTCATCGAGCTCGACCCAGCCCGCCGCGCGCAAGTCGAGGGCCTCGGATTCCGTACGCTCGACCCCCGATCGACCGATCAGGTCTCATGGGTCGAGGAATGGACCGGCGGCGCGGGAGCCGACGTCGTCTTCGAGGTGTCCGGTGCCGCCGCCGCCGTTCTCGGCGCACCGCACCTCGCGAAGGTGCGCGGCACGATCGTCGTGGTCGCCATCCACCCGACTCCGCGCGAAGTCGACCTGCAGCGCGTGTTCTGGCGCGAGCTCCGGCTGCTCGGCGCGCGGGTCTACCAGCGAACGGACTTCGAGACCGCCGTCGACCTCATCGGCGACGGCGTCATCCCGACCGACCTCATGATCAGCCGCATCGTATCCATGGAAGACACGCAGGCCGCCTTCGCCGACGTCGAGAACGGCAGGGCGATGAAGATCCTCGTCGATGTCGGCACTGAGGGAGAGGCAGCGTGAGCGCGTTCGACCTCTCCGGGCGGCTCGCGGTCGTCACCGGCGCGAACCGCGGCATCGGCCTGGGCATGGCCACCGCACTGGCGAAGGCGGGCGCTGACATCATCGGCGTGAGCGCCACCATCCCGTCATCGGGCAGCGCAGTCGAAGACGCCGTCACGGCGCTCGGGCGGAGCTTCGAGAGCCGAGCGGTCGACTTCGCGGATCGCGACGCCGTCATGGCTCTCGGCGACGAGTTGGCGACGCGCTCGCCCGACATCCTCGTGAACAACGCCGGCACCATCGAGCGCGCCCCCGCGGCGGAGCATCCGCTCGAGTTCTGGGACCGCGTCATCGAGATCGACCTGTCCAGCCAGTTCGTCCTCACCCAGCGTGTGGCACGGCCGATGCTGGAGCGCGGCTCGGGCAAGGTGATCTTCACGGCGAGCCTCCTGAGCTTCCAAGGCGGCATCAACGTGCCGGGCTATGCTGCGGCGAAGTCCGGCATCGCCGGGCTCACGAAGGCGCTCGCGAACGAGTGGGCGGCCCGAGGCATCCAGGTCAATGCGATCGCGCCGGGCTACATCGAGACCGACAACACGCAAGCGCTGCGCGACGACCCCACCCGGACCCGCTCGATTCTGGAGCGTATCCCGGCGGCCCGCTGGGGTCGACCCGACGACCTCGGGGGCGCCACGGTGTTCCTCGCATCCGCGGCATCCGACTACGTCTCGGGAGTCGTGCTGCCGGTCGACGGCGGATGGCTCGGCCGATGACGCTCATCGACAGCCACGTGCACGTCTGGGATCCGCGACGACTCCCCTACGCCTGGCTCGCCGGGACCGAGCTCGACCGCCCGGTACTGCCCCAAGAGGTCGACCGTGCCGGTGGCACGACGACCGGCATGATCTTCGTGGAGGCCGGCGGTTCCGACCCGCTCGACGAGGCGCGATGGGTCGACGAGAGCGAGTGGCCCGAGCTCATCGCCATCGTCGCCGGCGCAGACCTGACGCTCGAGGCATCCGCGGTCTCCGACCACTTGAATGCACTTGCGGCACTCCCGCGCGTGGTCGGCGTGCGGCATCTGCTGCAGGACACTCCAGTCGAGGACTTCCCTTCGGTCGCCGAGGGGTTGCGTGTGGTCGAGGCTCACGGCGCGCGTTTCGACGCGTGCATCCGGCACGCGCAGTTGCCCGCGCTGATCGAGCTGCTGGCCGTCGCCCCGAACCTCACCGTGATCCTCGACCACCTGGGCAAGCCGCCCGTCGACGAAGGAATCGGCAGCACGGCAGGGCGTGCCTGGGCGCGCAACATCGAGTCGCTCGCCGAGCGCCCCGACACCTTCGTCAAGCTCTCCGGAATGACGGCGGAGTCCACCGACCCGGCTGCCTTCGCGCGCCACGCCGACGGCTGGATCGAGCACGCGCTCGCCGTCTTCGGGCCCGAGCGTGCCATGGTCGGCAGCGACTGGCCCGTCAGCGCCACCTTCGGCATCGGGGGAGCCTTCGAAGACTGGGTCGACCGTGTCCGGCGCGTCGTCGGCGACACCGACTGGCCCACGGTCTCGGCCGAAACGGCTCGGCGCGCCTACCTTCCCGGCGGCGGCTCGGCCCTGCGTCGAATGCCGTCATAGTCGAGTGCCGTCATAAGGGGACCACGGATGCCACGGCCCACGGCTGCAGGTCGAGGTCGATCTCCAGCACGCCTTCCGGCGAGACCGTCAGGGAGGACCGTTCGAGTCCGTCTGCGACCTCGCGCAGGTGGGCCGTCTGCGCGGGCGTCAGATTCTGGGGCGACCCGAGGCGATACCAGGCCTCGGCGACGTCGCCATGGTCGGGGTCGAGGATCTCGATGAGGAAGACGGCGCCCGGCTCGAGTCCCTCCACCGAGTGACGGATCCGGCGTGCCGGACCGCGCTGCCGCAGCTCGCGAGTCTCGGGGTAGGAGTCCCGTGATCCGACCGATGCCCGGCCCATGTCGGCGGGATAGTTGAAGAAGACGGCCGAGATCGCGGATGTCGCGCTGTCTCTCGTGATCACGCCCTCGGCGGTCGACAGCAGCAGGCGATCGCCCAGCCGTGCGAGCGCCAAGAAAGCGTGGAATGTCGGCTTGTGGATGCCCTGCTCGTTGACGATGCCGAATCCGCCGTGGAACGGCCCGATGCCCGCCCCGCCCTCCTCGAAGACGTCCGTGAAGGTCCAGTACGAGATGGATTGGGCCAGATCGGTGCACTGCAGGTACGCCCTCGTGATGTAGGTCGCCGCGAACACGGTGTCGTGAATGCTGTCCCTGCTCGACGGCGTCGTCGACCATTCCGTGATGTGGATCTCCGCCTTCGGATACGCACTCTCGGCCACGAGGCGCTCGAGAAGGGTCAGGTCATCGAGGGTGGCGTCCGCGTAGCGACTGATGAGCTTCGCATCGCCGCTCACGCCGAACGCGTAGTCGGTGGGGTACACATGCGTCGTGACGAAATCGACCGGCAGATTCCGCTCGGCGCACCAGGCGAGGAATTCCTCGATCCACACCGGGCGCCAGTCGAGGGCATCGACGTCCTCGGCGGCCGCGGTGGTGAATTGCGCCTCGCGGTCCTCGGTCTCTCCGTCGTAGCGTGCGTCCGGCACGAACACGCTCGTCGAGGGACCGCCGACGAGCAGCGACGAGTGGATCGCCTTGATCGCTCGTGCGGTCGCCTCGTACAGCTCGAAGTACTGCGTCTTCGTGCCCGTCCAGAAGTGGGGCACGAGGTTCGGCTCGTTCCACACCTCGAATCGCCAGTTCGCGACCTCGTCGAGTCCGTAGCGATCGATCCAGTGCTCGATCGTGACCGTGACGAGCTCGACCCAGCGACTCATGTCGTTCGGCGGGCTCGCGTGCGCGCCCCACCAGAACACCGTCTCGGTCTCGGTTGCGAGATCGCGAGGCATGAAGCCCAGCTCCACGAACGGGCGAGCGCCCTGCTCGAGGATGAAGTCGAAGACCTTGTCGACGTAGCTGAAGGTGTAGGTGGGCGCGCTCAACTCCCCGTCGGGGCCGAACCCGCTGCCGCCACGCGCCCGGTACACGAACATGTCGTCGTGGAAGAGGCCGTGGAATCGGACCGAGCGCATGCCGAGCTTCTCGACCGCCTCCGCGAAGTGCTGCTGCCAGTCCGCACGCAATGCCTCGTTTGCGCGGCCGGCGCCGACGCAGGCGTTCCAGACATGCGCGAGGTGGCGTTCCTCGGGGACCACGCCGTCGATGGTCGGGGTCCGGTTGTTCATGATGTCGGATGCCTGAGCGATCATCAGCCCTTGAACGCCCCGTCCATGATTCCTGCGACCATGCGTCGACCGACGAAGAAGAAGACGATCAGCAGTGGCAGCGTCGCCATGAACGACCCTCCCATGGTGAGCGCGAGGTCGATCGTGCGGTTCGCCTGGAGCTGCTTCAGCACGATCTGCACCGTGAACAGCTCCGGGGACTTCAGCACGATGAACGGCCACATGAAGTCGTTCCAGACCGCGGTGAACGTGATGAGCCCGAGGACGAACGCGGCCGGCCGCACGACCGGGAACGCGATCCGCCAGAAGATCTGCCACGAATTGCAGCCGTCGATCCGCGCCGCCTGCAGGAGCTCGTCGCTCACGGTCGACGACATGTGCTGGCGCATCCAGAAGATGCCGAAGGCGCTCGCCAGTCCTGGCACGATGATCGCCTGGAGCGTGTCGACCCAGTCGAGCCACGAGATGATCAGGTACTGGGGGATGACGCTCAGCTGTGCCGGCACGGTCATCGTGAGCAGCACGACGATGAACAGCGCCTCCCGCCCCCGGAAGCTCAGCTTCGCGAATGCGAACCCCGCCAACGCGCAGAGGATCGCAGAGACCACGGCGATCGTCAGCGAGACGATCACGCTGTTGACGAGCGATTGGAAGAACGGGACGGTGTCGAACACCTTCGTGGCGATATCCATGAAGTTGAAGCCGGGATACAGCCGTGGCGGGATCGACGTCACCGCCGACGCGCCCACCGACGCGATGACGAACATGTAGTAGAGCGGGAACACGCTCAGCAGCACGGCCACGACCAGCAGCACGTAGACGGGCCACGACACCTTGCCGATCCGCCCGCCGCTACTGCGCTTTGGATTTCGACGTATCGCCGGAGCGGCGAATGCCTCCTGCGGCGCCTGGGGAATCGCCTTGTCGATCACGTCGGCCATCAGCGCGCCCTCCGGGTCCGGGTGGAAAGGTAGAAGTTGATCAGGGAAACCACGACGACGATCACGAACAGCGCCACACCGATCGCCGAGCCGTATCCGAATTCGAACTGGCCGAAGCCCTGCTCATAGAGGAACAGGCTCAGCGTCTGGCACTGCCGACCCACCGCACCGCACGTCAGCCCCGACTCGGGCGCGATCAGGAGCGGCTCCGTGAAGATCTGCAGGCCGCCGATCGTCGACATGATGACCGTGAAGATGATGATCGGGCGCAGCGATGGGATCGTGAGATGGATGAACTGCTGCCAGCTCGTGGCCCCGTCAACGGATGCCGCCTCGTAGATCTCTCGCGGAATCGCTTGGAGCCCGGCGAGGTAGAGCAGCGTGTTGTAACCGAACCATCGCCAGATGACCATCGACGAGATCACGATCCACGATCCGATCTGCGACGACATGAAGTTGACCGGATCGATCCCGAAGATGTCCAGGACCCAGTTGATCAGACCGAAGTTCTTGTCGAAGATCTGACCGAACACGAGCGCCGTCGCGGCGACCGACGTGATGTACGGAACCAGCAGGGCCATTCGGAAGAAGTTCGCCCACTTCAGCCGGGCGTGGTTCAGCAGGTGTGCCAGCCCGAGCGCCAACAGCAGCTGCGGGACCGTGGAGATCACGAAGATCCAGAAGGTGTTGACGACGGCGTTCCAGAAGCGGGGATCCTGGAAGAGCCGCTCGAAGTTCGCGAAGCCGACGAACGTCTGCTCCCCGATGGGGTTCCAGTCGAACAGGGCGACGTAGAAGGTGAAGAGCAGCGGGAAGAGCCCGAAGACCACGAAGATCGCGAAGAACGGCGCGATGTAGAGGTAGGGCGCCAGTCGCTCTCCGAAGGAACTGCGGATGCGGGTCGCTTGCTGTTGGGGCTTCTTCGTGTTCCCCGTCTCGATGGTGATCATGGTGGCGGTCGCAGTCATGGTTCTCCTCTGTGAGGGTGGTGGCCCGCCGGGCGAGCGGCGGGCCACCACCGATCAGATGGCGATCAACCGCCGATGGCCGCCTTGGCGCTGTCGACGCCCGTCTGCCAGGCATCCGATGGCCGGACGTTCCCGGCCTCCATGTCGACGAGGGCGTTCAGCAGGGCCCCGCCGATGGCACCCGTGTCGGGCCCGTTGTAGAACGAGTTGAAGTTCAGCACGGCATCGCTGATGACCTTGCCGATGGCCGAGTCGCCGTAGAACGGATTGGTGTAGGCGACGACCTCTTCGCTCTCCAGCGCGTCCTTGGCGGCGGGGAAGGTGCCGGTCTCGGAGAAGTGGTCGGCCTGGCCCTCGGGCGAGAGCATCGTCTCGATGTACTGCCACGCTGCCTCAGGGTTCTCGGCGCGGGCGGGAATCGCGATCACGCTGCCGCCCCAGTTGCCCCCTACGCCCGGAATCGACGCGATGCGCCAGAGCCCAGCCGTATCGGGAGCATCGTTCTCGATGCCCGAGAGCATCCATGAGGGCGCGGTGGTCACCGCGAACGTGCCGTTCGCCTTCCCCGGCGCCCATCCGGAGGACCATGCCGCGATGCCGGCACTGATGCCGGCATCGTGTGTCCGCACGGCGACATCGAATGCCTCCTCGACCTCGGGGTTGGTGTCGAAGATCAGCTCACCGTCGGGCGAGTAGTACTTCTCCTTCACCTGATTCACGGTGGAGAAGAACACCGATGTCTCCACGTTGTCGACGAACGGCTGGCCTGTCGCCGCCGTGTACTTCTCCCCCATCGCGATGAAGTCGTCCCACGTGGACCACATCTGCGCGACCTCTTCGGGGTCGGTGGGGAGGCCCGCCGCCTCGAAGAGGTCGGCGCGGTACGCGAAGCTGAGCCCGCCCACGTCGGTGGGGATGCCGATCACGGAGCCGTCAGGCCCGGTCGCGGCGTCGATCACCCAGTCCAGGTACTCGCCTCCGACATCGTCACCCCCGAGCGTGCGGAGGTCGATGAAGTTGTCGGGGTTCTCGACGAACTTCGGAAGGTCGTCGTTCTGGATCATGACCAGGTCGGGCACCTTCCCGCCGGCCAGGGCGGCGGTGAGCGCGGTCGCCGTCTCGGTCGTGCTGCCGACCTCCGAGAGCTTGACCTTGGCATCGGGATTGATCTCGAGGTATCGGTCGACCGATTCCTGCTGACCGATGCCGGTGAACGACCAGAACTCGAATTCGGCGTTGGGATCGCCCGATGCGTCGGATCCGCCCGTGCTGCATCCGGAGATCGCCAGTGCCATGGCACCGAGTACTGCGACGGGAAGCGCCAGCTTGCGATAGTTCACAACTGCTCCTCTTCTTTGGGGAATATGACCGTGTGGAGGCTGCTTCGCCTCACCACAGAGAACGTTCTCTCGCGAAGCACACACTAACCACTGGCATCCGTTTCGGCAAGCATGATCTGCACGCATGCGAGAACACAGAGGCTGTATCAGGGCCGGAGGGCCCTACGGGTCAGCTGAACCCCGGCGCCGACCATCGGAGAGATCGATCCCTCACGAGCCGCCTGAGAGAACGATCTTTCAAGCTCAGTAGGATTGGACGCATGATCCGGCCCACCATCGTCGACGTGGCACGCGCCGCGGGCGTGTCGCGGGCCACCGCGGCGCGAGTCCTCGCCGGTGCCACGAATGTCGACCCCGCCATGACCGCCGCGGTCGAGCGGGAGGCGGAACGACTGGGCTATGAGACGAACTTCGCAGCCCGGGTTCTACGCGGCGGCCGGGCGGGTGCGATCGGTCTCGTCATCGCGTTCAACGAACTCGACAGCCTCCGCGGCACCTTCTTCACCTCGGTCCTCAAGGGCGCCGCGAAGGGACTCTCGGTCGGAGAAGTGCAGCCGGTGCTGTTGCCGGCCGACCACGAAGATCGAGAGCGGATCCCACGCTTCCTGCGAACGGGTGCCGTCGATGGGGCGATCGTGATCCTCCAGCACGAGATCACCCATATGGTCGAAGCCCTGGCGAATTCGCCGGTTCCCGTCGCGTGGGTCGGCCGGCCACGCGGGGACCTCGGATCCGATGCGATCGTCGTCGATTCCGACAACTACGGTGGTGGCGTCCTCGCCGCTCGAGCGCTGGTGGAAGCCGGCCGTCGCCGGCTCGGCATCATCGCGGGTCCGGCCGACATGGAGCCCGCGATCGACCGCACGCGCGGGTGGCAGGACGAACTGGCTCGCCACGACATCCCGACCACCGCCATGGTTCACGGAGACTTCACGATGGAGAGCGGCGCCGGGGCGATGGCGAGACTCATCCATCGGGCCCCCGCCCTCGACGGCGTCTTCGCCTCGTCCGACCTCATGGCCAGCGGTGCGATCCGGGTACTCCAGGCTGCAGGGCGCCAGGTGCCCGGCGACGTGTCGGTCGTCGGCTTCGACGACGTCCTCATCGCCCAGACATCCGACCCTCCGATCACCACCATCCGCCAGCCTCTCGAGGACATGGGGCGCGTCGCCGCCGAGACGCTGCTCGCGGTCATCAACGGCCATCCCACGGAGCGCAACCGGGTGCTGCCCACAGCGCTCATCCGACGGGAGTCGCTGTAGACGGGCGACGCCGGCGAGTCGTCAGGAGAGCGCGTCGACGTTGCGTGGGTAGGCGATCCAGCTCGTGCCAGGTCGAACATCAGATGTCAGGGATCACCCGAAGCAATACCGTTTGATGGTAGCGAGGGCGGGACTCGAACCCGCGACACCACGGAGTGGTTCAGCTCGTTTCACGGGAACGCCCCGTGCTGTTCAATCTCGGCTGATCTGGATCTGACCAGGAATTCCTTGTCGAGCTTGTTGCTGTCGAGTTCAATGCTAACCCGACGGCTCGACTGATCTCGGCCGGTCTGGGAGCGATAAACGTTGAATAAACGTGCGCGGATCGAATGTCATCGGCGTGCACCAATCCGCGGCCCCCTCGATCCACAGGCAGTCCTCTCCCGCCTGCTCGAACTCGTACACGACCCGGGTACCGCCGGGCACCCGTTCCAGCACCCATCTGCCGGTCTCATGAGGGCCGGGTACTTCCCACTCCATGTCGACCCGGTGCTCGAGGATCGCCGTGTAGCGGAAGGTGTCCCTGAGGCCGCGGGCCACGAGTTCGTACGAATGGTTCTCGAGGGCCGTCGCCGGGCCGAGATGCTCGTGAACGCCGGATTTCAGTCGGACAGTTGGAGCGGCCTCCGCAGGAGGCCCCGGACTTCTGCGGCGTCCGCGCGCACCAAGCGTGTCGCGCGCTCGATGATCACGAGGTCACCGCCGATCGGCTGCCCGTCGCGGCGAGTTCGTCGTTCGCCCGGATCCGATTGTAGACCGCGACACCCGACGGCTCCCCGGCGCTCAGACGCCGCAGAAGTTCGATCGCGGCGCCTGCGTCGATTCCCCCGCTCGCCGCATCGATGGCAGCGTAGAGGCGCTCCTCCACCGATCGCACCGCCAGCTCCCGGTCGCGGCCTGCCGGGGTCAGGGTGAGTTCAACGCGACGACGGTCGTCGAGCGCGCTGACGCGGGTGACGAGCCCGGCTTCAACGAGCCGGTCGACCAATCGGCTGGGATTGGTTCACCGGTCGGTCAGCTGGTCTGGATCGCCGAGCGCTTCGCGCAGTGGACGGACCCTCGTTCGCAGATCAGTGACGAACGAATGCTCACCGACATCTCGCTGTACTGGCTGACCGCCACCGCGTCGTCCTCGGCGCGTCTGGCCCGCGAGGCTCCGCGGCGAACCGAGCCATGCCCGGTACCGGTCGGCGTGGCGGTATTCGCGCACGACATCACGCAGTCGGTGCGACCGCTGGCCGAGCGGCTATACGACATCAGGCACTGGTCGGAGTTCGAACGCGGCGGCCACTTCGCCGC
Source organism: Agromyces albus (assembly GCF_030815405.1). Lineage (NCBI taxonomy): Bacteria > Bacillati > Actinomycetota > Actinomycetes > Micrococcales > Microbacteriaceae > Agromyces > Agromyces albus. Next base: position 87,298 of record NZ_JAUSWX010000001.1, on the reverse strand, counting down.
GATGGAGGTGCCGGAGCTCCTCGCAGAGGACGTCCGGGACTTCTTCCTGAACATCAAGTAACGACTGCCGGGTCGCCTCTCGCTAGGAGCCCTGCTGGCCGCGGTTGGCCGCGAAGCTCCGGCTCGCCGCAGGTGATTGAGGAATCTCGACCAGCTTCGCGATCAGCCCGATCCCGAGCATCGCCGCGGTCCTCATGCCGAGCTGTCATCAAGATCGCTTCAGCGCTGGAGTGACGAGCGTGATCGCCGACGACGAGCGGGACGCCGACCACGATGAATGCCCACGCGTCCGACAGCGGCAAAATTCAACCCCGGGTTGGGTCGGCGGCCGCGCACTCCTCACGCGGCCGCCGACCGCCCTACCGGCGAGCCGGCGGGTGGCCTGAGCCGGCGTACGGCACCTCGTATGTGCGTTCAGTTCCGTCCGGCGCGGTGGCTATCACCGTGACGGTGAACGCTGGGAGTCGACGCAAGCGCGTATTGATCGTGTAGTTCGTGCTCGTACCGGCGTCGATGTCCCCGAGATAAGTGACTCCGTATGGGGTTTCTGCCTCGAGGGCGACCGGGGTCTCGCCGTCGTTCTCCGCCGTGATCGTGAGCACTTCTGATCCGCGGACCTTGTTGCTGGTCACGCTGAAGGACACGTCGATCACGGTCTCGGCGGCGTCCAGGGTGACGTAGGGCACCACGACAGGGCCTTGGGTCCAGTCCATGACCGCCGACTGCGGGGCGTCGCCCGAGATGATGTCGATGGCGTTCGAATCGGCGGTGTCGGTGTCCTTGGTCTCGCCGAGGTCGGTCCAGTCGCCGGCGCCGCCACCGGGGCGGTATTGGCCGACGAAACTCGGGCATCCATCGCCTTGCCAGCAGGCGGCGCTGTAGACGGGTCGGACGTTGCCGACGCCTTCGCCGTCTTCGGCATCGCTGTACATCGAAACCTGGTAGCCGGCCTGCCGCAGATCGATCCCTGAGAGGGCGCTGGCGGGAACCGAGCTGATGATCTTCCCGGAGGGGATCACCTGCAGTTGCGCGTCTGCGGCGCGAGTGAGGTCGGCGGTGTAGACGCCGCTGGCGAATCTCGAGTTGTCGTATCGGCCGTCGGCGACGATCGCGTACGACCAGGGGCCTTCGGCGGCGGTGTTCGTGCCGGGCAGGAGGGGGCTGGTGGTGCGTGCGCTTCGGTCGCTGAGGTAGATGTTGACTCGCTGGGTGCTCATGCCGTTTCCGCCCCAGGGGTTGTTGATGACGCCGGCGGTGGACGTGAGGAAGCGGATCGTGTCGTCGTCGCGGTAGACCTCGAGGCCGGTGAGGTCGAGGCTGCCTGAGTTGAACGCGCCATCGCTCGGGTAGACGTAGCTTCCCGGCCCGTTGTCGTCCCCTTCTGGATCCGAAACGGCGCCGATCTCCGTGCCGAAGGCGTAGAGGGTTCTGCGTTCGACGGCCATCACTCCGCTCGACGCGGTCGCGGTGACGACGATTCGGTTGGAGATCGCCGGGAGCGTGACCGGCGTGTCGAAACGGCCATCGACGACGGTGACGGTCGTTTTGACGCCGTTCACGGACACGGTCACGGTCGGCGCATCGGTGGTCCCGGTCACGTGGATCTCGCGCGCGGTGGAGGTCGAGCCGTCGGTCAGGTTCTCCAGTTGCAGGGTGGGCGCCTGCCCGGTGGGCTGGTCATCGCTCCAGGCGTTCCAACTGTCCCAGGCGTCGCCATCGAAGCTCAGCCGGCCCAGTTCGTCGGACGCCCAGTTGTCGCCGGCTTTGAGAATTGGCGTACCGCCGATTCTGTAGTTGTGCAGGGAGAGGCCGTTTCCGTCGGCGATCTCATTCCCGATGGTGACCTTGGTGCCTGCCGGATCGGTGTAGCGCTTGAGGAGACTCGCCTGAGCGTCGATGTCGAGCTCGTTCCATGCGTCGATTTCGAGGCCGTCGATGTCGATGTTCTCGGTGTCTGAAAGGGCGAAGACCCGGATGGCGCAGTTCGTCATCCCTTCGACCCTGGTATCGACGAAGTGCATGTTCTTCACCGTCGTGTTCGGGTCGGCGCGGTCGATCGCGCCCATGTCTTCCCAGTGCGATGAGGAGTTGAAGATGCAGGTGTTGTACTTGACGTCCTTCCAGTACATGCGGTTGTGGATGATGTCCGTGTTGGTGACGTTCACGCCGTCGATGTTGCGCGGGGTCCATCCCCACTGGATGACGGGCCCGTTCTCGTTCTTCCAGATGACGGTGTTCTCGATGGTGACGTCACTGTGGTACATCTTCAGCACGTCGTCGTTGGCGTGGAAGAACGTGTTCTTCATTTGGCTGCCGGAGTACAGCTCGATGCCGTCGGTCTGCCAATACCAGCTGCCGACCTGCTTGTAGTTCTCCACGTTCATGTGAAAACGCTCGACGCCCACCTCCGCCGCGCCTTCATGGGCGTAGACGACGAAGGAGTGGTAAGGCGGCTCGTTGATCGTGACGCCCTGCATGTCGAGGGTCTGCTCCGCATCAGAGGACTCGAACTGCAGCATCTTCACGCAGGTCACATGGCAGTTGTCGTTGACGTTGTGCTGGTATCCATTGGTGGTGTCCGCCTCGTAGACGTACTGCTCACCCGAGAGCACACCAAACCCGGTGACCTTGTAGTTGGTCTGCGTGTCGTGGAAGAACCGGAATGCACCCTTGACGTACGCGCCGGGCGCCAGATAGACCCACTTCACGTTCGCGGGGAGCACGGCGTGATGGTCAGACTCCATGTAGTAGGTCCCCGGACCGAAGGAGATAATGTCCTCGGTCACGGCGCCGAGGTCGTTCACCAGCCCGGGTTCAGGGGCGTAGATCGACCCCGACTCCGGAGTTGGGATGAGACGCTCGGCATCCGCTCCCGTCGGCTTCGGCTCGGCGAAGATCATCATGGAGTTCTGGGGTTCCGTGTGGATCGCACGGTTGCCGTCGGCCTCCGTGGTCAGCTCTCCGCTTGCACCAGCCATGGTGTTGTATACGGTGATCAGCTGCGGATCGAACTCCACGGAGAATCGGTAGCCGTCGGGGCTGTAGGGCACTTTCACGCGCACCGTCGATGCATCGACGAGCACTTTCTCGAATTCGAGGTCGGTCGGGCGGATCGTGACCTGATCGACCGAGGTCATCTCCTGCCCGGTCTTGAGTGTGACGTCGACCCAGACGTCCGCGGAGTATTCGAAGCTCGACCAGCTCATGGTGAGACCTGCGGATGAGGAGAATTCCGCGCCGTCTTCTTCGGTGTAGCCGACTTTGCCCTTTCCGCCTCGCGGGATGCTCATGTAGCTGAACGAGTCGTAGCGTGCATCGGGGTCGGCCGTGGTTGCGACCTTGACGTCGTAGAAGGCCGAGCGCCGAACCTCATCGTCGGCGACAGGGGTAGAGGTATTCGCAACGGCGTTCTCATGCCACCAAGTGGTCAGTTCATGACTGCTGGCGGTCGCGATCGTGCTCCCGGGCGCGTTTGGCGCGATGTCGTCCTCTGCATTGGCGGGAAGGACTGCTCCCGCGGTGGCGACCAGCGTGGCCGCCGTTGCGATGGTGATGGTTCTGGCCAGTTGTCGCAGCCCTGTTCTGGGCATCGTGGCTCCTCTCGTTCGTGAGGGTGGTCCCCTCGAGACGACCCATGGGGGTCGTACACTCCGTTGTGTCGATGCCAGCAGCGTCGGCCTTGGCTGGCTGCCGCTTAGCCGTGAGTCCGCTTGAGGACGACCACCTCCCAGGGCAGCATCAGCAGCGGGAGTCGGTGGTCACCGACGTTGTTCGCCAGAATCGTCTCGGCGCTAGCCCAGGCACCGACCAACGCGCCATCCACCGGTGCGTGCTCGTTCGAGCAGTTCGCGATCACCATGAGTGCGGTGCTCTCGTTCGTTCGGGTGTATGCAAACAGCCGCGGGTCATCCGGCAGCTGCAGCTCGAAGGTTCCATCGATCAGGACCGGCTCGGTGTGCCGCAATTCGATGAGAAGGCGGTACCAGGCGTAGACCGATCGAGTCTCGGCTCGCTGGGCCGCGGCGTTGATCTCGGCGTGGTTGGGATTGACGGGGATCCACGGCGCACCGCTGGTGAACCCACCGTTCGGCTCAGCGCTCCACTGCATCGGGGTTCGTGCATTGTCGCGTCCGCCGCGGACGATGCCGGCAAGAATGTCGGCTGCTTGTGCCCCGTCGCTGGCGACTGTCGCCTCTCGGTAGTAGTTCAAGGTCTCGAGATCCCGGAACTGGTCGATGGAGGTGAAAGGCATGTTCGTCATGCCGATCTCTTCGCCTTGGTAGATATACGGCGTGCCGCGCATCAGGTGCAGCACCGTCGCCAAGGCCGTCGCCGACTCATACCAGTGCTCGGTGTCGTTGCCGAACCGCGAAACGACACGGGGCTGGTCGTGGTTGTTCCAGTAGAGACTGTTCCAGCCGACCTCGGCGAGTTCACGCTGCCACCGTGCGAAGGACTGCTTCAGCTCCACGAGTCGGAGTGGCTTCGGGGTGAATTTCCCGCCGGGCCCGTGGTCGAGACCGACGTGCTCGAAATGGAAGACCATGTTGAGCTCATGACGTGCGGGGTCGGTATACAGGCGTGCCTTCTCTGGTGTGGCGTCGATCATCTCGCCAACGGTCATCAGATCGGCCTCGCGCCCGGCGAACACCTCGCGGTTCATTTCTTGGAGGTAGTCGTGGATGCGGGGGCCCGAGCCGTAGAAGTCGATGCCGTTGCCGTAACGGGCACCGTCGTTGATCTGGGCATCGGGCAGCTCGGGGTGCTTCGAGATGAAGCTGATGACGTCCATCCGGAACCCGTCGATGCCGCGATCGAGCCACCAATTCATCATCTGGTAGATGGCGGCACGGACTTCGGCGTTGTCCCAGTTGAGGTCGGGTTGCTTTTTTCCGAACAGGTGAAGGTAGTACTGCCCGGTGACCTCGTCGAGAGTCCAGGTCGGGCCGGAGAAGAACGAAGCCCAGTTGTTGGGTTCGGCGCCGTCGCGAGGATCTCGCCAGATATACCAGTCCCGTTTGGGGTTCTCGCGACTGGACGCCGATTGCCGGAACCAGTCGTGCTCGTCGGAGGTGTGATTCACGACGAGATCCATGACGAGTTTCATGCCGCGCGCGTGCAGTGCGGCGATGAGCTCGTCGAGATCCTCGAGGGTGCCGAAGTCGGGGTCGACGGCGTAGTAGTCGCTGATGTCGTATCCGTTGTCATCGTGGGGTGATGCGTAAACGGGTGACAGCCAGACGACATCGATTCCGAGGTCCTCCAGGTGATCGAGGTGTTCGATGATGCCGCGGATGTCTCCGATGCCATCACCGTTCGAGTCGGCGAAGCTGCGGGGGTAGACCTGGTAGACGACGGCTGCCTTCCACCATTCGTCGGCCGCTCGAAGGCTCTGGTGGCGGGTCGCGGGCTGCAGGATGGTCATTTGATGGCTCCGAGGTTCACGCCGCGCATGAGCGTGCGTTGGAAGATGAGGAAGAAGACGATGGCGGGCAGGATGCCGGCCAGCGAGGCGGCGGCGAGGGCCGTCGGGTCGCTCGTGTACTGGCCGCTGAGCGCACCGAGCGCGACGGAGACGGTCTGGTTGTCGGCGGAGGGCAGTAGCACGAGCGGCAGGAAGAAGTCGTTCCACGTCCAGATGAAGAAGAACGTGACGAGCACGGCGAGCGTCGGCCGGGTGAGGGGGAACACGATCAGTCGGAGCGTTTGGAAGCGGGTTGCACCGTCGATTCTTGCTGCTTCGAGGACCTCTGCCGGGAAAGCGCCGAGCACCGAGGAGAGCATGTAGGTGCCGAACGCGGACTGCAGCACCGCGAGGATGACGATCACGCCGGCAAGGGTGTCGTAGAGGTAGAGGTCACGCGTGAGCACGAACAGCGGATAGACCAGCGCTTCTTGCGGGATCGTGAACGCCACCATGAACACGGCGAGGATCCACACGCGGCCGCGAATGCGTCCGATGCCGATCGCGAACGCACTGAACAGGCTCAGTGCGGCGGCGAGGATCGCCACGCTGCCACTCACGATCACGCTGTTCAACAGCTTCTGGTTGAAATCGACGCCGTTCCAGAAGTTGACGAGTGCGGAGAAATCGAGCTGGGTGGGGATTGAGATCGGGCCGTCGGCGATGTAGTCCGCAGGCGGTTTGAATGCGTTGACGATCGCCACCCAGAACGGGAAGAGCATCAGGAGTGATGCGACCAGGAGCACTGCGAGGACCGCCCAGCCGCTGATGCCGCGGTGTGCCCGTGCGCTGCGACGACGGCCGCTCGGGGCTGGGCGGATGGGCTCTGCGGAGCTCGCTGCTTCGCGTACCAGGGTGTCCGCGGTCATTTCTCGAATCCTTCGGTGTTGCGGGTCTGATAGCGCAGGAGGACGACGGCGATGACGGTCACCAGGACTGCCAGGACTGTCGCGATCGCCGCTCCGTAGCCGACCCGGTTGGTGGTGAAGAAGTTGGTGAACGAGAAATACGCCGGGACGATCGTTGCGGTGCCGGGGCCGCCCCCGGTGAGCACGAAGATCGGGGCGAACACTTTCAATGCGGCGACGGAGGTGGTGATCACGACCACGGCGATCTCGGGTCGCAGTTGGTTCAGGGTGATCGCACGGAAGCGCTGGAACCATCCGGCGCCGTCGAGCTCCGCGGCTTCATGGAGTGCTGGGTCGACGCGGGAAAGTCCGGCCATGAAGATGACGACGGTGTAGCCGATCTGCAGCCAGATCAGGACGTTCATGACGGCGTAGATGGCGAAGTCGGAGTCGCCGAGCCAGTTCTGCGCAAGGTCACCCAACCCGACGCCCCGGAGGATCGTGTTGATGATGCCGTACTGAGGCTGGTACATCCAGCTCCAGAGCACGCCTGCCACTGCGATCGGGAGGATCTGGGGAAGGTAGAACGTGGCGCGGAGGAAGCTCGCGATCCGAGTGCCGAACCGGGGTGAGATGTAGTCGAAGAGGACCGCGGCGATGAATACGCCGAATGCGGTGGGGATGATCGCCATCGCGACGATGAATGCGGCGCTGTGTAGGAACGACGCCCAGAAGGTCTGGTCGACGAAGAGCCGGGTGTAGTTGTCCAGTCCGATGAACTGCGGTGTGCCGACGCCGCTCCAGCGGGTGAGGCTGTACCAGATGTTCATCGCGAAGGGCAGCAGGACGATGGCGATGAAGCCTGCGGCCCCGGGGACGATGTACCAGTAATACCCGGCGGGGCGTTCCCTGCGGACGCGTCGTGCGGCGGCGGGTTCAATACTGAGTTGGGTCATTGCGTTCTCTCGTGGTCGCGGGGTGGCGGCGCGATGCCGCGGGCCGCCACCCCGCGGGTTGTGGATCAGAACCCGGCGTCGGCCTTGCCCTGGTCGTAGGCGGTCTTGATGTTCTCGACGGCCTGGGTGGGGGTGGTGTTGGCCTGGACGAGGTCCGTGACGTTCTGCACGAGGATGTCGTTCAGTCCGGCGACGGGCCAATCCGGGTACCAGGCGAGGCCGCCCTCGGTGCTCTCCAAGAGTTCGTTGAATCGGGTGATGGTGAGCTGGCCGATGTCGGTGGTCACCCCGTCTGTGTCCGCGGCGACCGGGACGCCGCCGAGGTCGCCGAGCTCGTTCTGCACCTCGGCGCGCATCGTGGTTTCGATGAAGTCGTATGCCAGGTCCTTGTTCTTCGCCTTCTCGGGCACGACCCAGAGGTTGCCGCCCGATCCCGGGTGCAGGTCGTTGGCGGGGAAGAGGAACTGGTCGTAGGTGAAGTCGGTGATGTCGGTGACAAAGCTGCCGGCCCACCAAGTGCCCGAGTAGAACAGTGGGTACTGTCCGGCGACGAAGGCGTTGCCCGCGTCTTGTGCCGGGATGCCGGTCGAGTCGGGTGAAATGTATCCCTTTGCGACCCAGTCGGCCATGCGGGTCGCTGCGTCTTCCCACGCTTGCCAGTCCACATCACCTGTGAACTGCTGGTATGCGGAGAGTGACTCGTCGTTCATCTCGGCGAGTGCGAGCGTGTACAGCAGGTGCGGGCCGGGGTAGTCGGCTGAACCGAGCGCGAGTGGGGTGATGCCGTTGTCGACGAAGGTCTGCATCACCGACTCGAGCTCATCGAGTGTGGTCGGCGCATCGAGGCCGTGCTCTGCGAATGCGTCGGCGTTGTACCAGACGGAGACATATTCGCCGTAGTTGGTCACGCCGTAGCGCTTGCCCGAGCCCATCAGTCCGTTCTCGTAGAGCCCGACGTCTTGGGCGGTGTTGTCGAGGTCCCATCCGCGCTCTTCGGCGACATCGGTGAGGTCGGTGAGGAGGCCCGCGTTCGAGACGACGCCCGCGGTGGCGTTGCCCTTCAAGTATTCGAGGACGTCCGGTGCCTCGTTCGAGTCGAGAATGAGTTGGCCTGACTGCTGCATCTGTTCATAGGTCTTGAGCTCGAACTCGACGGTGACGCCGGGGTGCTCCTCTTCGAAGATCTCGATCGCGGTACTCCAGGCGGTCGAGAGGGCGCTGTCGTCGTTCTCCCACCACCAGACCTTCAAGGTCTGATCGTCGGATTCTCCGCCGGTGGCGCATCCGGCAAAGCTGAGAGTGGCGGCGGCGGCAAGGGCCGCTGTGGCGAGAAGCCGGCGCCGCGCTGTGCTGTGATTGCGTGCTGACACATGAACTCCATTGGTCGAATCGGCCACCCGGGTCGGGGCTGGGATTATGTTTACTTCAGAACTATTCAGACGTCAAGTGCCAGATTTTCGCGCCCCGATCCCGTGTATTTGATCCGTAAAACATGAATTCACCGTTATGCTGGCCCAAATGGTCGCTTCACTCGCGTGGACAGATCGCCCCGACGCTTCGTTGCCCGTGGCGATCGAGGTGCTGCGCCACGGGCCGATCTCGCGCGCCGACCTCGCGCGCCGAATGGGCATGTCCGCCGGCTCGCTCAGCCGTCTCACCGCTCCGCTGATCGATCAAGGGCTTCTCGTCGACATCGGCGAGCACAACGACGGACGCGTCGGCCGGCCTACCCGCCTCCTGGACGTCACGCCGGAGTCACGTCACTTCGTCGGAATCAAGCTCCGTGAAACCGAGGTGGTCGGCGCGCTCACCGACCTCAGGGGTGGAGTGCTCAATCAGTTGACACTGCCGTTGTCGGGACGCCGACCCGACGACGTTGTCGGCACCCTCGTCGATTTGATCGACACCGTCCGCGACGGCATCACGATCGCAGGCGTCGGCATCGGCCTCGGCGGCCGGGTTCGAAAGCGTACCCACGTGATGTCCGCGCGCTTCCTCGGCTGGACCGACGTTCCGCTTGCCGCACTTGTCGCTGAGCGCACTGGATTTCCAACCCGCGTCGACAACGACGTCATCGCCTTCACGGAATACGAACGATGGTTCGGGGCAGGCCGAGACGACGACCGATTCGCTGTCGTCACACTTGGAATCGGAACCGGCTTCGGGCTCGTCGCCAACGGGGCACTCATCGTCGACGAAGACCACGGCCTCGGCTTGGTCGGCCATTGGCCGCTCGATCCGAGCGGGCCGCTCTGCGAAGAGGGTCACCGTGGTTGTGCCGCCAGCTTGCTCAATTCCGACTCGATCGCGCGGCGGGCATCGATCGCGATCGGCGAGGAGCTCACCTTCGACGAAGTGTTGGACGCGGCGGAAAACGGCCAACGCGCAGCTGGTCAGATCGTTCGAGAGGCCGGTCGCGGCCTTGGCGTGCTGATCGCGGCGATCAGCAATCTCACCCTCCCGCAGCGCATCATCATCGGCGGCGAGGGCGTCCGGCTCGCCGTGCTCGCGCAGTCGGAGATGAGGCGAAGCCTCAGCGACCACCGCAACCCGCTCGCAGCCATCCTGCCGGTTATCTTCACGGATGGCGACAACGCCGAATGGTGCCGCGGCGCGGCAGCCCTAGCGATCCAATCGTTCGTACTCGGCTCAGCTGACGAGAGCAAGCTTTCCGGCAGGGATCGTCTCAGGATCGCGTAGCGTCCGACGCTATCCGATCTCAACACATGGAGGGCGTCGCCCGATAGCCAGACCACGTGAAGTCGCCCCGCCTCGACCGGGGGCGGAACAAGGCGGGACGACCGCCGGGCCAGCGCCGAGGGGAGCGCCCGTTGACCCAGCTCGCGATTGCCGCGCGAAGGTGGGGCGCGCGTGCAACCGCTAGCGCCTGCCACCCCCCGGCGGCAGGACAGGCGGCGGCCACGTGGCTCCCCGGTGTGTTTGCTCCGCCGCCGCCGACACGCAGATGTACCCCGAACCGCAGAGACCCGAACTCTGGCGGCGATGGGACGTGTGGCGGCTTTGACGCTACCAGCCGTGAGAGGGGCTCGGGTTAGCAGGATGTTACGTTTCCGGCCGAGCACGACGATTGCGCCCCCTCCACGCGAAGGCGAGACAGCTTTCTGCCCATTGCGTTATCCTCGCGTCATGATCACGCCTCTCACGCTCGACGACGTTGAGAATGCTTCCGACGAGGAGATCATCGCGGCATACATGCGTGACGGCGAGACGGAAGACCGTGCCCGGGCGTTCCTCTGGCAACTCCGGGACGCGGACCCACGCTTCCCGGACTAGGGACGCCCCAGCCGGTCAGCGCCCTTGTGCCGTCCATCGGAAGCCGCTCGGGGCGTCGCTCGCCATGTCGTCGCTCTTCCGCTATCACGTGCGACGCGACCGCCGTCGTTTCTGCACGTAGTTCTGGATCGCGATCACGGCTGCGCCGCGGCACCACGAGTCGTTTCCGCCTGAGACGAGTTCCACGACCACCTCGCCCGCGCGTGGATCCCGGTCGGCGCGGATCCCGTCTCGGACGGATGCCGCGGCTACCTCGGCGAGGCGAACTCCTTCACCGCCGATCACGACTTTGTCGGGAGCGGTCAGGTTCGCCACCGCTGCGATCAGCCGTCCGAGTCCGCGTCCGGAGACGTCGAGGATCTCGCGCGCGCCCGGCTCCCCGACCTCTGCCAGGTCGAGTGCCTCGTCGAATGTCACCTGGCGGCCGAGCGCCATGGACACGTCGCGCTCGATCGACGGGATGGCAAGCAGGCCTTCGGCGCACCCGCGGTGTCCTTTCGCGCACAAGGGACCGAACGGGTCCAACGGCCAGTGGCCGACGAGGCCGACCCCGGAGTCGTCGTTCGCGAGCAACGTCCCGTTCGCAACACATCCGTACCCGATCCCGACGCCGACGGTGAGCACGGCGAAGTTGTCGTGGCCGCGGCCGACCCCGAACCAGTGCTGCGACTCGGTGAACGCGGTGAGGTCGTTGGCCACGAAGGTGGGCACACCGGTCGCCGCTTCCACGAGTTCGGCGATGGGCACTGTGTGCCAGTCGAGGAACGGTGCACTCGCAACGGTGCGTGCGTCCACGACGACGCCGCCGAGCCCGATGCCGATCGCGGCGGCCGGACCGTCGTCGCGCAGCCGCCGCTCTAGCTCGGCGATCTGCCGCGCCACCTCGGCGGGTTCGTGCGACCTGAGCGGCTCCTCCTCGTAGCGAAGCAGGTCGGCGCGCAGGTCGGTGACCGCGGCCATGAGCATGTTGCCCGAGAGCTTCACACCGAGGAAGTGATGGGTGCCGGGGATCACGTCGAGCGGGATGGAGGGACGGCCCGTGCGCTTCTCGGCGAGTTCGGGCATCTCGACGAACAGGCCGACGTCGATGAGCTCAGTGCTGATGCGCGTGAGGGTCGCGGGGGCGAGCTGCAGTCGGCGCGCGAGATCGGAGCGGGACAGCGGACCGTGCAGCAACACCTCGAGGGCCACGGCGTGTGAGAGCTCATCGCTCGGCCTCCATGCCATCGACTGCGCCTCTTTCTACGTCCCATGAACATACTATGCGCTATTCGGCTTTTCAGGAGGCGATTGACAGCTACTTATTTTGTGTGGTGAAATAACCTCGATCCGGCCGAGCGGCGGATCCAACCCGCATCTCTCACACCAGGAGAACCGCAATGACGCGTTCACGAATCACCGCCGTCGGCCTGATGGCCGCGGCAGCACTCACCGTCACCGGATGCACCGCGGCCGACGCGCCGTCGGACGGTCCCGTCACCATCACGTTCTGGGGCAGCTACGGCAACGGCGGCAACTCCACCCAGCAGGACGCCCTGAACGAGCTGCTCATCCCGGCCTTCGAGGCGGAGCACCCCGACATCCACGTCGAGTACGTGGACATCCCCTACGACAGCCTGCTCCAGAAGCTCACGACGAGCGCAGCGGGCGAAGAGCTGCCCGACCTCGTGCGCGCCGACCTCGGCTGGGTGCCGCAGTTCGCGGAGCTCGGCGTGCTCGTGCCGCTCAGTCAGGAGATGGAGGACTTCGACGAGCTCGCCGACGCCACCTACCCGGGTGTGCTCGCGACGAACCTCTACGAAGGCGAGTACTACGGGCTTCCGCTCGACACGAATACGCGCGTCATGGTCTCGAACCAGGCCGCCCTCGACGCCGCCGGCCTGTCAGCACCGCCGGCGACGTTCGACGAGCTTCGCTCCCTCGGCGACGCGGTGAAGGGCACCGGCACGTTCGCCTTCGCCGAGAACAAGCTGCAGGCGTGGAACATCATGCCGTGGATCTGGTCGGCCGGCGGCGACATCGCCGATCCCGATCTCACGACCTCGACGGGGTACCTCGACAGTGACGAGAGCGTTGCGGGCATCCAACTGCTCGTCGACCTGTACGTGCAGGACGCTGTCCCGAACCTGATCATCGGCAACGAGGGGGCGACTGCGACGTCTGACGGCCTTCCCGGCGGCCAGTACGCCACCATCCTCGACGGGCCGTGGATGCGCGGTGTCTGGTCGGGTCAGTATCCCGACTTCGATCCCGTGTACTCAACGGTGCCGGCCGGCGACGGTGGCTCGGTGAGCGTCGTGGGCGGCGAGGACATCGTGCTGACGCAGAGCTCCGAGAACAAGGAGGCGGCGATGGAATTCATCCGCTTCACGCAGAGCGAGCAGTTCCAGATCGAGATGGTGAAGACCGGGCAGATGACGGTCATCCCGGAGTTCGCAGCGCAACAGAACGAGATCGAGCCCTTCTACGCGACGTTCGCGACACAGCTCGAGACCGCCAAGAACCGACTCGCGATCCCGGATGCCTCGAAGGTCGACGCCATCCTCCAGGAGGAGCTGCTCCCCGCCTTCGAGGGAACGATCTCGGTGAAGGAAGCCCTCGCGAACGCCGCCGCCGCGATCGACCCGCTGCTGCCCGGCGCGAAGTAGGACGAGTCCCGACCGTGACGATCCTCCCCACCCCGCTGGCCCCGGCTGGCCGCGCTCCCGAACAGGATTCGGGTGCGCGGCCGGCACCCCGCCGGGCCGGGCGCTCCGCGGTGCCCTTCGGCGGGCACCGTCGGGCGCGCCACTCCCGCAAGGCTGCCCGAGCGAAACTCACGCCCTATCTCTTCCTCGCGCCCGGCGTTGCGCTCTTCGCCGTGGCGATCCTCTACCCGATCACGCAAGCCGTGAACATGAGCTTCTTCGACTGGCAGCTCATCGCGAGCGCGACGAGCGAGTTCGTCGGCCTCGGCAACTACGTGCGTGCGCTCCAGGACGACCGCTTCTGGCTCGCCCTGGCCAACAGCGGCATCTACATGCTCTTCACCGTGCCGCCGCAGATCGTGCTCGGACTCGCCGTGGCGATCCTGCTGAAGAAGCGCAGCCCCGCGCAGCCGGTGTTCCGTGCGCTGTACTACCTGCCCGTCGTCACGAGCTGGGTGGTCGTCTCCCTCCTCTTCAAGTACCTCTTCGCCGACGCGGGCCTGATCAACTTCGCCCTCGGCGATCTGCTCCATGTCACCGACGGCGCCACGTCATGGCTCGCGAACCGCTGGACCGCGCTCATCGCAATCTGTGCGCTCGGCGTCTGGAAGGGCATCGGCTGGTCCATGATGATCTTCCTCGCAGCTCTTCAGGGCGTGCCGCGCTCGCTCGAAGAGGCCGCGATCATGGACGGGGCGAACCGCTGGCAGCAGCTCCGCGCGGTCACCCTCCCGGCGATCTGGCCGGCGATGCTCTTCGTCGTCGTGATGCTCGTGATCGGCGGGTTCAACGTCTTCACCTCGGTGCTCGTGATGACCGGCGGCGGCCCGGGCGGGCAGACCGAGGTGCTCCTCACGTACATGTACCAGCAGGCCTTCGAGTTCCTCGACTTCGGCTATGGCTCGGCGCTCTCGGTCATCCTCGCGATCGTCGTCTTCGTGCTCGCCATCGTCCAGCTCCGCGTCTTCCGCGACCGCTCAGGGGAGGCCTACGCATGAGCCGGATGCCGCTTGCCGCCGTCTTCCGCTACGTCGTGCTCGCCGTCGGGGCGATCATCATGGTCACCCCATTCATCTACCTGCTGTCGACGAGTTTCAAGCCGCAGGCGTACGTGCTCACGATTCCACCCGAGTTCATCCCGAACCCGGCGACGACCGCGAACTACGAGCAGGTCCTCACGAGCCACAACTTCGGGCTCTACTTCCTGAACTCCACGATCGTCACGGTGATCTCCACGGTGCTGTCGGTGCTCATCAGCTCGATGATGGCGTTCGCGTTCGCCCGCTTCAAGTTCCGCGGCCGGGAGCTCATCTTCCGGATCCTCCTCATCGGGCTCATCGTGCCCGCGATGATGCTCATCGTGCCGCAGTTCGTGCTCGCGAAGCAGCTGCATCTCCTCGACTCGCTCGTGGGGCTGATCGTGTTCTACGTTGCCGGCACCCTCGCACTCAACACCTTTCTGCTGCGCGGCTTCTTCGAAGCGATCCCGGCCGAGCTCGACCAGGCGATGCAGATCGACGGCGCATCCGCGTGGTCGCGGTACTGGCGGCTCGCGATCCCTCTCGCCAAGCCCGCCCTCGCGACCGCGACGATCTTCACCTTCCTCGCGAACTGGGACGAGTTCGCGTGGGCGCTCACGATCATCACCGATCAGGACAAGCTCACGCTGCCGGTCGCGATCCAGCTCTTCCAAGGGCAGAACGCCACCGAGTGGGGGCTCGTATTCGCGGCATCCGCTATCGCGATCATCCCCGTCATCATCGTCTTCCTCGTGTTCCAGCGGTACTTCGTGCAGGGCCTCACGGCCGGCGCCGTCAAAGGATGATCATGCCTTCACCAACTCTTCTGCCCACCCGTGCCTCGTTCGCCATGGGCGAGCCCGTCGGCATCGAGATCGGCGCCGACGACGGCGTCACCGGCACGCTGAGCGTGTGGCGCCTCGGCGAACTCGTGCATCGCGAGGAGGGCGCCGGCCGCGGCATCCGCTTGCTCGAGGGCCTCGATCGCGGCGGCTACGGCATCGAGCTCGAGATCGGCGACAGCGTCGTCGCACGCACGGCGGTCGAGGTCGCGCGCGACCAGAACGCCCGCTTGCGGTACGGTTTCGTCGCGAGCTACCGGCCGGGCAAAGACACGGCGGCCGTCGCTCGCTTCGCGCGGCGGTTGCACCTGAACGGCATCCAGTTCTATGACTGGGCGTACCGGCACGCCGAGCTGCTCGGCGGCGGAGAGGAGTACGACGACGCACTCGGCCAGCCGATCTCGCTCGCGACCGTGCGCGACCTCGTCGGCGCGGTGCAGGGCGCCGGGTCGCGTGCCTACGGCTACGCCGCGGTCTACGCCGTCGGCCCGAACGAGTGGGAGGCCTGGAGTGAGCACGCACTGCTGGCGCCGAGCGGAGAGCCGTATGCCCTCGGCGACTTCCTCTTCCTCGTTGACCCTGCTGCGCGGCCGTGGCTCGATCACTTCCGCGGCGAGCTGGCGCGTGCCGTCACTGAGATCGGGTTCGATGGGTTCCACCTCGACCAGTACGGATACCCCAAGTTCGCCGCCTCGCCCGACGGGCGCTCGGTCGACGTGGGCGAGTCGTTCGTGCGAGGCATCGAGGGGGTGCGCGATGCGCTGCCCGAGGCACGGCTCATCTTCAACAACGTGAACGACTTCCCCACCTGGCGCACCGCTGGCGCACCGCAAGACGCCGTCTACATCGAAGTGTGGGAGCCGCAGACAACGCTCGGCTCGCTCGCCGCGGTGGTGACCCGGGCGCGCGCGGCCGGTTCGGGCAAGCCCGTCGTGATCGCCGCGTACCAACACGTCTACGACCGAGCGGATGCTGCGGCATCCGACCGCGCAACGTCGCTCACGATGGCGACCCTCTTCTCGCACGGGGCCACGCAGCTGCTCGCCGGCGAGGCCGGGCGCCTGCTCGTCGATCCCTACTACGTTCGCAACCACGAGGCCGAGCCGCAGACACTCCACCTGCTCGCCCGGTGGTACGACTTCCTCGTCGAGCACGACGCGCTCCTGCAGGACCCGGCGATCGTCGAGGTCACCGGGTCGTACGCCGGCGACTACAACGGCGACCTCGATGTGTCGTACGTCGAGACCCCGGTGACCGGTGACCCGATCGCCGGATCCGTCTGGCGGCGCATCACGAGCACGTCGCACGGGCTCGTGATGCACCTGATCAACCTCCGCGGCCAGTCCGACACCCTCTGGGATGCGCCGCGCGCCGAGCCCGAGTCGCCCGGTGAGGGCACCCTGCGCTTCCGTCTGGTTCGCGGACGAATGCCACGGGTGCGCGTCGCCGACCCCGACGCACAGCCGCGGCTCATCGACCTCCCTGTTCGCCTCGAGGGCGACCACGCCGTCGTGATCCTTCCCGCTCCGAACATCTGGCAAGTCGTGCATATCGAACTCTGACTCCCCCACCGCCGTCGTTGCGCCGGAAGGCCGCGCCGGGGCGAGCGCCCCGATGACGGAAGTCCGCCGTTGGCATCCGTCAGCGCCCGCGGGCATCCGCGGAGCTTTACAGCTCGGCTCCCGATTCCCCGACCGCCTGACGCTCCGACTCAGGCGCCGAGCACCTCGAAGTCGGGGACCAGCTTGAGCGATGGTGACCGCTTCCCCGTCGAGGCGAGAAGCGCCATGCGCACCGCTGTCTCCGCGATGTCGCGAACCGAGTGAACCGTCCTGGTCGAGTCGGCACCCGGGCCTCCAGAGCGCCCGGTCGTGCCGAGCGCGATCACCGAACGACCCGGATCGACTTCTGGGTGCCGTGCGAGGAACTGGCCCCGAGCGCGATCGAACCCCGACAGGTACGAGCAGAGAAGCGCCGTCGGCCGCGGATCGGCATCGAGCAGCGCATCGAGACGCCGAGCCTGCTCCCCGACGTCCCTCGAAGATCGCATGACGTGCACATGGGCCCCTGCCCGCTCCGCGGCTGCCCGAACACCTTCGATGCCACGCTCCGCGTAAAGAAGACCCTCATCGAGTTCGTCGTCGGTGAACGCGACGTACACCATCGACCGGTGGCCCCACGACACAAGTGCGTCGACGGCCAACCTCCCGTCGGCGGTGAAGTCGTAGTCGACGAATGGCATGGAACTGAACGGCGTCGGGTCTCCCATTGCGATCGCGGGGGTGCCATTGCGCTCGAGCGCCCGAACGCGAGGGTCCGTCGCGATGACCGACATCAGGATGGCCGCATCGGCGCGTTTACTCGCCGTGATCCGGTGGAGTGCGGCTCCGCTGTCCGCCGCGTCCGTCGCAAGCAGCAGATCGCATCCCGCCCTGCGCGCCGCCGCCGCCACTTCCAGGTAGTAGACGCCCACCGTGTCGTCGTTGTACGCGTCGTCCGCAGGCGAGGAGAGCACGAGCGTGTCACTTCGCTCCCCGCGCAGTGCCTGCGCCGCAGCATTCGGCGTGAAGTCGAGCTCCTGGATCGCGCGCTCCACGGCCTTCCGGGTTCGATCCGAGATGGATCTCGATCCACTCAGCACATAGGAGACTGTGCTCTGCGACACGCCGGCACGCCGTGCGACATCCGTCATCGAGACCCGCCGCGACCCCTTCGACTCGGTCATCGCCCCTCCCGGCCTCCGGCGAGCGCGTCGGGCCCTACCGACAACCATATCGTCGTGTCGCCAGGCAGACGGCCGTCTTCGAGGTCCGCGCTCGAGAGCACCGGCTCACCCGTTGGAATCTCCACCGGGGTCGAACCGAGGTTGGCGACCACCAGGATGTCACCGACGACGAATGCGAGCACGTCGCCGCTCACGCGATCGTCCCACTCGAACTCGCCGCTGCCGAGCCGGTGGGCACGGCGAGCGGCGAGCGCCTCACGATAGAACGTCAGTGTCGAGTGCGCATCCGAACGCTGGCGATCCCAAGCGAACGATGCCCACGTCGACGGCTGAGGGAGCCAGCTCCTTCCCGTTGGGCTGAACCCGAACGCCGGCGCGGATGCCTCCCACGGGATCGGCACACGGCAACCATCGCGTCCGTAGCGCTCTCCGCCGGTTCGGGCGAACGCCGGATCCTGGCGGGATTCATCGGGAATGTCGATCGCCTCGGGCAGTCCGAGCTCCTCGCCCTGGTAGAGGTACGCGCTCCCCGGCAGAGCCAGCATGAGCGCGGTGGCCGCGCGAGCACGTCGGAGTCCGCCTCGCGCATCGAGCACGTCGAGCGTCTTCGGACCGATGCCGTGCACGAGAACCGCGTCATTCTCGTAACCGAAGCGAGTCGCGTGCCTGACGACGTCGTGGTTCGAGAGCACCCAGGTGCTCGGCGCACCGACGGCGCCGAACGCGTCGATGGAGTCGGCGATGAGCTTGCGCAGCCTCGTCGCGTCCCAACCGGCGGCGAGGAACTCGAAGTTGAAGGCCTGGTGCATCTCATCGGGCCGGACCCACTCGGCCAATCGCGCCAGCGGCGAGACCCAGGCCTCCGCGCAGAGGATCCGATCGGGCCCGTACTGCTCGAGCACTCCCCGCCACTCCCGATACACCTCGTGCACGGCGTCGAGCGCCCAGTACGGGGTCGGCTGGAAGAAGTCATCGGGGTCGGCCTCGTAGTCGGGCAGGCCATCGGCCTTCGCCAGACCATGGGCGACATCGACCCGGAAACCGTCGACACCGCGGTCGAGCCAGAAGCGGAGGATCTCGACGAAACGATCCCTGGTCCAGCGATTGTTCCAGTCGAAGTCGGGCTGGGTCGAGTCGAACAGATGGAGGTACCACTGGCCCGGGGCGCCGTCGGCGTCCACCGTCCGGGTCCATGCCGGTCCGCCGAAGCACGACTGCCAGTTGTTGGGCGGGAGGTCGCCGCCCTCGCCGAGCCCGTCACGGAAGATGTATCGGCGGCGCTCATCACTGCCCGGGCCGGCCAGGAGAGCCTGCCGGAACCAGTCATGCTCGCTCGAGGAGTGGTTGGGGACGAGATCTACGATCACCCGGATTCCGAAGCTGTGCGCGGTCTCGAGCAGGGTGTCGAAATCGCTCAAGGTCCCGAAGACCGGGTCCACGTCGACGTAGTCCGCGACGTCATAGCCCGCGTCGTTCTGGGGCGAGGTGTAGAACGGCGAGAGCCAGATGGCGTCGACGCCGAGCTCGGCCAGCTCACCGAGCTTCGCGGTGACCCCGGGCAGGTCCCCGATCCCGTCGCCGTTGGCGTCGGCGAACGAGCGCGGGTAGATCTGGTAGATCACCGCGGAGCGCCACCAGTCGGTCGATCGGGCGGCCGCCCCGTCGTCGACGACGGTCGCAGTTGAGGCAGTGGAGATGTCGGTCACGGAGTTCCTTCTCGATTACTTGCCCGACCCGGCGGCGAGGCCGGCTCGGAGATGGCGCTGCAGGAGGAGCAGCAAGATGACGGCGGGGATGGATGCGAGCACGCCGGCGGCCATCACGGTCGACCAATCGACGTTCGGTGATCCGATGTACTGGTAAATGCCGATCGTCATGGTTCGCAGATCGGATCCTGTCGTGAGCGTGAGGGCGAAGAGGAAGTCGCCCCATCCGGCGAGGAAGCCGAAAATTCCCGCAGTGATGAGTGCGTTGCGGCTCAGCGGCAGCACGATCGAGCGGAAGGTCCGCAGATCGCTGGCGCCATCGAGTCGTGCTGCCTCGAGGAGTTCTGGGTCGAGATCCCGCATGAACGACCGCAGCAGCAGGATCGCGAATGGCAGCGTGTTCGAGGCGTTCGCCAGGATGAGGCCGAAGATCGTGTTCAAGAGGCCGAGCGTGTGGAACACGGTGTAGAGCGAGTTGGACAACACGATCGGCGGCACGATCTGAGCGATGAAGAGCGTGATCAGGACCACATCGACGAATCGTGAACGGAGCCGCGACAACCCGAACGCCGCGGGTGCAGCGATCGCCACCGTCAGTACCGCCGTGCCGACGGCGACGGTGAGGCTGATGACGATGTTGCGGAACTGGTCGCTCAACGCCTCCGCGTACGCATCGAGCGAGGACGGGAGCGGGATCGGTGTCACCGATGCCGCTGTCGCCCCCGGCTGAAGCGATGCGCTGACCAGCCAGAAGATCGGATAGAGCATGGCGGCGAGGATGAGTGCTCCGACGGCGGAACTGAGGCCGCTGCGAACCCGTGCGCGCGTGTTCATCGTTCCTCCTTGCGGGCACCGAAGTACACGTACACGATCGCTACCACGAGCGTGATGAGCATGAGGAGGTTGCCGACTGCCGCGCCCTGACCGAATTCGAACTGCTTGAACGAGAGGGTGTACGCGACTGTGCCGAGCGTCTGCGTCGCGTTGGCCGGACCGCCGCCCGTCAGGATCAGCGGGAGCTCGAGGATCTTGAGTGTGTAGATGACGCTGAGCGTCGCCGCGACGAGTACCTGCGGGCGGATGCTCGGGAGCACGATGTGCCAGAAGCGGCCGAACCGGCCGGCGCCATCGAGCTGTGCGGCCTCGAGTTGGTCCAATGGGACGCCCTGCAGCGCCGCGCCGAGGATGATGACGTAGAAGGGGATGCCGAGCCAGATGTTGACGATGATCATGGCGATGAGGGCCACATCGGGGTCGGCGAGCGGCGAGCCGGTGACGCCCAGCGGTGCGAGCAGGGTCATGAGCGGACCGCGCTCCTGGAGGAGCCACCTCCAGACCGCCGCCGTCGTGACCAATGGCAGAAGCCACGGCAGCAGCATCGAACTCGAGTAGAACCGGCTTCCAGCGAATCGCTTGGCGAAGAACGTCGCGAGAGCGAGACCGATGACGAGCTGTGCGACGACGGTCGCAACGGTGATGACGATCGTGTTCCATGTCGCGAGCGGCACCACCGGGTCGCTGAGCACCTCGGCGTAGTTGGCCACGCCCACCCACGGTGCGTGCCCGTTGATGAACGTCGACGTGCGGAAGTCGACGAAACCCATCCAGACGTTCTTCACGAGCGGGTACCCGAAGAAGAACACGATGTACAGGAAGGCGGGGACCACGAACAGCAGGTAGCCCAACCGTTCTCGTCGTGCGGTCGTCATCCGTCGCGAAGTCGTAATCGCGGCCATGGGGCAAGCTCCTCAGGTCTGCTCGGCGCTCGGCGAGCGCCATCTGTCCGGGGCTGGGGGCGATGGACGACGCCCCCAGCCCCCGTCCGGGGTTACTGCTCGGAGGCCTTCTCGAGGGCTTCCTCGGGCTCGGTCCCGTTCGCGATCGCATCCTGGATCGCGTAGGTGAGCTGCTCGGTCTGCTTGCCGTTCAGCTCGGGGTCGCGAAGGTACGAGTCGGGGATGAGCGCGACGAGCGGCGCCTCCTCGGGGAACTCCGCCGCGTAGTCTTCGCCGACTGAGGTGTCGCCGGGGGTACGGCGGGACTGCTCGGCCATGATCAGCGCGTTCTCGTCGTTCGTGATGCAGGAGAGCACCTCGGCGGCCGCGGCCTGGTGCGCATCATCCGTCACCGGGATGGTCCACAGTTCCGCACCGATCGGCGATCGCGACGGGCCCGAGCCGTCCGGGCTCGGAATCGGGAAGACGCCGAGGTCGATGCCGAGGCCTTCGGCCTCGTTGAACAACCAGGATCCGGACATGACCATGGCGGCCTTACCCTCGCGGAAGTAGTCCTGTGCGTCCCAGTCCCAGGTGACCGCCGACGACGAGGTGCTTCCGTCGCTGACGAGGTCCTTCCAGAGCTGGAGCGCCTCAGCCGCTTCGGGTGTCGTCAGGTCTGAAGGATCGCCTCCGGCGCTCAGCAGGAACGGCAGGAAGACGTAAGGACCTGCGCCGGAGCCAGCCGAGAGGGCCAAGCCCATCCGGTCGGGGGTGGTGAGCTTCGCGGCGACGTCGCGCAGTTCGGCGAATGTCGTCGGCACCTCGACACCCGCCTCAGCGAACATCCCCTTGTTGTAGAACATGCCGACCGTGTTCACGCCGGGCGCGACGCCGTAGAGGGTGCCGTCGTAGGTTCCCATCTGCTGGAGCTTCGCGTCGTAGCCCTCTGCCGTGATGTCGTAGTCGGCGAGGTCGGTCAGCACACCGGTCTCCGCCACCCGTGTCAGGTCGGTGCCCTCGAGGTAGAGCAGATCGGGCAGGTCGTTCGAGGTGGCGGCCTGGAGCACCTTCCCGGTGAGCTCGCCGGGCGGGAAGTCCTGCAGCTCGACCGAGATGCCGGTCTCCTCCTCGCAGCGCTCGAAGTTCTCGGTGTTCGGTACTTGGAAGCTGTCATACGGCAGTCCGGTCCACACGGTGATGGAGTCTGCAGACGAACCTTGGGAGGGCGGCGCGCTGCAGGCGGCGAGCCCCGCGATGCCGACGATGACGATCGACGCGGCCATCACGGCACGTCGAGGCTGCTTCAAGATGGTCATGTTCCGAGTCCTCTTCAGTAGGGGTGAGGACGACCGTCGAGCACCTGCACTGCGGGGCTGGGGTCGATCCTCGATTCGATGGAACGTCGATACGTATCAACTGGTCGGATCACGGTAACCGCACCTCAGGGTCACCGACGAGCCGTAGAGCTTCTTTTTACACAGCATTAACGTGCCGAGGAGGGGTCGCGACATTCGATACGAATCGCTAGCCCCTGGAACACGCCGGAGTATGAGTCGCCGACGTTCGCACGCGGACCGCAGATGCAGAGTCGCCCGGGCACTTGCGCGCGGCGGCATGGACCGCGCAATCACCCCACGCACTACCCGCCAAGTCGGGACGCTCACCCCTGACGATCTGACCCGACTCCCTGCTTATCCGCTGGTCGGGTGACTGAGTCACGGACATCTCCCACCGCGGCGTAACCGCTCAGACACGTCTCGCGAGTAGAGTCGCACCTCCGCCCGCAACCCGGAGGTCAGCGATGGCCCAGACCCCGACCGGCCCCGGCCGGCTCGACATCGACCTGCAGACCATCCGCGTCATCCGCGCCATCGAGGAGACCGGATCGATCACGGGCGCCTCCCGGGCGCTCGGGCTCAGCCAGCCGGCGATCAGCCAGCATCTGCAGCGAGCAGAGACGCGCCTCGGCGTGCCGCTGCTCGTGCGCACCGGCCGCACGATCAGGCTCTCGGAGGCAGGGCAGGTGCTCGCCGACATCGCCCCGCAGATCTCCGACGCGCTCGACCACGCGTCGACGCAGATCACGGGGCTCGCGTCGCTCAACGCCGGCCGCGTCTCGCTCGCCGGCTTCCCGTCGGCGTCGTCGACCATCGTGCCGACGCTCCTCAGCACGATGCGCGAGTCCCGGCCGGGCATCTCCATGAGCTACACCGAGGCCGAACCGCCGGATGCCACCCAGCTCGTGCTCGACGGACAGTGCGACGTCGCGATCATCGCCTCGTACCCGAGCGAGCCGCTCGACCTCGACGCGCTGCACCGCCAGGGCCTCTGGGTGAAGACCCTGTTCCTCGACCAGATGCTGCTGATCCTCCCCGAGGGCCATCCGCTCGCCGACGAGCGCATCGTCGACCTCATCGCACTCCAGGACGATGAGTGGATCGCCGGATGCCCCCGGTGCCGCGGGCACGTCGTCGACGTGTGTGCGGCGGTCGGCTACGAACCGAACATCACGCTCGAGACCGACAACTTCATCGCCGCGCTCGGGATGGTCTCGCGGGGCCTCGGGATCGCCGTGCTGCCGCGCTTGTCACTCGGCACCGCGGCGATCCCGAAGGGCGCAGTGGTGCGGCGGCTGAATCCGCACGCAAACCGCGAGATCCACGTGATCGCGCCAGAGTCCGCGGTCTCGACGGGAGCCGTCCGCGCGACGCTCGCGACCCTCGCCGCGCTCGACGGCGCAGCGTGGAAGATGCTCCGCCCGTCGCACGTCGCGCGCCGAGCGCGCGTGTTCAGTACGTCGGCTCCCCCAACGCGAGCATCAGCCGATTCGCCCAGCTGAAAAACGCGCCCGACATGATCGCGTCGAGGATCTCGAGCTCGTCGAGGCCCGCCGCGCGAACCTCGTCGAGGGTCGCCTGACCGAAACGCGGGGGTGTCGCCGTGAGCGCGGCCGCGGCGCGGATGATCGCCGTCCATCTCGGATCGAGTTGGACGCTCACGCCCTCGTCGAGGAGGCGCTGCACGTCGTCGCGTCGCTTCGAGTGATGCGACGCGAAACCCGAATGCACCGAGGCGCAGTAGATGCATCCGTTGTACCGGCTCGCCGCGGTCGCAGCGATCTCTCGATCGGCGCGCGGAAGACCCTGCTTCGTGTTGTAGAAGATGTCGTTGTCAGTCTTCGTGCGCTCGCGCAGGATCGCCGCATCCCTCGCGAGCAGCCGAAAGTACTCGTTCTTCGCGCGGCTGCGCTGCACGAGGGCCTCGTAGTGCTCCTCGGTGAGGTCCTCCTCGTCGAGCGGCGGCAGCCAGGTGCGCCAGTTCAGCATGTCCTGCGTGAATCGCTCGGGCTCGGTGATGGTGGCGGATGGGGCGAGGCGCTCGTTCACGGGCGGCGTCCTTCCAGGTCGATCTTCAATGCGTTGAGGCCGGCGACCACCCTGATCTGAAAGGTCAGGAAGGCCACGAGCTGGGAGAGGGTGACGATCGCGTCGACGCTCCAGCCGCCGTCGAGCAGCTGCTGCAACCGCTCACGCGACGCGTCGCGAGGGTGAAACACGAGGAAGTGCGCGAACTCCATCGCCGATGCGAGCCGGTCGCCGAGCACGTACACGCCGGCGAGATCGTCGACCGCGTACTCGGGCCCGACCACCGTCTCGGCGGCGAGCGGACCGCGGAACGCCCCGTACGGGCCGAACGCCTTCGCGTGGGCGGCCTCGGCGAGGATCACGTCGAGCGCCGCCGAGCCTGCCGGCTCACCGGCGAGCAGGAGCTCGCTGTAGAACTCGACCGCCGCGTCCACGCCGTGCAGTGCCGCGACGAACGCGCCGATAGCGTAGCGCTCCTGAAGTGTGACGGCCGAGGCGTCAGCGGGCGCGAACAGGGCGAGGAAGCTGCCCTGTACGTGTTCGCGCGCCTCGGGGCGGTTGTCGCGCACCGCGTCGAGCGGGTCGCCGGGGGCGATGCCGACGAGGTGGTCGATGACGTCGGCGGGCAAGAGGGTGTCAGTGGCCGGCACGGGCAATCCTTTCGTTGGAGGCGGGGCTGGCGGATGCCGCGGCGGCGGAATCCGCGGGGGCGTTCGCGTGACCGAGATACGCCTCTCGGATCTCGGGGTTGGCGAGCAGCTCGGCGGCCGGCCCGGAGAGCCGCACGACGCCGTTCACGAGCACATAGCCGCGATGTGCGATCGACAGCGCGAGCTCGGCGCTCTGCTCGACGATGAAGACGGCGATGCCGAGCTCGTGGTTGATGCGCTGGATCGTCTCGAGCACCTGCTCGACGACGATCGGCGCGAGGCCCATCGTCGGCTCGTCCATGCAGATGAGCTCCGGCCCCGACATGAGTGCCCGTGCGAAGGCGAGCATCTGCTGCTCGCCGCCGGACATCGTCCCCGCCTGCTGCGAACGCCGCTCCGCGAGGCGAGGGAACAGCTCGTACTGCTGCGCGAGGCTCTGCTTGATCTTCGCTCGGCCGTCACCGCGGGTGTACGCCCCGACGAGGAGGTTCTCCTCGATCGTCATCTCGGGGAACACGCGCCGCGCTTCGGGCACCGATGCGATGCCCCGTCGCACGATCTCGGCCGTGGAGGCCTTGAGCGTGCTCTCGCCCTTGAAGCGGATGTCGCCGCTCTTCGGCTTCACGAGCCGGAGGATCGTCTTCATCGTGGTGGACTTGCCGCACGCATTTCCCCCCAGGAGCGACACGATTTCGCCGCGACCGATTGTGTACGAGACATCGCGGAGCGCGTGGAAGTGCCCGTAGTAGACATTGACGTCGCGGAAGTCGAGCAGCGGCTCGGCGACGTTCGCGAGCTGGTTCATGCGGTCTTCTCCGTTCCGAGCACGGCGGACTCGAGATCGTGAGTCTGTGCGGCGATGCGGCCGCGGCGCTTGCCGAGATAGGCCTCGATGACGCGTTCGTCGTTCTGCACCTCGGCGGGGGTTCCGTTCGCGATGATGGCGCCGTGGTCCATCACGATCACCCGGTCGGAGACGGTCATGACGAGGTCGAGCTTGTGCTCGACGATGAGCATCGTCTGTCCTTGCGCCTTGAGTTCGAGCAGTTGCTGCATGACCTCGTTCGTCTCCGAGGTGTTCATGCCGGCCGTCGGCTCGTCGAGCAGGAGGAGCGTCGGCGCGGACGCGAGCGCGCGGGCGATCTCGGTACGGCGCCGGTTTGCGTACGAAAGCGTCCAGGCGAAGTGGTCGCGCCGGGTGGCCAGTCGCGATGAGAACCGGGAGATCTGCTCGGTCACGCCCTCCTCGAGGGCGGCATGTTCGCGCCGGAGGGCGGGCGTGCCGGTGATCGCAAGCACGGTCTCGGTGATGAGCGCCACCCACCGTGCGAAGGGAAGCCGGCGCAGTACGGGCAGCGGAGCCGAGGCGGTCGCGAGCGGGACTTGGCCGACCAGCACGTTCTCCTCGACGGTGCAGTTGCCGAACACTCGACCGTTCTGGAACGTCCGGCGGATGCCGCTGCGCGCGATGCGGTCGGGGACGCGCCCGGCGATGTCCTCACCGCCGAACATGACGCGACCGGCATCCGGCTTCAGTTCACCGCTCAAGAGGTTGATCGTCGTCGTCTTGCCCGAGCCGTTGGGGCCGATGATGCTCACGACCTCGCCGTCGTCGACGTGGAAGGTCGTGGCGTCGACCGCGACGAGCGCGCCGAACGAGCGGGTGAGCCGGGTGACGTCGAGGAGCCGGGTCATGCGTGCACCTCCTTGGGTGTGGTGGGGGCGGATGCCGCGCCGTCGCCGTCGGGCATGGGGCTCGGCGTGTCGGCGGAGGTGGTCGGGGCGAGCGAGCCGGCGAGCTTGACGGACGGGACGATCGCGCTCGGCGCGTCCGGTCTCGGAGTGCGCCCGGTGATCCGGCGGACGAGGCCCGCGAGCGGCAGGGGAAGGGTCCAGAGGCCCTGCGGCCGGAAGCGCACGAGCAGCAGGAGCACGAGCCCGTACACGAGCAGACGAGTCTCGGCCGCGGCACGGAAGAGCTCGAGTCCGCCGACGAGCACGATCGCCCCGAGTACTGCGCCGAAGGGGCGCAGCATGCTGCCGAGCACGGCGATGATGACGATCTGGAACGAGAGGTTGGGACTGAATATCTTAGGGTCGACGTACCCGAACTGCGCTGCCCAGAACGCGCCGCCGACGCCCGCGATGAAGCCGCCGATGCCGAAGGCGAGCGACTTGTACTGCGGCGTCGCGATGCCCGCGGATCGGGCGGCGATCTCGTCGTCGCGGGTCGCACGCCAGTAGAGGCCGAGGTGCGACGTCCCGAGTCGGTGCACGACGAGGATGATCGCGAGCAGGATGCCGAGCCCGAGCGCGTAGAGCGAGGTGGTCGAGTTGAACTGGAATCCCAGGATCTCGGGCAGCGGAATGAGCGACAGTCCGCTTCCGCCGCCGGTGAGCGGTTCGGCGACGAGGATCACGGCGGAGATCGCTGCGCCGGTCGCGAGCGTGGCGATCGCCGGGTAGTGGCCGGACAGCTTCCAGCTCGGGGCGGCGAGCAGCGTCACGATGACCGCCGAGACCAGTCCCGCGATGAGGAGCGCGGCTGTGAACGGGATCGCGAGGTCCCGCGTGAGCAGTGCGGCCGTGTAGGCACCGATCGCCACCGGACCCGCTTGGCCGAGCGAGAGCTGGCCCGCGGCGCCGCCGATGATGGTCATCGACAGGGCGATCATCGCGAAGGAGAGCACCTGGATGCCGATCTGCACGGTGTAGCCGTTGAAGAGCCCGGGGATCGCCGGCACGATCGCGAGCGCGATCAGTACCGCGACCTGCCAGCGCTTCATGATGATGGGCCGCGCTTGCGAGAAGAACGTGCCGCTCAGCGGCTCGCGCTTGATCGCCTTCTTGCCGAACAGACCCTCGGGGCGGATCCACAGCACTGCGAGGAGCACGCCGAACGTGATGAGTTGCCGTACGGAGTCACCCCACAGGCCGACGCCGAACGCTTCGACCACGCCGAGGACGAGGCCGCCGACGACGGCGCCGAGGAGCGATCCGAGCCCGCCCAGGGTGGCCGCCGCGATGCCGGCGAGGCCGATCTGGAACCCCTGCGTCGGAGCGATGGTCGTGAAGTACGCCGCGACGAGCACGCCTGCGAGACCTCCGAGACCGGACGCGACCATGAACGCGATCGACTGCACGCGGGCCGTGGGCACGCCCATCTGCTCGGCCGCCTCGCGGTCCTGCGACGTGGCCCGGATGGCACGACCGATCTTCGTGAATCGCAGGCCGAGCGCGAGCACGACCATGAGGGTCACGCCGGTGGTGAGGATGATGAGGTCGATGAGGCCGACGCTGAGTCCGCCGACCTGGAACGTCGCGTCGGGCAGACCGGAGTCGAAGCGTCGCACCTGCGGCCCGAACACCATCTGCGTGAGGTTGTCGAGGATGATCATGACCGCGATCGTCGAGAGCACCGCAGCGATCGGCGCGCGTCCGGCGAACGGTCGCACGGCGACGAGGTTGATGAGATAGCCGAGCAGGGCGGTCACCACGATCGCGGCGAGCGCGCCCGCCCAGAGCGGCAGCCCGAGGTTCGAGGTCACGAACCATCCGGTCATCGCTCCGACCGCGAAGAGCGAGCCGTGAGCGAAGTTGACGACGTTTGCGACGCCGATGACGAGGGAGAGGCCGAGGGCGACGAGTGCGTACGCGTTGCCGTTGACGAGCCCGGCGAACAACAGATCGAGCACTGGATGTCCTTCCTGTGGCGAGTGGATCGGTGGGCGGGCGGGAGCGCGTCGGGCACCCCCGCCCGCGAGGGCTGACTACAGGTCGTCGGTCTGGACGAACGCGCCGTCCTCGACCACGAGCCACGTGAACTTCGGGTCGTCGATACGACGCTCGTCGTTGTATTCGGCGTCGCCGTAGATGATGCTCGGGATGTCCTTGCCATCGCGCAGCGCATCGCGAATGCCCGTTCGGTCGAGCGTCTCAGCCTGCTCGGCAGCCCAGGCGAGCTGCTTGAGGCCGTCGTACGCGAAGGCGGCGAACAGGTTCGGCTCGGTGTCGAACTTCTCGGTGAATGCGGCGACGAACTCGTCCACCGCGGGGTCGTCCGTCTCAGGGTAGAAGGAGGTCTCCGTGTAGACGCCGTCGGCCGAAGCTCCGGCCAGGTTGAGGAACTCCGGCGAATAGTTCGAGCCCACGGCGACGAACGGCACGTCGGTGAGGCCGACCTGCTCCGCCTGCTGCACGAGCAGGGCGGTCGAGGAGTAGTACGTGTAGAACACGACCGCGTCGGCGCCGGCGTCGCGTGCCTGAACGAGCTGCGGCTTGAAGTCCGTCGACGCCTCCTCGACCGGGGTCGAGTAGACGATCTCGTGGCCGTTGGTCTCCGCCTCGTCCCGGAAGACGTCGAACGCCGCGTTGCCCCAGTCGGTGTTGAGGTAGAACACGGCGAGCTTGTCGCCGAACTTCGCGGCACCGTTCTCGATGAACCGGCCCTCCACCTCTTGCGTGACGGAGGGGCTGAAGATGAAGTCGCCGGTCGTGGTGAAGTCGGGGTGGGAGTTCGTGATGCCGAGCTGGAGGAGCCTGCCGCGCTGGTAGAGCGGACTGGCGACCATCGAAGTGGCCGACGAGAAGTCGCCCATGACGGCGAGGATGTTCTCGTCGCTCACGAATCGTTGCGCGATGGTCGTGGCCTGGCTCGCCTCGCCCTGGCTGTCCTGGAAGTCGATCTCGACCGGACGGCCGTCGATCCCGCCGTCCTCGTTGATCTCCTCGAGGGCGAGCTCGAACCCGTCCTGCCAGTTCTTCCCGTACTCGGCCTGGTTGCCGGTCAGTGGGCCGGAAACGCCGAACACGATCGGGCTGTCGTCGCTGCCGGAGCCCGACGCGCCATCTGCGCAGCCGGCGAGCGCCAGGATCGAGACGGATGCCGCGGCGATCGCCGCGAGACGCTGTGTCTTGGTCATTGTTCATCCTCGGTGGAGGGGAAAGCACTCGCGTGCCCTCCGGTGGGTGGGGAATGCCTCGGAACCGGGATGGGAGTCGGCCCGAGGTCGAGTCGGGCTCCGTCGCCATGCATTCGAGCTTGACCGATCGAATGTTTCGCCCGAAAGAAATCGATGTGCATGACGGGATCGTCGTCATAAGCCGGGGTTATCCGACTGGGTGCGTCGGAGTAATCCGTCGTATACCTGAAGGCATGCCATCTTCACGACCCGCTTCCCTCTGCGTCATCGGCGTCGGCCCTCGAGGCACCTCGGTGCTCGAGCGCTTGCGCGCCGAAGCGCCCGCTTGGGCGGCGGCCGAGGCGTGGGAGCTCCACCTCGTCGACGCCGCCGAGTTCGGAGCGGGGCGCGTGTGGCGCACCGACCAGACGCGTGAGCTCTGCATGAACACGTTCGCCGGTGCGGTCACGCTCTTCACCGACACGAGCGTCGACACGGTCGGCCCGATCGTGGAGGGACCGACAATGTTCGAATGGTGCATGCTCGTGCTCGACGCACTCGCGCCGAGCGAGCGTTCGCGTTGCGAGGTCGAGCGGATTCCGCCGGCCCGACGCGAGCGCTTCGCGGAGCAACCCGTGCGCGAACGCGTCGGAGCCCGGTTCCTCGACGAGCTGCGCGGGCTCCGTCCCGAGTCGCACCCGAGCCGGGCGCTCTACGGCGAGTACCTCGTCTGGTGCTTCGACCGAGCCGTCGCGTCACTTCCCGACGGCGCGACGGTGCACGAGCATCACGAGCGCGCGGTGCGCATCGAGCGCACCGGCGGACGAGAACGCATCACGCTCGCGAGCGGTCGCACGATCGACTGCGACGCCGTGATCATGGCCGGCGGATGGATTCCGCGTCTGCCCTCCGCAGCCGACCGGGAGCTCGAGCTCGCGGTCGCGGGCCGCGCCACGTGGATCCGCCAGGGTTCTCCCGTCGAGCAGGACCTCAGCGGCGTACCCGCGAGCGAGCCCGTCATCGTCCGCGGGCTCGGGATGGGTTTCTTCGACTCGCTGGCGCTCCTCACGATCGGGCGCGGCGGCCGCTTCGAGGAATCACGTCCCGGTCGGCTGCGCTACCCTCGCGACTGGGCGAGAGCCGATCGTGCACGTCACGTCGAATCGCGGCGTGCCGTTCCGCTCGAAGTCGGTCTATCGCTCGTTACCCCCGGCGGCGGCTCACCGGCGCTTCCGCAGCGTGGACTGGTCGCGGATGCCGCGCCCGCTCGATTTCGACCGCGACGTCTGGCCGGTCATCGTTCGAGACGGCTACGACGCGTACTACCGCACCCTCGCAGAGGTACGACCGGAGGCGCTACCCCATGGACTCGAACCGATCACGTCGGCCATCGACGAGTGGGACGGCGCGCCGGGCGCGCTCGACGCCGCCATCGCGCCGTTCGTGACTGCGACCGACGACCGGTTCGAGCTCGCCGACCTGATCCACCCGGCCGCCGCCGCGGGTCCATTCGCACACCCTGCGGCCTTCGACGCATGGGTGCACGACTACCTCGAGCGCGACCTGGACGAGGCCGATGCCGGAACCCGCAGCCCGCTCAAGGCGGGTCTCTGGTCGATCGGTGCCGCACGCAAAGCCGTCGCCGAGCTCATCGCCTTCGACGGCGTGCTCGCCGAGTCGTTCCGCGGTGGCTACCGGGACTTCGTCTCGTTCGGCGGCATGATCGGCAGCGGACCCCCGGCCTTCCGGACCCGTCAACTCCTCGCGCTGGCCGACGCCGGCCTCGTGCACTTCATCGGCCCGGGCGCGCGCCTGCGCTTCGACGAATCCGAGAGACCCTTCGTCGCCGATTCGCCGATCGTCGCAGATTCGGCCGTCGCGGCATCCGTGCTCATCGATGCCTGGATGCACCTGCCCGATCTCGGCCGCGCGGCCGATGAGGTCGTCGTCGGGCTGCGCGAGCAGGGCCGGATGCGCCCGCACGTGCGTCACGCATCCGACGGCACCCCTCATCCGACCGCCGCGATCGACGTCGATCCCGAGACCTCGCGGCTCATCGCCGCCGACGGCAGCATCGACCCTGCCGTGATCGTCATCGGCATTCCGCTCGATGAGAGTCGCGGCGACACCATCATCAGCCCGATGCCGGGGGCGAACTCGACGATGCTGCGGGAGACCGACCGCGCAGTCGCCGCGGCCTACGAGACACTGACCGAAGCGCGGCGACGCGCGGCCGCCTGACTCGCCGAACCACCTCGAGGAGCACCGTGACCCCCACCCATCGACCTGTCGCCCTCGTCACCGGCGCAACCGGAGGCATGGGAGCCGAGATCGTCGCCGAACTCACGACGACGCATGACGTCGTCGCGGTCGGCCGATCTGCAAGCCGGCTTCGCGAACTGCAGGAATCGACCGGATGTCGGACGGTGCTCGTCGACCTCGGGGATCTCGACAGCCTCCGCGCTGGGCTCGAGGGTCTTGAACGACTCGACGTGCTCGTGCACGCCGCGGCGATCGCCGATGCGCTCCGCGTCGACGAGGCATCCGTCGCTGACTGGGAGTCGCACCTACGCACCAACGTCGTCGCCCCGGCGGAGCTCACACGCCTGGCACTGCCGATGCTCCGCAAGCGCCAGGGAACCGTGATGTTCATCGGCTCGGGCGCGAGCACTCGCCCCGTGCCCGGGAACGCCGTCTACACGGCCACGAAGCACGCGCTCAAGGGCCTCGCCGACGTGCTCCGCATCGACGAGGCACCGAACCGCGTGCGGGTGACGACCATCGCACCCGGCCAGACCGACACGCCGATGCTGCGTCACCAGCACGACGCGCTGGAGCGCCCCTACGAACCCGAGCGCTATATCCGGCCAGAGACCGTCGCTCGGGCGGTGCGATTCGTCGTCGATGCCACGCCCGACGTTCAGCTCACCGACCTCGCCGTGCGTCCCCGCCGGGAGATCGCATGACCCGCCCTCCCGCACACGCCGACACGCTCCGAGCCCTGAAGTGGGACGCGCACCCCGGCAAGATCGGCGCCTGGATCGCCGAGTCCGACTTCGGCACGGCCCCCGCCGTCACGGCGGCGCTGCATCGCGCGGTCGAAGCAGGCTTCCTCACCTACCTTCCCAACGTCGACGGCACGGCGGGCCGAGTCGGCGTGCGCCAGCTTCCTCGCGACCCGGTTCGGTTGGGACATTCCCGCCGAGCTGGTGCATCTCGTACCCGACGTGCTTGCCGGACTCAGGATCACGATCAAGCACTTCACGCCGCCCGGCGCAGCCGTCATCGTGCCGACACCTGCGTACATGCCGTTCCTCGACGTGCCAGCCAGAGCCGGTCGCGAGATCATCCAGGTGCCATCCCATGTCGTCGACGGTCGCTGGGCCATGGACCTCGACGGAATCGATCGGGCGTTCGCAGCCGGCGCCGGCTTGCTCGTGCTGTGCAACCCGCATAACCCGCTCGGCCAAGTGATGACGTCGGTGGAGCAGTCAGCTCTCTCGCAGGTCGTCGAACGACACGGGGGCCGTGTCTTCTCCGACGAGATCCACGCGCCGATCATCTATCCCGGTGCCACCCATCTTCCCTACGCCGCTCTGTCCGACGCGACAGCGCGCCACACCATCACCGCGATCGCGACCTCGAAGGGCTGGAACATCCCCGGCCTCAAGACAGCACAGCTCATTCTGACCAACGACGAGGACCAAGCGACCTGGCACGACCGCGACCTGGTGCCGAGCCAGACCGGCAGCATCCTCGGAGCCGTCGCGGCCGCCGCCGCCTATCTCGACGGCGTCGACTGGCTGGACTCGGCGGTCGCGCGGTTCGACGCGAACCGGCACCTCCTTGCAGGCCTCCTCTCCCGGCATACGCCGGAGATCGGCATGCGGATGCCGGATGCGACGTATCTCGCGTGGCTCGACTTCACCTCGGCAGGGCTCAAGGTCGCACCAGCGAGCTTCCTGCTCGACGCCGCCGGAATCGCGGCATCCGACGGCGCTGCGTGCGGAACGGGTGGCGACGGATTCGTGCGTTTCAATTTCGCGCTCGAGGCTGGAATGCTCGAGCACGCCGTAGTCCGAATGGCACATGCGCTCCAGGAACCGCCCTCCGCGCGAGCCCCGACGGCGCACCAGCACCTGCCGACACGGTCACGATCCCATTAGGAACCCGACACCTCACGCATCATGAGCTGAACACCTCCCGGCATGGATGCCTTCTAGCCGACTTGCACCAAGCCTGGATCGTCGGCGAAGAGCTCGCAGGCACACTTCCGCCACGAGCCGCTGCTGAAGAGGTCGGTGTAGCACTGGCCGAGGTGCTCAGCGCTCTCGTGGCCGCAGTGCAAGCAGATGTCTTTGGGGTCCGTTGTCATGGCTTCGGCCTCCAAGTGAGTTTGGACAGGAACGGGCTGCTTCGTCGGAGGTTGGGATGCTAACTCCCTAGTGACAACGTTGTAAAACGGTCACACCGCGTTTCGCCGCCACCCCCGCTCGCTCAGGGGCAATCGGGCCCTGGACTACCGCCATAGCGCGAGCACTTCCTGGTGCCCCCTTCGCTCGGCGGCTCCGGAACAACCGCGACGATCCCTGGACCACGGAAGCTGACGTGTCGCTCGGGACGTGAACGCCGCGTTGGCGTGCATCCCGCGTCGTGCACGCGACCTCCACGAGCGATACCCGCTTGCGGAACGCCAGTCTGGGAGGCGCGGACCGGGTCCTTGGTTTCAACGCGCAGGTCGGAGTCGGCCGCAGTCTCCGCTGGTTGCAGATTCGGTTCGAATCCTGCGAGGTTGACTGACCGCATATGGATGTCGCCGGAGACGAGGCCCTTGTGTTTGTCGACGATGTCGAAATGGTGGAGCGGCCAGAGCAGGCTCCGTTCCTTCTCGATGTTGTTCACCCAGTGAGCCCGGGCGGTGTTTCGCTCTGTACGAGGTCTCCAGGCCGAGGGAGAGATAGTTCAGGCCTGGATTGAGGGCAGAGCCCCCTCCCCGCCCTGGCTCCCCCTTCCGGGGCTCACCCCATCGGTCCTACGGCAGAGCCCCGCGCGCAGGTGCGAGCGACGGCACGCGCCGCCGCCCGCACCTGGTACTCAACGCACTACATACGACAGCCCGTCGATCCGCAGCATGTCGCCGGATGCCTTGACGATCCGGATGGTGTGCTCGCCCTTTCGCAGATCGCCGCTCGTGAAGAGCTCCTGCTGGGTGAGCCGCACATCGCCGTGCAGGTCGACGGTGTCGACCAGCTTGTCGTCGATGTAGACCTCGGCCGTGCCCTGGTCGGGCCCGACCGGTCCTGTGAGTGTCACCTTCGATCCGCTGAACGTCAGCGACACCGAGGCGCCGTCAGCGCCTGCCCAGTGCACGTCGTCGCGGATGTCTCCGCGGAAGCGGAACTCCAGCGCCGAGTCGCCGTCTGCCAGAGAGACCAGGAAGGCCGACCCGAAAGTCACGACGGATCCGTCGATCGTATAGTCGGTGCCGCTGTCCAGCGCGGTGCCGTCGCGGTACACCCCGACGAGTTCGCTCGGATCCCGCAGCAGCGTCACCATGGCATCCGCCGGGTTGGCTCGGTCGAACGCCACGTGATCGACGTCGATGACGCCCTCCTCCACGACGTCGAGCTTGTCGAGCAGCATGAACTGACCGGACTTCTTCACCACGCGCAGCGTGTGGGTGCCGTTCGGGAGATCCCTAGCACTGAAAACGACCTGCTGCACGCCGCGACCCTCAGCCTGGTAGGTGTCGACCGTGTCGACGAGCACGCCGTCGAGGTAGACCTCCGCTTCGCCTTGCGAGGAATGGGTCTCGGTCACCCAGTCGATGCCCGTCCCCACGAAGGAGTACTCGAAGGCCGAGCCGTTGGCTTCGCTGTACTGGACGTCGTCCTGATAGTCACCCAAACCGCGACCGCCGCTCTGGCTCCAGGTGCCGCTGTAGACGATCCCCGGCCCGTTATTATTCACGCTGCGCACGTTCGACTCCCCGGTTTCGGGAGCCTCACCCCCCTGCGACGAGTCGAAGACGGAAACGGTCAGCGCCTGCGAACGCGCCGCGACCTCCTTGCCGCCGTTGCGGGTCCAGTCGCCCTCGTAGTCGAGGCGCGCGTCGTCGTCGTTGAGCCCGATGTGGCTGTTCTTCGCGGGCGTGAATGTGAACAACTCCGTGCCGTGAACCGGCACGTCCTCGGCCACGAACTCGCCGCTGACGCTGCCGAGATCTTTCTTCCGCCAGAGGTCCCGCACCTTCACGGAGCCATCGATGCCCAGGTCGGCGAGCGACACCGTGATGTCGGCGTCGGTGCGACCGAGGTTGAAGACCGCCACGGTCACCGATCCGTCGGGGTTCGTGGAGTACCAGGTCTGCCGCGGCGTCGCCGTGGACACCGGGTGCGCTGGGCGACCCGTCTGGTTGACGGCGATCACCTCAGAGTTCGTGAGGAGCTCGAGTCCGTACTCGTCGAGGTTCGTCATGTCGTTGCCGATGTACATCGGAGCAGCCGACACCGCCCAGAGCGTCGCCGCTGTGCGCCGCTCGTCCTTCGTCAGGCCGTCCATCTGGCCGTTGCCGACGTTGAGCGAATCGAAGTCGTTCCATCCCTCTGGCCCTGCGTGCCGCCACCAGTCGGCCGCCTTGGGGAACAGTCGTGCGATGTTGTCCCAGGTGGTCAGCGCCTCGTTCTCGCAGTAGCACTCGACGTCCCAGTCGACCCGCCACCCCTGCGCGTGCTCCTTCCAGAAGTCCACGTACCGGATGTCGAGCGCCCAGGACAGCTCGAACCAGATGTCGTATGGCTGCAGTGCTGCAGACCACGCCGCGACATCGTCACGTGCGTCGAGCGACAGGTCGCCGATGCCTGACCCTGGAGTCACGCTGTCGAACTTGACGAAGTCGACACCCCACTCGCCGAGCAATGCGGCGATGGAGTCGATGTAAGCCTGCGCGCAGGGGTTCGAAAAGTCGATCCGGTGCCCGATGGCCCAGTAGTCGCCCTGCTGCAGGGGGCGCTTGACGATGTCTCCCGTCGAGCAGTCAGGTGCGCCGAAGATCGGCAGGTCCGCTCCGTAGACCTCCGGCGAGATCCCGGGAATGAAGTAGAGACCGACCTTCTGACCGTTGGCGTGGATGTGGTCGATGACCTCCTGCAGGCCGTCCGGATAGAGGGTCTCGCTGGGAACAGGGCGCGCATACTCGTCGACACCGCCGTTCCACCCGGCGTCGATGTTGATGTACTCGTAGCCGAAATCCTGCAGCTTTTCGTGCATGGCGTCGGACTGGGCGATGATCTGATCAGCAATGATCCACTGTTGCCCGTTCCCCGCGTACACCTGCATGCTGTAGCTGCTCCAGCCCATATAGGGACGTGCACCGAGTTCCTCCGCTTCGCTCGTCGTCGCCTGCGATGTCGCCGGCCGCAGGGTCGACGGCGCCGCTGAGATCTCGGGCGGAGCCGCAGCGTAGGCCGTAGCGGTGCCGGCGCCGAGTGCGAGCGCACCTGCGGCTGCTGCCGCCAGCCATCGCAGCCTCACGACTGCACGGTTCATGTTCTTCATGCTCTTCCTCTCTTCATGGGGTTCGACGGTGAACCCCGCGCTTCGTCGCGCGGCTCTCGGGGAACTCAGGACGCGAACGACTCACGCGAGCCGTTCGACATCGAACAGCAGCGCCTGCTGCGGATTGAGCGTCGGCATGGGCAGGCCCGCGATGGTGAGAACGGCACCCGGCACCTCGAATCCGCTCTCGGCAGCCGAGTCGAGCCAGACGGGATCCACGCCCTCGTGCCGCTGCGCGACACCGAGCTCTGTACGCAGCCGCACGCGATAGCGCACCCGCTGGTCGAGGCCGGGGAAGACCACCCGGCCGCTCTGCCCGGCATCCGAGGTGGCCAGCCGCGCCCAGGTGTAGAGCGCCCGCGCGCCATCGGGCGCCACGATGCCCGTGAACATGGTGGCCTCGTCGGCGAGATCGGCGTTGACCACTTCGCCGGAGTGGATGAGCCCGCGCAGCTCGCGGTACATCGCCGTCCACGCCGTGATCGTGCGCAGTTCCTCAGGCGTCGCGACCGTCAGATCGGCCTCGATGCCTGCGTGCGCGGTCAGCGCGATCGCGAGCCGGAACGAGAGGTCGGTCTCGCGGAGCGTCGTGTGCGACTGCTGCGCGCCGAGGTGCGAGCCGATGAGCTCGGGCGGGACGAGCATCCTCGTCCACCGTTCGATCCGCGCTCTCTCCACCGGGTCGTTGCAGTCCGACGCCCAGAGGCGGTCGGTGCGTTCCAGGATTCCCAGATCGACGCGCCCGCCACCTCCCGAGCAGGTCTCGATCTCCAGCCGCGGATGGTTCGTCCGCAGTTCGTCGAGCATGCGGTACAGCGCGAGGGTCTGGGCCCGGACCTGCGGCCGGTCGACGCCGTCACGGGTGGCGACGGGCTCCATCAGGTCGCGATTGTGATCCCACTTGATGTAGTCGAGGTCGTGCTTCGTCACGAGGGCGCTGATGCGCTCGAGGACGACTGCATAGGCGTCGGGATTCGCGAGATCCAGCACCTGCTGCTGACGTGAGGTCGCCCCGGCGCCGCTCCTCGGCGCGAGCACCCAGTCGGGATGCTCGCGAGCCAGATCCGAATCGGGGTTGATCATCTCAGGCTCGAACCACAACCCGAACTGCATCCCGCGCGAGCGCACCGCGTCGACCAGCGGACCGAGCCCGTCCGGCCAGATCTGCTCGTCGACGAGCCAGTCGCCGAGTCCGGCGCTCGCATCCCGTCTGCCGCGGAACCAGCCGTCATCGAGAACGATGCGCTCGACGCCGACCTCTGCGGCCCGGTCGGCGAGTTCGACGAGACGATCGAGATCGTGATCGAAGTACACCGCCTCCCAGGTGTTGAGCACGAGCGGGCGAGGCGACGAAGGATGCTGGGGCCGCGCCCTGAGCCGGTTGTGCAGTCGCGCGGCGATTCCGTCCAGTCCGCGATCGGACCAGGTGAACAGGACCGTCGGGGCGTCATAGCGCTCCCCTGCTCCGAGGATCACCTCCCCCGAGCGCAGCAGTTCCCCCGCCCCGATGACGCCGGAGAACTCACCCGCCCCTTCCGGCAGCCGCTCGGCGACATACTCGCCATCGCCGCTCCAGGCCAGGTGTACGCTCCACACCTCGCCGCGGGAGAACCCGAAGCCCTCTGTGCCGGCCGTCAGCAGGTAGGGAGCGTCGTGGCCGGGCTTGCCGCGGCGCGCACGTCGCGCGTGCGTGCCGAAGGAGAACGGCTGCCGTTGCGGCGAGCGCTCGCGACACCACTTCCCCGTGAAGTCGAGCAGTTCGTTCGCCCGGTCGGGGAGCGGAAGCAGTACACGCAGCCCGTCCAGGACGTAGCCGGCTCCGGTGTGGGCCGTGCTCTCGATCGACATGTCGATCGAGAGCACGCCGCTGGCATCCAGTCGACACTCCAGGTGGGAGCGGGTCTCTGTGACGTCATCGGCAAGGTCCATGCGGATGACTCCCCCGCCGGCATCCGAGAGCTCCGTGACGGCGTCGGCGAGGCGCGGGCGGGGGGTCGTCGCGCTGCCTGCGCGGTTGCCGCTCTGTGCCGGCGTCCCGACCCACCCATCCTGCTCGGTCGGCCAGACGGTGAACGTGCGGGCGACGTCGGGAGAGTTGTTGAGCACGGCCTGCACGGAACTCGCACGCAGCGCCGCAGCCGCGGCGCGATCGATCGGGCCGATGTCCGCGCCCCAGTGCAGAACACGAGGGACGCGGCCGGCCAGGTCGATGACGAGTGCGACTCCCGCCGCTCGAAGCACGTGCATCGATGTGTCGTCGCTGACCATCGGCTCCTCCATCTAATTACTTGACAGCGGTAATTAATCATGTTTACGCTGGCATTGCAAGCAAGGATCCGAGGTTTGCGATCTGAGGCCCGAGGCCCTGATCACCAGGATGTCGCCGATCCCCGACAGGAAGCCGATGTCGTCTTCAGCAGCCGACGCACCACAGAATCCGCCTCAGACTCTCCGCCTGTCGTGGCGATCGCCCGCCGACCGGTGGGATGAAGCCGCGCCACTCGGCAACGGCCGTATCGGGGCCATGGCGTTCGGCGGGCCACAGGGCCGATATGCGCTCAACGATGCCACGGTGTGGTCGGGAACGCCCGACGGGCCGGCGGATGCGCTTCGAGACGTCCTCGCTGGTGGCGCGGGCCCGGAACGACTGACCCACGTTCGCAGGGCGCTCGACGCCGGCGATGTCCGCACCGCGGAAGAACTCCTGATGACGTTCGAAGGCCCCTACTCCCAGGAGTTCCTTCCGTTGGCCGATCTCGAGGTGCGGCTTGCAGACGCCGCGGCCTGCCCAGCACGCTTGCTCGACCTCGACGAGGCCGTCCTGATTGAGACCCTGCAGGTGCCTGGCGGTGCCGTCTGCCGGCGCTCTTGGATCTCCGCGCCGGCTCAGGCCCTGATCATCGAACTCACCGCCGACATCGAGTTCACGGCATCCGTCTCGCTCACGACGCCGCTGCGGGGCGGTCTCTCGCCACGGCATGGATCGGGCGGCATGACGCTCGATGTCGTCGCGCCCATCGACGGAGCCCCACTGCACGAGTCGTCGATCGCGACGCCCCTGCGGTATGCCGATGATGACACCGGCTTCGACGCGTTCGCCGCGGTCGCGGTCGCATGGAGCACCGATGGTTTCGTGGAGGTCACGCCCGAGGGCGCGACGGTCCGCGGAGCTCGCCGGCTGCTGATCGCCCTCTCCACATCGTCCCGCGCCGCGTCGTGGTGGGCCGGCGCGGACGAGGAGTGGCGGAACGCCTCCCGTGAGGCGATCCGGGACCTCGCAACAGCACAGGCGGATGCCGCGGCTCACCGCGACCCGTCCGTCCTGCTCTCCGAGCACATCGCCGACCGTCGGCGTGTGTCCAGGGCGCGGTTCGCGATCGGCGGTCGCCGAGATGGTATCTGGGACGTCGACCGCGACATCCTTCACGGTGCCGATCCGATGCTCAAGGCGACGGTGATCGCCGAGTTCGGCGCCTATCTGCTCGCCTCGTGCTCGCGCTCCGGGAACCCGCCAGCGAATCTGCAGGGCATCTGGAACGACCAGCTGCGCCCTGCCTGGTCATCGAACTACACGATCAACATCAACACGCAGATGAACTACTGGGCGGCTCCGGTCCTCGGCATGGATGATCCGTTCGAGCCGCTGCTCGCCCTCACTGAACACCTCGCCCGTAACGGCACCGCCACCGCCCGTGAACTGTACGGCGCACGTGGCTGGGTGGCTCACCACAACAGCGATCTCTGGGGGTGGAGCCTCCCTGTCGGCGGTGGGCACGGCGCTGCGAGCTGGGCCATCTGGATGATGGGCGGCGTGTGGCTGACCCACAACCTCTGGGACGCGTACGAGTTCGGCGGGGACCTCGGACTTCTCCGGTCCCGCATCTGGCCGCTCATGCGCGGGGCGGTCGAGTTCAGCCTCGACTGGCTGACGCCCGACGCCGACGGCCGACTTCGCACCTCGCCGTCGACCTCGCCGGAGAACTCATTCTTCGCGGCGGACGGCGAGTCCACCGCTCTCGGCCTCACCTCCGCATCCGATCTGCTGCTGATCCAGGCGCTCTTCGAACGGGCGCTGGCTGCGATCGCGGTCCTGAGGGTCGACGAGGATGAGCTCGTCGCCGAGATCGAAGGCGCCCTCATCGCACTCGCCTCCGTCGGCGTCGCCGCCGACGGCAGGCTGCGAGAGTGGTCAGCCGACGTCATCGAGGTCGAGCCCCTGCACCGCCATATGACGCCGATGGTCGGCGTGTACCCGCTCGACACGATCACCCGCGAGCGCGCGCCCGAGCTCTTCGACGCGGGCGTGCGCTTGCTCGATGCCCGCGGTCCCGGCGCGATGGGCTGGTCGTGGGCGTGGAAGATCGCGCTGCGCGCTCGCATCGGAGACGGCGACACGGCCGCGTCGCTGCTCGACGAGGCGCTGACGCCGTTCGACGGCGACGCCGCTAGGCACGGGCCCGTCGACGGTTCGGAATGGGGAGGGCTGCTACCGAACCTCTTCAGCACCCACCCGCCCTTCCAGATCGATGCGAACCTCGGGTTCCCGGCGAGCATCGCCGAGATGCTCGTGCAGAGCCATGCCGGCGTCATCCGCCTGCTGCCCGCCCTCCCCTCGACGTGGAGCGAAGGCGATGTGCAGGGCATCGGCGTGCGCACCGGCCTCATCGCCGACCTGGCCTGGCGAGACGGCCTCCTCATCGAGGCGCGGCTGCACAACGATTCCAACGAGGACCGCATCGCCGTCGTTGCGTACGCCGAGCGCCGGATCACCCTGCGCGTCCCCGGCGGAGAGAGCGTCGAGGTGCCGGTGCAGGAACTCACCGAATCCGTACCCTCCGCGGCTGGAGGACGTCATGCGCGGTGACGTCACGGTCGTCGACGCTCCCACCACTCAGATCGAACCGGCCGACTTCGACAACTTCTGGGCCCAGACGCTCGAAGAGACCCGTCGACACCCGCTCGACGTCACGGTCGAACCGCGCGAGACGCGACTGACGATGGTCGACGTCTTCGAGGTGACCTTCAGCGGGTTCGGCGGCACGAGGATCAAAGCCTGGTTGCGCGTGCCCCGCGGTGTGGCATGGCCGCTCCCCGGTCTCGTGCAGTTCTTCGGCTACGGCAACGGGCGAGGGCACGCATTGCGCGATCTGCGCTGGGCCGCTGCGGGCTACGCCCACCTCGTGGTCGACGTGCGCGGTCAGGGCCACGGCGACACCGAAGACGATCATCCGGATGGCGGACCGTCGGCCGGCGGATTCCTCACACGCGGGCTTCGCTCACCGCACGAGTACTTCTACCGCCGGGTCTACGCCGACGCGGTCAGAGCCGTCGAAGCGCTCCGGTCTTTCGACCTGGTCGACGCATCCCGCGTGGGGACCGTGGGGGCGAGCCAGGGCGGCGGCATCTCGCTCGCGATCGCCGGACTCGTCCCCGACATCGCGGTCGCGATCATCCAGGCGCCGTTCCTGTGCGAGCTCGACCGAGCCGCCGAGCTCAGCACCGAGTTCCCGTACGCACTGCTCACACAGCACTTCGCCGATCGTCGCCTCGACACCGCGACTGCGCTCGACACGCTGCGCTATTTCGACGGCGTGAATCACGCGAAGCGCGCGACCGCCCCGGCTCTCCTCAGCACCGGCATGCGCGACGGCATCACGCCGCCGGCAACCGTCCTGCCCGCGTTCACCGCGTATGCCGGCGAGAAGCAGATCGTGCTCTGGCCATACAACGGGCACGAAGCCGGCGGCGACCTCGACGAGGAGAACGCCCTGGAATTCGCCGCGACCCATCTTGCCCCGGCCTCCCGGCCGCGACCCTGATCATTGGCTACCGTATTCGACAACGACCGAGGAAACGATGGATCACAAGATCGCCGCACGCACCAGCCTCATCAGATCGGCATCGGATGCCGGATCGAAGGTGTTCGCGACGATCCTCACCCGCAGTCCGATCAGCCGCATCGACATCGCCCGGCACACCGGGCTGTCGCAGGCGGCGGTCACGAAGGCCGTCTCTCCGCTCGTCGCCGCCGGGCTCGTGGATGCCCCACCCGCCGCACACCGTGACGGAAATCGAGGGCGTCCGGTCGCACCGGTCTCGATCA
The DNA here is from genome assembly GCF_030815405.1 of Agromyces albus. Taxonomy (NCBI): domain Bacteria; kingdom Bacillati; phylum Actinomycetota; class Actinomycetes; order Micrococcales; family Microbacteriaceae; genus Agromyces; species Agromyces albus. The sequence goes on along the minus strand of NZ_JAUSWX010000001.1, from coordinate 43,463 downwards.
TCCCGGAGGCGCTGATCATGCTCGGCGTCAAGGTCAACGTCGACGAGGTGATCGCCGTCGCCACCGATCTCGGCACCGCCGTGCTCGCGAGCGAGCAGCGAGCTCTCGCCGTCCACGACCCGCAGGTTGTCCTCGAAGCGATCGTCGACGTCGTCAGCGCGCTGGAGAGCAGGCTCGGTGACAGGTCGGCTGCCATCGCCGGCCTCGGAGTCTCCGTGTCGGGCGATGTCGACACCGAGACCGGCGTCGTCCGCGAATCGGCGATCATGGGGTGGATCGATGAGGACTTCGGCGGAAGGCTGCAGGAGCGGCTGGGTCGCCCAGTGACACTCGAGAACGACGTGCACGCCCTCACCATCGGCGAGCACTGGTTCGGAGTCGGTCTCGGGACAGCGTCGTTCGCCATCGTCACCATCGGACGCGGTATCGGCAGCGGCCTTCATCTGAACGGCCAGGTCGTGACTGGAGCGTATGGAGTTTCGGGCGAGATCGGCCACCTTCCTCTCGCGGACCCGGAGCGCATCTGCGCGTGCGGGCGCCGAGGTTGTGTCGAGGCCGTCGCCTCCACGGGCGCGATCGAGGCTGCGGTCTCTGCGGCGCACGGTCGAGACGTCATCATCGATGAGGCAGTGAGACTCGCGCACCAGGGCGATCCGGCGGCCGAGGCCGCGTTCCGTGAAGCCGCCGCAGTCATCGGCACCGCGATCGCGACGCTCGTGAACCTCGCCGGCCCGGAACTGGTCATCATCGGCGGCGAGGGCGTGACGAACTTCGACCTCTTCGAACAGACCCTGCGCAACTCATTCAACGCGCATGCGTTCGGCGCCGCCGCACGCTGCCCGATCGTGACCCGCCCCCACACTTTCCAGGACTGGGCCCGCGGCGCCGCCGCCGCGGCGATCCAGTCGCTGGTCCGCTGAGGCCGCGCGCCGCGGCATCCCGTCCTACCGTTTCGGAGAAGTAGTGCCCGTCATCACCAGCGCCAGCGCGATGCTTGTCGACATCCCCGTCGAGACCGTCCGCACCGATGCCATGCAGTCGTTCCTGAAACAGGAGACGATCATCGTCGACCTCACCACGGACGATGCCACACCCGGCCGCGGCTACGCGTACACAATCGGCACCGGCGGCCGCGCCGTGCTGTCAATGCTGCGTGATCACCTCCTGCCCGCCGTCATCGGCCAGGACGTTCGCCGCCCCGAGGCTGCTTGGCGGCATCTCTACTCCCAGACACGCGCGACGACCGTCGGCGCGATCACGTCGCTCGCCCTCGCGGCGATCGACACCGCCATTTGGGACGCACGATGCCGCCGCGCTGGCGAGCCGCTGTGGCGCATGGCCGGTGGCAGCCGACCTGATGTGCCGCTGTACGACACGGAGGGCGGCTGGCTGCACATCGACACTGTGAGGCTCGTCGAGAACACTGTCTCAGCCCGCAATGACGGCTGGCAGGGATCGAAGCTCAAGGTCGGATCGCCCGACCCTCGACGAGACATCGACCGTCTCGCCTCCGTGCGCGCTGCCGTCGGCCCTGGCTACCCGCTGATGGTCGACGCGAACCAGGGCCTCACTCTCGCCGACGCACGGGCACTGGCCCAGGCACTCGAGTCCTCCAGCATTGCCTGGCTCGAGGAGCCGATGCCCGCCGACGACGTGTCCGCGCACGCTCGTCTAGTCGAATCGACGAGCATCCCGATCGCGGTCGGCGAGTCCCTGTACTCCGTCGGTCAGTTCAAGGAGTACCTTGCGCGGGACGCCGCGACTATCGTGCAACCGGACGTGGCGCGCGTCGGCGGAATCACCCCGTGGCTGAAGATCGCCCACCTCGCGGAGGCGTTCAACGTGCCGGTCTGCCCACACTTCCTGATGGAGCTGCATGTGAGCCTCGTCGCCGCTGTCCCGAACGGCCGGATCGTGGAATACATCCCGCAGCTGCGGGCAGTCACGACCGCCGACCTGACGGTGGCCCACGGCCGCACCACCGCACCGGATGAGCCCGGCCTCGGCATCAGTTGGGACGAGGATGCCCTCGACGATCTGCGCGTACTCTGAACCGCGGCATTCGAACCGGAACGCGATTCTGCCCGATGGTCTGATCGACCACCGGGCAGAACGCTAGGTTCTCAGCTCATCACAGCGCGTCATACAGCGCCTGCTGCAGCTCCAGATAGCGCTCGATTCCGAGACCGTTCAGGTCGTCGACATATGCCTGCCAGGCACCGTCATCGTCGATGTCGCGTTGCCCCGTGACGAACTCGGCCTGCGCCTGCGTGATGTAGTTGGCGATGTTCGTCTGCAGATCGGCGAGCTCGGCAGAGGTCTCCGGGTCGGGCCACAGCTTCTCGGCCGGGAACAGGATGCTCTCGTCAGGCTGATAGGGCTCATACTCCTGGGTCGCGTAGAGCAGGCGCCGCTCGTAGCCGTCCGGCGAGTAGATGTCCTCCGGCACGACCTGGGAGTTGCGGTACTCGAGCGAGTCCCAGTACTGCCCCATCGAGCGCCAAGCGGCGTTCGATGTCTCGTCGTAGGTGAGCGGCTTGAAGGTTGGCTCCAGCTCGGGGTCGAGCGCGACGTCGCCCTCGACGGCGGGAACCCATGCCTCGCCCTCCGGACCCATCGCACCGCGCTTATCGCCTTCGTCGGTCACCAGGTAGTCGATGAGCTTGATCGCCTTCATCCTCTCCTCCTCGGTCGACTTGTTCGTGAGCGCGAACATGCCGAGCGGGTTGACCGGAGACCGCCACGTCGCGAGCTGTGTGCCGTCTGGGCCGGCGACCGGCGCGATCGCGTCGTAGTTCTTGTCACGGCCGTCAGGCGAGTCCGCCGTCACGAACTCATACGGGTGCAGCACGGCCGCAGCCCCCAGGATCTCGCCGCCCGCGTTATCGCCGAGCGCCTTGAGCGCGTCGCCGTTCTGGGTGAACGCGGCGGTGTCGAGCAAACCCTCATCGGCGAGGGAGGCAACATACTGCAGTCCCGCCCGCCATCCGTCCGACGTGGCGGCGACCGTGACCTTGCCACCGTCCATCACCAGCGGCGGCGGGCTGGAGGGGCCTCCCACCGGCGCGTAGGCGAACGCGTTCATGAAGTAGTTGATGATCGGCTCCGCGGCCGATGCACTCAGGGCCACCTCGTCCTGTTGTCCGTTGCCGTTGGGGTCGTCGTCCTTGAACGCTCGCAGCACGTCGCGCAGCTCTTCAGTGGTAGTCGGCTGCTCGAGACCGAGGTTCTCCAGCCAGCTCGAGTTGATCCACAGCTTCGAGGGGAAGCTGCAGTGGAAGCACTCGCTCCACTGCGTGATCGCGTAGATGTGACCGTCGGGAGCAGTGACGGACTCCTTCCAGTCCGGCTTCTCCTCGAAGCGCTCCGTGAGGTTCGGGGCGTACTCGTCGATGAGGTCCTCCAGCGGCACCAGAACGCCCTGCTGGCCGTACTTGAGGATCTCGCTGCGAGAGAAGGCGTCGACCCACGGCACGAGGAAGTACGCGTCAGGGTAGTCTCCGCTGGCGAGGGACACCTGACGCTTCTCGCCGGCGACGCTGCCGTCGTAGGTGGTCGTCTGCCAGTCGAAGTCGATGTCGAACTTCTTCTCGACCTCTTGGGTGAACGAATTGTCCTTGAGCGAGCCGTTGTCGCCCTGCGGGCCGAACGCGACGAGTTGTCCGTTGTCGTCACTCGGCGGCGTGCAGGCGGACAGCGCGAGTGCGGTCGCTACGACCGTCGTCGCGGCGACAGCGCCTCGGATGATGCTGTGTCTCATTGCCGGAATCTCCTTTGACCGTTTCATGGGTGTTGTGGTGGGTCTGTGTGGCAGAGCTTCAGCCCTTGACGGCGCCGATCATGATGCCCTTGGTGAAGTACTTCGCGACGAACGGATACGCGATGAGCATCGGCACCGTCGCGATGACGACTGTCGAGTACTTGAGCAGATCGGCGAGCTCGCGGCGGCGGAGCTGCTCTGCGACGTTGCCGCCGCCGCCGATGTCGTTCAGCACGAGGAGGCCTCGCAGCACGAGCTGGAGTGGCTGGAGGTCGGCGCTGCGGAGGTAGAGGAGTGCATCGAAGTACGAGTTCCACTGCATGATCGCGTACATCAGCGCGATGACTGCGAGCAGCGGCTTCGCCAGTGGGAGCACCACCGTCCACAGGATCCGCAGTTCGCTCGCACCATCGAGCTGCGCCGCCTCGTATACCTCGTCGGGGATCGAGTTGCGGAAGAAGACGATCGCGATGATGACCTGCCAGACGCCGATCGCGTTCGGCAGCAGCATCGACCACCGGGTGTCGAGTAGACCGAGCGACTGGACCACGAGGTACATCGGGATCACACCGCCGCTGAACAGCATCGTGAACACGACGCCGCCGGTGATGACCTTACGTCCGAAAAGCTGCGTCCGCGAGAGGGGGTAAGCGATCGCGACTGTGCCGAAAACGCTGATCACGGTCCCGACGACCGTGTAGAAGATCGAGTTGGCGAAGCCGCTGACGATCGCCGGATTGCCGAGCGCTTCCGTGTATCCGCGCAGCGTGATGTCCACCGGCCAGAACAGCACCCGTCCGGAGGAGACCGCCTGCGGACTCGACAGGGAGCTCGCGACGATGTTGAGCAGCGGCAGCACCACCACCAGGAGGAACACCGCCAGCAGCAGGTAAGCCGCGATGATGAACGTCCGATCGGCGCGCGTCTCCTTCACCTTCACGCCGCGGGACAGGGGGTCGCGGCGCCGCCCGCGGTTCTTGCTTTTCGCGACGACGATCTCCTCGGTGAGGAGCGCCTCGGTGTTGATCGTGGTCACCACAGTCCGTTTCCCGTCACTCGCTTGGATACGCCGTTGACGACGAGCAGCAGCACGAGACTGATCACGGCGTTGAAGAGCCCGATCGTGGCTCCCAGGCTGAAGTTCGCGTTCAGGATGCCCGTCTTGTACACGTACGTGGGGATGATCTCGGAGGTCGAGAGGTTCAGCGCGTTCTGCAGCAGGAACGCCTTCTCGAACCCGATCGCCATGATGTTGCCAACACCGAGGATCAGGATGATCGTGGCCGTCGGCATGAGCGCGGGGATGTCGACGTTCCAGATCTTCTGCAGCCTGGTCGCGCCGTCGACCTTGGCCGCCTCGTAGAGCGAGGTGTCGACCGATGCGAGCGCAGCGAGATAGATGACCGCCGAGTAGCCGGTCGTGGTCCAGATGTCGGTCGCGACGTAGATATGACGGAAGAAGTCGGCATCCGCCAGCAGGTCGACCTGCCCCGCGCCGAAGAAGCTGAGGGTGCGGCCGAGGATGCCGACCCGTGGCGACAGCAGGAGGATCGTCATCGACACGACGACGACCGTCGAGATGAAGTACGGCGCGTAGGTCACCAGCTGGACCGTGCGCTTGAAGAAGCGCAACCGCACCTCGTTCAGTGCGAGCGCGAGGATGATCGGAAGCGGGAAGCTCGCGATCAGCGTGTACGCCGCGAGGAGGAAGGTGTTCCCGACCAGACGGGGGAAGACGGGGTTGCGGAACAGGTTCGCGAAGTTGTCGAACCCCACCCAGGGACTCCCCCACACACCGTCGATCGGGTTGTAGTTCTTGAAGGCGATGATCGCGTTGGCCATCGGGATGTATCTGAACACCATGAACCACACGACCGGCAGCAGCAGCAACAGGTACAGCTGCCAGTACCTGCGCAGACTTCGAACGAGCTGCGCGCGAAGCGTCAGACGGCGAGGATTCGTCGCTGGCACCTCGACGTGGACATCTTGCTCAACACTGAGCGTCATGGCTGGCCTCTCGGACTATTACTTTACGTCGTAATATAAACATGTCACCGAGTAAACGCAACCCAAACCATGCGAAGCGTCAGAACGCGACCCATCCTCTTCGACACGCGAGGGTCCCGCCGCCACCACAGCGACCGCCCTCTACGGCGCGACTCGGTTGCAGCTCCCATTCGCCCTGACACAGCAGTTCCCGCGCGACAGCACTCCGAGGTGCACGACGCCGACCGACTCCCCCCCCCCCGGCTCTCGAAGGTTCGTTCTCGACAGTCGACGAACCACTCAGAGACGTGATAGCGGCATCCCACATGGATTTCCTCCGCAGCGCAGACGCTTGCGGCCGGATTCGACCTCGCAGAAGTGTTGAACTCATCGAGTTCCTGCCCTTTCATGAGGACAAGAAACCCTGGTCAACCGAAGCTTTGAAGTAGCGAGGGCGGGACTCGAACCCGCGACACCACGATTATGAGCCGTGTGCTCTAACCACCTGAGCTACCCCGCCGGGCAGGTTTCACGGCGCGAGCCGAGAGAACCAGAGCCCCGAGTCAGGATTGAACTGACGACCCCTTCCTTACCATGGAAGTGCTCTACCACTGAGCTATCGGGGCGCGCTGCCGCAACCGGCAACCGTACGAGGATATCACCTCGCCGATGCTCCTCCGAACCGGTGTCACCACATGTAGGGGTTGGCCGCGACGGCGGCGACGCCGAGGAAGAAGACGACGAAGGCGACCACTCCCAGAATGCTGAGCGCGGTGAAGACGTAGCCCAACACGAGGCCCGTGAGCGCGGCGGCATCCCCGAGTTCCCCCTTCGCCCGGATCTGGCTCCGCGCGATATGACCCGTGATGATCGCTGGGATCGACGTGAGCGGGCCGAAGAACACGAACGCCACTGCGAGGCCGAGGCTCACCCACGCGAGCACGTTGTGGGGCGGGTCGGCCGGCACTGGCGCCGGCACGACGTAGGTGGCGGTCGGAGTCGTCGTGGTGGCATCCATGCGCTGGTTCTCCTGTGGTCGTCGAGGGGCGGCGAGCGCCATGCTATCGGTGCGCAGAGTCGGGGCGGTGCACGTCGTCCCCAGCCGCTTCCGTCACCAGCCAGGCGCGGCGACGCCGGCGAGCTGCCAGACCGCGAACGTCGGCCCATCGGCCGAGAGAGCCAGGAGACCAGCGGATGCCTCGAGCCGGGCATCGCCGAACAGCGGCGCCGCGGCATCCGTCACCTCGACCGACTCGGCTGCGAGCTCGAGCGTCGCAGCGCCTCGCGCAGCGAAGACGAGCAACCGCTCGTCGGCAGATTCGCGCACGAACGCCACCGCGTCCTCGCCGACCGCGACCCAGCGGATGCCGCCGGTCGCGAGCACCCGGTGGTCGCGACGTAGGCGCAGGAGCGACCGGTACGTCTCGAGCACGGGCGCGACCTCGTGCGACGCCTCACTCCCCCACGGGATCGGCGTGCGCGACTCCTCGCCGTCGACACCCGTGAGCCCGAACTCGTCGCCGGCCCACACGACCGGGATGCCGGGCAGCGTCACCGCGAGTCCGAGCGCGACGGGCACGGTGCCGGGCCGAGCCGACGTGCGGAAGCGCGGCGTGTCGTGAGTGTCGAGCGCGTTCATGGTCGCGAGCCGCGTTCGCCACGGGAACCCGGCGCTGAACCGCACATGCGCCTCGAAGAAGTCGCCGCCGGTGTACGACGGCACCGCGGCGTTGGCGAACCCGATGCCGCCGCCGCCCGCGCTGCCCGGCTCGAGCAGCCAGCTCCACAGCGGCCGCGTGAACGGCGTGTACGTCATCGCGCCGTGCCACGCATCGCCCTGGAAGTCGCTCGCCGCGTCGTTCGTCGACTCGCCGAGCAGGATCGTGTCGGGGTTCACCTCGAGCATCGTGCGGCGGATGGTCTGGCGCACCTCTGCGTTCAGGTCTTCAGCGCCGAGCCGGCCCGTCATGTTCGCGACGTCGATGCGCCATCCGTCGAGGCTGAACGGCGCCTTCAGGTAGCGAGCGACCACCGAGTCGGGCCCCTCGATGAACCGGCGCCGCAGCTCGGTCGAGCTCCAGTCGAACTTCGGCAGGCTCGGCACGCCGAGCCACGACTCGTAGCCGCCGCCGTCGGCCTCGTCGCGGAAGTGATAGAAGGAACGCTCGGGGGCCGCCGGGTCGGCCTGCGCCGCCGTGAACCACTCGTGCGCGTCGCCCGAGTGATTGCTCGTGAGGTCCCCGATGACACGGATGCCGCGGCGGTGCGCCTCCTCGACGAGCCGTACGAGCGCGTCGTCGCCGCCGAGCAGCGGGTCGACCTCTTCGAACGTCGACGCGTCGTAGCGATGATTCGATCGGGCCGGGAACACCGGCGTGAGGTAGAGCAGGTTCACGCCGAGCTGCTCGAGGTGATCGAGGTGCTCGCGTACGCCGTCGAGGTCGCCGCCGTAGAGCTGCTGCGAGCGGCCCGGCGGGTCGGCGTCGACGGGGTCGCTCCAGTCCGCAGGGATCGCCCACTCGGGCAGCTCACGTGCGGCTGCGCCATCCGACCTCGCAAACCGGTCGGGGAACACCTGGTACAGCACGCTCGACGCAGCCCACTCGGGCGGCGGTTCGTGCGCGACGAGGCGGAAGTCGTCGTGGTCGCGCGTCTCGGTCGTGAAGAGCCCGACCTGGTTCAGCCAGTGCTGCCGGCCGTCGGCGCCGACGAGCAGCCATCGGTAGCCGTGCAGGGGGTTCGCGACTTGGACGGCCGCTTCCCACCACTGCCAGCCACCGGCCCAGTCGATGACGACGGCCGGGGAGAACTGCGGCTCGCGGTTCGGGTTCGATCGCGTGCCCACCCACGTGAGCGGCCCGAACGATGCCGGCACGCGCAGTCGCACGCGAACGACCTCCCCGAGCGCCGGGGTCTGCGTCGAGACGTGCAGTGGGGATCCGTCGTGGTGCGGCGTCAGTCGCGAAGGCATTCCCCCACCCTTCCACGCGCAGGTTTCGGGCGGGAGAACCGGCGGTGCTGCGGCATCCGTTTCGCGATGCCTACTTGACGGCGCCGGCCGTGAGGCCGCCGACGATGTACTTCTGCAGGAAGAGGAACAGCGCGACCACGGGCAGCGCGGCGATGACCGCGCCCGCCGAGAAGGCGCTCCAGTCGGCGTAGCGCGGGTTCGAGACGAGCTTCGTGAGGCCGACGGCGAGTGTCTGCTGCTCGGTGTCGATCAGGAGCACGGATGCCACGACGAACTCGTTCACCGACGCGATGAACGACAGCAGCGCCACGACCGCGAGGATCGGCGCGACGAGCCGCAGGATGATCGTGAAGAAGATGCGCGCATGACCGGCGCCGTCGATCTTCGCGGCTTCGTCGATCGACGCGGGCACGGTGTTGAAGAAGCCGTACATCAGGTAGGTATTCACGCCGAGCGCGCCGCCGAGGTAGACCATGATCAGGCCGACGTGCGTGTTGAGGCCGATCGCCGGGAACCAGTCGCCGATCGCGCTCATGAGCAGGAAGATCGCGACGACGGCGAGCAGTTGCGGGAACATCTGCACGACGACGATCGAGATGAGCCCGAAGCGACGCCCCGTGAAGCGCATGCGCGAGAAGGAATACGCCGCGAGCGCCCCGAGGAAGACCGTGGCGACCGCCGTGATGCCCGAGATGAGGAGGGTGTTGCCGAACCACGTCGTGAACGGCACTTGCGGGTCGGTGAGGATCCGCACGTAGCTGTCGAGGCCGATCTTCGAGAACAGTGCGTTCGATCCGGTGAGCGTGCCGCGCGGATTGAGCGACGACGAGATCACGAAGATGATCGGGAACAGCGAGAACGCCACCATCACGACGCCCACGACGTGGCGCCAGCCGGTCGCCGCGAACCAGCGGCCGAAGTTGAACGGCCGCCGCGGCTGGATGCGCCGGGGAGCGTCGCCGATGGCGGCACTCGCCCGGGTCGAGGCATCCGCGAACTCGTCGATCTCACCGGCGACGAGGCCGATCGGCGTTCCGGAAACGGGTTGCTGCGCGGCCATCAGTTCAGCTCCTCGAGCGACTTGGTGCGACGGAAGGCGATGACCGAGATCACCGCGACGACGATGAAGATGATGATCGAGTACGCGCTCGCGAGACCGTAGTCACGCGACTGGCCGGTGAAGGCCACCTTGTAGACCATCGAGATCAGGATGTCGGTGAAGCCGACCGGGATCGGCGCGTTCGAGTCCCGTGGCCCGCCGTCGGTGAGCATGTAGATCACGTTGAAGTTGTTGAAGTTGAACGCGAACGACGCGATGAGCAGCGGCGCCACGCTCACGAGCAGGAGCGGCAGCTTGATGAGCCGGAACACCGCCCAGGGCCTCGCGCCGTCGACGGTCGCGGCCTCCTGCAGCTCCTCGGGAATCGACTGCAGCGCTCCCGTGCACACGAGGAACATGTAGGGGAAGCCCAGCCAGAGGTTGACGACGAGCACCGAGATCTTCGCGACGACCGGATCGGTGAGCCAGGGAACGGATGCCCCGCCGAGCAGCACCTGGTTGATGAATCCGAAGCTCTCATTCATCATGCCCGCCCAAACGAGCGCCGACAGGAACGACGGCACCGCATACGGGAGGATCATCAGCACGCGGTAGTACTTGCGGCCCCGCATGCGGAGGTCGTTGAAGACGATCGCGAGGAAGAGGCCGAGGAAGAACGTCGACGCGACCGAGATGAGCGCGAACGCGAAGGTCCAAAGCGTGACGTAGAACAGCGGGCCCGCGAGTCGCTCGTCGGTGACGGCGCGTACGAAGTTGTCGAAGCCGACCACGATCTGCCAGCCGGGCAGCAGCTGCTGTCCGTCGTCGGAGGTGAAGGCGCCGGTGCCGAGGTCGGTGTAGACGGTGCCGGTGCTGAGGTTGGTCATCGTGCCGGCGGCGGCGTCGTACTCGAGGTTCGAGAGGTAGAGGTATCCGCTGGATCCATCGGGCGTGCGGATGGCGCCGTCGTTCGGGTCATCGGAGAACGGGACCGCGAGCTCGGTGATCTCATCGGTGCGGGCGATGACGTCGGCGAAGTTCAGGGTGGTCCAGCCGTCGACGGCGACGGCCTTGCCGCCCTCCATCTCGGCGTCGACCTCGGTGAGCGGCGAGTCGCTCGTGCCGACGCTCGCCTCGCCATCGGGGTCGGTGACGAGCAGGCCGAGCTCGCCGAGCTGGTCGACGACGGTGACCTCGTAGGTCGGCGAGTCGGGCACGCGCTCGAGCGCTGAGCTCATGAGCGACGAGACCGCCTGCTCCTTCGAGCCGTTGTGCCCCGTGCCGTAGTTGGTGAAGGCGATGTAGCCCGTGTAGACGAGCACGAACACCTGGAAGACGACGAGGAAGATGACGCCAGGGGTGAGGTACTTCGCGGGCAGCTTCGTGCGCGAGAAGTAGATCCAGTTCACGATCGCCGTGACGACGCCGACGATGGCGGCCACGAGCCACTGCTCGCTCGAGATGAGGATGAAGATCGCGTAGACGGCGATCGCGTCGACGATGCCGAGCATGAGCACCTTGACGAGGAGCATCTTCACCCCGCCGGATGCCGCTTCGGCGACGCCTGCGGCCTGGCGCTGCCTCTTCGTCGGCTTCTTCGGGGTCTCCGCGGTGACTTCGTCGTCGATCGTGGTGCTCATCCTGCTCGCTCTTCCCGTCGAACGTGAGTGCTCCGGGTCGGATGCCTCGTGCGGCATCCGGCCCGGAGCAATCGATGTGTTACTGGATCGCAGCCTGCACGTCGGCCGTCAGCTTCTGCCACGTCGCGACGGGGTCGGCGCCGTTGATGACGTCGGCCTCGGCGATGCCCCAGTACTGCCAAACCGAACCCATGGCCGGGATCGCCGGCATCGGAACAGCCTCGGCGCCGACGGCGGCGAAGCCCTCGATGATCGGGTCGCTCGACGCGGTCTCAGCGGCGGCCGAGAGCGCCGGAAGCACGTTGCCCGCCTCGAAGAGCTCGAGCTGCACGTCTTCGGTGCCGAGGTAGTTGACGAGGAAGTCGTTCGCGGCGACCTTGTTCTTCGACTCGGAGGAGACGAAGAATCCCTTCACGCCGGCGAACGGCGAGGCGACCTCGGCGGTCGGGCTCGGCACGCTGTCGATCGCGACGTTCAGGCCCGCGTCGACGGCCGAGCCCACGTTCCACGGGCCGGTCAGCCAGAAGGCCGCGGTGCCGTCGAGGAAGGCCTGCTTGGCGATGTCGCCGTCGACGTCGGTGTTGAAGACGCCGGTGCCGTTCTTGCCCTGGCTCGCGAGCCACGTGGCGAACTGCTCGCCGCCCGCGTTGCCGAGCTGGAGGTCGGTGGGGTCGTAGCCCTGGTCGTTGCTGCCGAAGACGGGAGCGCCGAACGCGGTCTGGAACGGGTAGAGGTGGTAAGGGTTGCCCTCTGCGCCCTGCTCGACGACGAACGGCTGGGTGAGGCCCGCGGCCTGGCCCTTCGCGATCATGTCGTCGAAGCTCGTGGCGGCCTCGGGAACGAGGTCGGCGTTGCGGATCACGGCGATGTTCTCCACCGCGTAGGGAAGCATGTAGACCGTTCCCTCGTAGGTGGAGGCATCGATCGCGACGGGCAGGTAGTCGCCCGCCGAGTCGCCGAGCTCGATCGGTGCAACGACACCGTTCGTCGAAAGCTCGCCGAGCCAGTCGTGGGCGCCCATCGTGATGTCGGGGCCCTTGCCGGTCGGAACCTGCTGGATGAAGTCATCCTTGATGTCGGCGTTGTCCTTGCCGACGAGGTCGACCTTGACGCCGTTCTTCTCGGAGTATGCGTCAGCTGCCCCCTGCAGCGCGTCGACGCGCTCGGCGTCGACCCAGACCGTGAGCGTGCTGCTTGCGGCATCGCCTTCGGAGCCGGCGTCGCCGGCGGCGCAGCTCGCGAGACCGAGCGTCGCGACGACCGCGACGGCCCCGGCAGCGAGGAGGCTCTTCGTGTTCACCCTCATTGGTGTGTGCCCTTCTCAGTGTGCATGAGTCCGGCGCCTTCGCCTGGTGACGGAGCTGTGTTCCCCGTTCCGGTTCCCGTGGAACCGTGCACCGTGCCCGAAAGGCCGTTCTTCCATGGAGTACTCGCGTTATGCAAGCGATTACAGGTATACCTTGCGCGGCCGCTATCCTCAAACCAAGAGTGCGGCATCGATACAGGTTCGTGACCATCAGGTTACGCCGCGATGCTGCAAGCGTTTCCACGAGGTGTCCGGATGTCGTACAGTTTGCAGATGACCTCCGATTGGTGGCGCACCGCCGCGATCTACCAGATCTACCCCCGGTCGTTCGCCGACGCGAACGGCGATGGCATGGGCGACCTCGCCGGCATCACCTCGCGCCTCGACGACCTGCACGAACTCGGCATCGACGCCATCTGGCTCTCGCCGTTCTTCACGTCCCCGCAGCGCGATGCCGGCTACGACGTCGCCGACTACTGCGACGTCGACCCGCGCTTCGGCACGCTCGCCGATTTCGATGCGATGCTCGCCGAGGCCCATGCCCGCGGCATCCGCGTCATCATCGACCTCGTGCCGAACCACTCGTCCGACGAGCACGAGTGGTTCCAAGCGGCGCTCGCGGCGGGGCCGGGCAGTGCCGAGCGCGCGCGCTACCTCTTCCGCGACGGCCGCGGGCCGGCCGGCGACGAGCCGCCGAACAACTGGGAGTCCGTCTTCGGCGGCCCCGCGTGGACCCGCGTCGTCGAGGCCGATGGCACTCCCGGCCAGTGGTACCTGCACCTCTTCGACAGTTCGCAGCCCGACTTCGACTGGACGAACGACGAAGTGCGCGAGGAGTTCCGCGACATCCTGCGCTTCTGGCTCGACCGCGGCGTCGACGGCTTCCGCGTCGACGTGGCGCACGGCATGATCAAGGCCGACGGCCTGCCCGACTACACCCCGCCCGCCGACGGGGGCAGCATGGGCGGCGGCGCGGCCGTGACCTCCGGCGTCCCCCTCGAGCCCGCGATCAGCTCGGAGCCCGGCGACCTCGCGCCGTACTGGGGCCAAGACGGTGTACACGAGATCTACCGCGACTGGCGCAAGCTCCTCGACGAGTACCCGGGCGAACGCATCCTCGCCGCCGAGGCGTGGGTCGACCCGCTCCCCCGCGTGGCCAATTGGGTGCGCCCCGACGAGATGCACCAGGCCTTCAACTTCGCCTACCTCGAGACGCCGTGGGATGCCGCGGCCCTCCGTCACGTGATCGACGCCTCACTCGACGCCTTCGGCTCGGTCGGTGCGCCGAGCACGTGGGTGCTCTCGAACCACGACGTCGTGCGCCACGCGACACGCCTCTCGGTCACCGAGGCGAACCCCCAGGGTCACGGTCTCGGATCCCGCTCGAAGGGCCTGCCCGAGTACGAAGCCGGCCTGCGCCGCGCCCGGGCAGCGACCACCCTCATGCTCGCGCTCCCCGGCTCGGCCTACCTCTACCAGGGCGAGGAGCTCGGCCTGCCCGAGGTCATCGACCTCCCCGACGACGCGCGCGAAGACCCCACCTGGTTCCGCACGAACGGCGAGCGCTATGGGCGAGACGGATGCCGCGTGCCGATCCCTTGGGAGGCCGACGCGCCGTCCTACGGCTTCGGGCCGAGCGAGGCATCCTGGCTCCCGCAGCCCGCGCAATGGCGCGAACTCGCCCGCGACCGCCAGCGCGGCACCGACGGTTCGACGCTCGAGCTCTACCGGTCGCTCCTCCGCTTGCGGCGAGAGCACGACCTCGGCTCTGGCGCGGTCGAGTGGCTGCCCGGGTTCGACGGCGAGGTGCTCGCATTCCGCAACGGCGACGTCATCGCCGTGGCGAACACGGGCACGTCGCCCGTGGAGCTGCCCTCCGGCGACGTGCTGCTCGCGAGCGAGGCGCTCACCGGCCGCACCCTGCCGGGCGACACCACGGCCTGGCTCCGCGCGTAGTCGCGGGCGGCGCGGCTAACGCCAGGCGTAACCGCGGGCGGCGCGGCTAACGCCGCGCGTAGCCGCGAGCGGCGCGGCCGCCTGGTCTGCGCATGTCGCGGGCGGCTAGGCCGCCTGACTCGCTCCGCGGGTCGCCACTTCCGTCCGCAGCATCCGTCAACTGAAACCCGGTGCACGTGCGGCATCCGCTCTGCAGGGGATACTGCGTCATACCCCTGCCCACGCCAGCCATGACTTGGAATCCCCTGCATCCGGATGCGGATGTAGGGCGCGCCAACCAGTCAGCGCTCCCAGGCCTGCGCCCGAGCACCCCAGCGGTGCTCGCCGCGCTCGATGAGCGCCAGCAGGTCGCCTTGCGTACGCTCCCAGTCGTGCACGACCATGTCGTACGTCAGGCGCACGACGAGATAGCCACGCATCACGAGTTCGAACCCGCGACGGCGATCCTCGGCGAAGTCCTTCGTGTCCATGTGGAAGCCGGCGCCGTCGAGTTCGATGACGAGCCGATCTCCGATGAGCAGGTCGACGCGCCCGACGCCGGGAATGTACGCCTGCGTGCGGTGCGACAGACGCTTGCCGCGCGGGAGCATCCGCGCGATCGTCTCGAGCCCCGAGTCGCAGTGGGGGTCGGCGTGGTCGATGAGTCGACGCTTCGACGCGGGCACGAGCGCGCGGAGCTCGGCTCGCCCGGCGCCCGAGAGCTCACGCAGGTTCAGCGCGGAGTCCACGGCGATCATCGCAGCCAGGGAGCCAGCGCACGTGAACATCTCGGCGAGGGCGCGTGGCAATGAGTCGCGGGCCGGCACGTCGTTCGGCCCACTCGGTCGCTCGCGGTAGTGGACACAGACGCCATGCGACTTCTCCAGCGGAACAGCTCGGTCGAGAGGCGAGCGGAGCCGCGACGCGCCACCCGCCACGCGCACATGGAGCATGGGATCGTCGAGCGTCCAGAGTCCGTGGAGTCGAGCGACGGATGCCGCCGTCAACGTGCCCCCGACGCGCACCGCCCCCACGACCGCGGACGGAGCATCCGGTACGCCGTACCAGCCGCGGCGCACTGCGAAGACTGCGCCGCTTGCGACTCCCCGCTGGAGTACGCCACGACTCACACCCGCCTGCTCGAGAGCGCGGCGAGGCAGCACACCTCCATTGGCACGGATGAGTCGCGCTGGTTCCATGGCCGAGGGAGTCATCCCGTGAGTCTTGACGCGTTCGAGGCCTGGTGACCGCGCGCCGAACGCGCTGTGGAGAACGGCCCCCACCGATCGCCTGTGGAGGGCTCGTCCGAACGCCCGTGGAGTGCTGCAGGGGAAACGCGATCATGCCTCGCCGCAGCGTCGGGATGATCGTGATTCGCCTGCATCCGGGATGTCGCGGCCAATGGATGCGACACGAGCGCGAGCAGGTCTCGCGATCCGAGCCCGACGTGGCGTTGACGAGCGGGCGAGGGCGAGGGCGACGCTAGTTCGTGTTCTCGTAGAGCCAGACGAGCGGGTCGACCTTCATGCCGTCGACGCCGCCGAGGCGGATTTCGAAGTGCAGGTGAGGACCGGTGGACATGCCGGTGTCGCCCGTGGTGCCGATGACGTCGCCGACGCCCACCTGGTCGCCGACCGCGAAGCGCATCGAGTCGTACTCCATGTGCGCGTAGACGCTCGTGACCTTCTGGCCGTCGATCTCGTGATCGATCATCATGACGACGCCGAGTGACCCGCCGCCGTTCTCGGCCACGACCACGGTGCCGTCGGCGATCGACTGGATCTCGGCGCCGAGGCCCGGGTTGAAGTCCTGGCCGCCGTGGTTGGTCGAACAGCCGTAGCAGTCGCGATAGCCGAAGCGGTCGCCGATGTGCACGCCGACGGCGAACGGCCACTGGATCGTGCCCGCCGGGTTGTTCGTGAACGTCGCCTCGGCGCGAATGCCGGCCGCCTTGGCGTACTCCTCGATCGACTGGGCCTTGTAGCCCTCGCGCTCGACGCTCTGCGCGAGCGCGCCGCCCGTGATCTCGACGCGCTGGGCGTCGGGCTCGTCGGTCGCCACGCTCTCGAGGGCCATGGCCTGCACGTCGGCGGGGGTGAGCAACGAGAGCGACGGCACGGATGTCGCGACGGCGAGCAGCGCAGCGAAGCTCATCGCGACGACAGTCGCAACACGAGCGCCTCCGCGGCGCTTGCGCGGCGTGGCCGCAACGGACGCCGTCGTGGGACGCGTCGGGCGGGTGTTGCGGATCGCCGGGATGCCGGTGTGGTTCGAGCGGGGGTCTCGCGGCGCCTGACCGCGGGCGGCGTGGTCGTTGGTTCGGCGCCCGCAGCCCGACGACGAGGATGACGACGTCGAGCGGCGGCGCGATTCGGCCTCGACCAAGGTCGCCACGTCGCGACGCGAAGCGCGCCCCTCGTCGACCGTCGGCATCAATGCTGCCGACGGCAACGCGGCGGCCGACGTCGGCGAAGGCGCCGGCGAATTCCTGGCGAAGATGTCGAGCGCGTCGAAGCTGTCGGATGACGCCGGGCCGGGCGCCTTCGCACCGGCCGAGGTGGCGATGGTTGCGGTGACGGCGACGGATGCCGCAGCCGCTGCATTCGCGGCGACCTCCTGCGTTGCCGGCCTCGGTACGGCCGGCGGGGCGGGCTTCGGTACGGCCGACTGGGCTGGCATCGGCACGGGCGTCGGCACGCCAGGCACCGCAGAGGTCGGAGGTTTGGCCGGCGTGGCCGCCGCACCGACGCGTCGCGGTCCAGCCGCTCGAGCAGCCTTCTGGGCCTTGCGTTCCGCTCGCGTCGGCTTGGACGCGCGCGCTTTGCGGCCGCTGCGCGCCGTGACGTTCGCCGCATCGACGTCGTCGAGGGCCTGGTCGCCGAGCCCGCCGAACAGCGAGTCGAAGGCGTTCGTCTCTGAGGACGCGGAGCCCTCGGAGCGGGAAACAGCGAAGGCCGAGTCCGGGTCGACTCGAGAGTCGGCCGGCTCGGCCTGGGAGAACCGTGCAGGGGTGGGAGCAGTTGTGCGGCGGGACCGGAGCTCGGAGCTCGGATGGCTCGCGGCATCCGCTCGACGGTCGGACCGCGGTGTCGGGGCGGCTTCGGCCGGAGCGCCGGCCGAGATGCCGAAGAGCTCGTCGAAGCTCGGCTGCGGTGCTGCCCCTGCAGCGGCGTCGAAGCCCGGCTGCCCTACCGGAAGATCGGCGTTGCGATCCGCACCAGCCGAAGACTGAGCAGCCGATTCGACGACCGCCTCGATGCCGTGCCCCTCGGCCTGCCGAGCCTCAGCCGCCTCGCGCTCACGTAATTCACGTCGCGTCAGGGGTCGCTCGGGCCGCAATGAAGCCTGAGTGCCTGGCGTTGAACCGTCGGGCACGAGGGGGGACTCGAGCACGTGTGAAGGACCTTCGGCATTGGGGGTGAGCGGGGGATCTCGGAGGTGTTCATCGCGACATCACGTCGAGATAACGGATTGGTAAAGACTACCTGCTGACCACCACCTTGCCAAGGCGAACGGAGATTTCCGGAAGCCGCGCGGACTGAGAGCGGGGCCATCCGCATGACGGCGGGGAATCCGCCGCTGAATCACGCGTCGAGACCCGCGTCGATGAGCGCGGACGCGAGCTCGGCGTAGAGCCCGGGCGGCGCTGCGATGAGGAGTTCGATGCTCTCGGCACTGCCCCGCGGGCCGCCGATGCGAGCGCCGGCTTCGCGCGCGACGAGGGCGCCGGCCGCGTGATCCCACGGGTTCAGGCCGCTCTCGTAGAAGGCGTCGAGCCGGCTGGCGGCAACCCCGCAGAGGTCGAGGGCCGCTGATCCGAAGCGGCGGATGTCGCGCACTCGCGGGAGCAGCTCGAGCATCACCTCGGCTTGGGCGCGCCGGCGCTCGGCGGCGTAGGAGAACCCGGTGCCGACGAGGGACTGGCCGAGCGAGACATCCGTGTTCACCTGAAGGGTTCGTCCGTCGAGTCGCGCTCCCCCGCCGGCGCTCGCCTCGAAGACCTCGCCCGAGACGGGGTTCACCACGACCCCGGCGAGCGCGCTCCAGGCGCCGGGATCGGCCGGCCCGTCGACGACCGCGATGCTCACCGACCACGCGGGGATGTCGTAGAGGAAGTTGACCGTGCCGTCGATCGGATCGACCACCCAGTTCAGGCCGCTCGTGCCGACGTGGGTCACGCCCTCCTCGCCGAGGATGCCGTCGTCGGGCCGGGCTTCGAGCACGAGCGAGCGGATCAGGGCCTCGGTGTCGCGGTCGACCGCCGTGACGATGTCGGTCGGCGTCGACTTCGTGGCCGCCACACTCACGCCGGCGGTTCGCGCGTCGAGCGCGAACTCGGCCGCCCGCAACGCGATGCTGCGAGCGAGCTCGAGCAGGGCAGCGGGAGCGGATGCGTCGGATGTCTCGTGCTGGGTCATCCCCTCACGGTACGCGGCACGCACAACCCTCACGCGCGCGCGCGTCTCCCACCGACATACGCGCGGAGGAACACGGCAACGCCGCGCTCGGCTCGGCGCTCGATCGCCGGCGGGTCGGGCTGCCCGTCGAGGATGAACATGGCCCGATCGAGCGGTGCTCCCATGACGAGGAATGCGAAGTGCTCGGCTGCCTCGGCGGCGTCGTCGAAGTCGAGCACACCGCGCTCACGGAATCGCTCGAGCGCCTCGGCGATGGTGCGCATGACCCGCCCCGGGGCGCGGTCGTAGTAGTCCGCCGCGAGCTCCGGGAATCGCGCGGTCTCGCCGATGAGCAGCCGCCGAAGGGCCACGACACGACCGCCGAACACGATGCGGGCGAGCCGCATGCCGGTCTCGCGAAGCGCGCTCTCGGGATCGGCCGCCTCGGCGAGCTCCCCGGCGATGTCGGTCGAGAAGCGCTCGGCCGTGTCGATCGCGTTGCCGAGGATCTCTCGGAAGAGCTGCTCCTTGCCGCCGAAGATGTTGTAGACGGTGCGCTTGGAGACCCTCGCCTCGGCGGCGATCTCGTCGACATTCGCGGCGATGAACCCGTGCCGGAGGAAGTGCGCCGCGGCCGCCTCGAGGATCACGGCGCGCGATCGCTCGACACGCGGGTCGGTGGAGACCGGCACCTGCATTGCGTTCCTCGATTTCTTTTACTCACCAGTGTACTAATGCACTCGTGCGTGCAATACTGCACGCATCAGTGTAGTTCACGATCGGAGGTCGGCCATGTCCACAACACCCGGCGCAGCTCGCGCCACCCGCGCCAATCGCCCGGCGGGCTTCGACGGCGCAGCAGCCGTCACGCGCTCACTCCTCGGCTGGGGTGTCGTCGTCGGCCCGTTCTACCTCATCGTGAGCCTCGTGCAGGTGCCCTTCACTCCAGGCTTCGACCTGGCGCAGCATCCGCTCAGCCTGCTCATGCTCGGCGACGCGGGCTGGATCCAGATGACGAACCTGATCCTCTCGGGGCTCATGGTGATCGCCGCCGCCATCGGATTCCTGCGGGCGCCCGACCGGGCCCGCGTCACCGGATGGCTCGTAGCCTTCTACGGCGTGTGCCTTGTGGGCAGCGGCATCTTCCCGCCCGACCCGATGGCCGGCTTCCCGGTCGGCTCGGAGATGGCGACCACGCTCGGCGTCTCGGGGCTGCTGCACTTCGCGTTCGGCGCCTTGGGATTCGTCACGCTCGCCATCGCGGCGATCGCGTACGGCAGCCGCAGCGCTCGCCTGAGCGAACGAGGGTGGGCGATCGGATGCCGCGTGGCCGGCGCCGTGATCATCCTCGGGTTCTTCGGCGGCGCGGCGCTGTCGGCAGGGCCTGCCGGCGTCGCATCGCTGTGGCTCACCGTGCTCGTCGGATGGGCCTGGCTCGCCGCGGCATCCATTCACACCTATCGTGCGGTGCCGCACCCGACGCGGCCCGCCGCGTGACGGCCGCCGACGACGGCCCGACTGCCTGATCGGCAGGCTCCAACGGCGCGGCCGAAAGCGCCGGAAACACGAAAGCCCCGGTCGCGACCGGGGCTGTTCACGTGGCGAGTGAGGGATTCGAACCCCCGAATGCTGAGCAGTCTGATTTACAGTCAGATCCCTTTGGCCGCTTGGGTAACTCGCCGTCGCACCCGACCACGTTCTGCACACAACCGGGGGCCTGTCAAGGATACCCGTCGAGAGGCGTGTCGAGAAATCAGCGCCAGCGAGCGGATGCACGGCGCCAGGTGCCGTCGGGTGGCCAGGCATGTTCGGCCTTCGACTGGCGAACCGCCCCGCGGAGGCCCGAGCGCTGGATGACCCGCTGGATGGAGCTGCCGCGCTCGTCGGGCGAGCCGACGTACCGGATCTCGCGAAGCCCCTGGTCTTGGGCCGCGGACTCGAACACGAAGTGGCCGTAGCCGAAGACGCGGCCGATCATCGGCTTTCGCACCGAGATGTCGAGGATTCGAGCGATCGGCATGGTGGCGATGTGTTGCGACAGGATGCCGTGCACGCGGAACACCCGCATGTTGGTGATCACGAAACGGTCCATTCGAGCCTGGAGGATCCGCCACGTCGCGTGCAGGGCCAGACACATGGCGATGACGAACGGAACCCACCATGCCGCGGCGGGCACCCAGAAGATGATCAGCAGGAACGGGACTGCGGCGGCGAGCTCGAGCATGGGACCGACGATCGCCGCCCAGTGCTTGCGCACCTCGTCGATGATGACTTCGCCCTCGTCTGCGATGAGGTGCCGCTCGACCCGGGGGTCGAATTCGAACAACCTCGAGACGCTCATGTCGCGAGCGAGGAGAAGAACCGGCCCATCGCGTCGGTCGCCGTCACGACCGCGCCGACGGCGCCTTGCACGGCGTTCGCGGCATCCTCAGGTCGGGAGATCATGTAGAACAGGGCGAAGACCACGACGAGCGCGATGCCGATGCCCTTGACCCACTTCATCACGATGCTTCCCTTCGACGGCAACGGCGGGCAAGCCGCCCCCGGTGCAAGCCCTGACGCATGCCTTTCTACAGCACGAATTCGCGGCTGGGCAACGATTGCTCCGCGTGGCGCGGCAATCGTGCCGAAGTTGTCAGCTTCGGCGTCGCCGCATGACGCCGACCAGCACCGCGGCCAGATCGGCCAGTAGTGCGACGCCCCGCCGCTAGGATTCGAGCGGGGCCCGAACGCGCAATCGCGCGGGAAACCGAGGGCGAGGAGCACATGGCCGGCATCGAAGAGGTGGCGAAGCTCGCGGGCGTGTCGACCGCGACGGTCTCGCGTGCACTCAGCGGCCGCGGACACGTGTCGCCCGCGGCGAAGGCGAAGGTCGAGGAGGCCGCCGCCCGGCTCGGCTACGTGGTGTCGTCGAATGCGTCGAGCCTCGCGTCGGGTCGCACGCGCAACATCGGCGTCGTGATCCCCTTCCTCAATCGCTGGTTCTTCTCATCCGTGCTCGAGGGCGCGCAGCAGTCGCTCCTTCGGAGCGGCTACGACCTCACCCTCTACAACCTCTCGGGCGACGGCCGCGAGCGCGCGAGCGTGTTCGAGCACTTCCTCATGCGGCAGCGCGTCGACGCGGTCATCGCCGTCTCCCTCGAGCTCACCGAGCGCGAGGTCACCCGCCTGCACGACCTGGGCAAGCCGCTCGTCGGCGTCGGCGGGCCGATCCCCGGCGTGCGCACGCTCACCATCGACGACGTGGCCGTGGCCCGCCTCGCGACCGAGCACCTCATCGGCCTCGACCACTCGCGCATCGCACACATCGGCGGCGACCTCGAGTTCGACCTCGACTTCCACCTGCCCACGAACCGGCGCATCGGATACGAGGCGGCGCTGCGCGACGCCGGCATCGAGGTCGACCAGCGACTGTTCGCCCCCGCCGACTTCACGATCCGCGGCGGCTACCACGCGGCCAAGCAACTGCTCGGGGTGCCGCGCGACCGGCCGACGGCGATCTTCGCGGCATCCGACGAGATGGCCATCGGCTCGATCCTCGCGGCCCGCGACCTCGGCCTCGTGGTGCCGCGCGACGTCTCGATCATCGGCATCGACGACCACGACCTCTCCGACTTCTTCGGCCTCTCGACCGTCGCCCAGTTCCCGCGCCTGCAGGGCGAGAAGGCCGTCGAGATCCTCATGGAGCAGCTCGAGCCCGAAGCGGATGCCCCTGCGCCCGCCGCGACTCCCCTGCCCTACGAGTTGCGCGTGCGCTCGAGCACCGCGCGGCCCACGCCGTAGCGGTCAGGCGCTCAGTCGCAAGCGCGCGAATGCGTCTTCGATCGCGATCGCCGCGGCGCCGCGCGCCCACGACACGAACCCGGCGTCGTCGACGTGCAGCTGCAGCGGTGAGGCCTCGGCGTCACGGTCGGCGGCGAGCGCCTCGCGAGCAGCACCCTCGGCCACCCGCCACAAGCCGATGCCCTCGCCCGAGAGCACGACCGTGTCGACCATCGCGAGGTTCGCGATGTACGCGAGCATGCGACCGAGCGCCCGCGCGGCGGCCGTCGTGATCGAGACGGCGAGCGGATGCCCCGCCTCCGCGAGCTCGAGCACCTCGTCGTACGTGACCTCACGGCCGAGGGCGATGCCGAGCTGCGCGCAGATGCCCGGAATGGAGAGCATCGCGGTGGAGCATCCGCGGTGCCCCTCGATGCAGAGCGGGCCGCTGGCGTCGAGTGGCAGGTGGCCGGCGAGACCGAGCCCTGAGTCGGGCGTGACGACGACGCGGTCGTACATGACGAGGCCATAGCCAACGCCCGCACCGATCGTGACGACGGCGAAGTTCGGTACGCCCCGGCCGGCGCCGAACCACTGCTCGGCGGTGGTGAGCGCCGTGACGTCGTTCTCGACGGTGACCGGCAGTCCGCCGAGCTCGCGTTCGAGGAGGTCGGCGAGCGGCACGTCGCGCCACTCGAGGAACGGCGCCCGCTTCACGATGCGCCGCCCGGCCACGTTGCCGCCGATGCTCAGGCCGACGCCCGCGACATCGGTCAGGTCGCCGGCTCCGGATGCCGCGGCGACCTCGCGCACGACTGTGGCGATCGCCGCGACGACGGCGGCCACGTCGTGCCCTCCGAGAGCGCGCGCGGCCCGCGCCTGCGCGGTGGCCCTGAGGTCGGTGGCGACGCCGAGGACGTCGTCGCCCGTGACCTTGATGCCGATGAACCGTCGCGCGTCGACGCGCACGTCGAGCGGCTTCGCCGGGCGCCCGATCGCACCCTTCTGCTCCTCGACGCCCTCGACGAAGAGCCCGAGGTCGAGGAACGGCTTGCTGAGCCGCGTGAGGCTTGCGGGCGAGAGGCCGAGTCGTCGTCCGAGTTCGGAGCGCGAGATGGGGCCGTGGATGAGCACCTCACGCGCGAGCTCGCGCGCGGAACGGCTCGCCTCGGTAGTCGTGGCATCCGTCATCGGGTTCTCTTTCGGCGGGTCATCGTTGGCCTATTTCGTTTCATTGTGACATGAAGCGAGCGACAGAACGGCGGTCCGCACCCGGCGGACGCCTGGGAACACTGTCTTGACAGCCCAGTTATTTCTGCCGTAGAAAGAACTCATGCAAGGCAGCACCCCCGGGCTCTTCCACCTGCGCAACGGAGGCACGAGCGTCATCATCGACGACCGGCACTCCCCGCTCCCCGCGATCGTCTACTGGGGTGAAGACCAGGGCGATCTCGCCGAGTCCGAACTCGCGGCGCTCGGCGTGGCTGCGCTGCCGCAACGCGTCTCGGGAGGGCTCGACCAGCCGGCCCCGCTCACGCTCATCCCGCAGGAGTCCTCGGGCTGGCTCGCGACCCCGGGGCTCAGCGGCCATCGCGACGGCCGCTCATTCTCGACCAAGCTCGAGACGACCGCGATCGAGGTCGACGAGGCATCCGGAACCGCCGAGATCACCGCGACGGATGCCGCAGCCGGCCTCGAGGCGACGATCACGCTCGAGGTCACCCCCGCCGGACTCCTCCGCCAGCGGATCTCCCTCACGAACCGCTCACCCGCGCCCTATTCACTCCTCGCGCTCGCACCGACGTTCCCGCTGCCGCACGACCTCGACGAGCTCTTCGACACGACGGGCCGGCACCTTCGCGAGCGGTCGCCGCAGCGGCACGCCTTCACGATCGGCGGCCACGTGCGCGAGAGCCGGCGCGGCCGGCCGGGCTCCGACGCGAGCCTCTTGCTCGCCGCCGGGCGCGCCGGCTTCGGATTCGAGCGCGGGCTCGTCTACGCGGTGCACACCGCGTGGAGCGGCAACCACCGCTTGCTCGCCGAGCGCACGCCGACCGCCGAGTCCTTCTTCAGCGCCGGCGAGCTCCTCGGCCCCGGCGAGATCGTGCTCGCCGAGGGCGAGAGCTACACGACGCCTTGGGCGATCGGCTCGTGGGGCGACGGGCTCAACGCGCTGTCGAAGCGATTCCACGACGAGTTGCGTGCCCGCCCGCGGCATCCGCGTCGCGCCCGCCCGGTGACCCTCAACACGTGGGAGGCCGTGTACTTCGACCACGACCTCGACAAGCTCGGCGAGCTCGCCGCGCTCGCGGCATCCGTCGGGGTCGAACGCTTCGTGCTCGATGACGGCTGGTTCCGCGGCCGACGCGACGACACCGCCGGCCTCGGCGACTGGTTCGTCGACGAGACGGTCTGGCCCGCCGGGCTCGGTCCGCTCATCGAGAAGGTGCAGGGACTCGGCATGGAGTTCGGCCTGTGGGTCGAGCCCGAGATGATCAACCTCGACAGCGAGCTCGCGCGCGCGCACCCCGACTGGATCCTGCGCGGCCGCGACGAGCTGCCGATCCCCGCCCGGCAGCAGTACGGGCTCGACCTCGCGCACCCCGACGCGTGGTCCCACCTGCTCGAGCGGCTCGACGCGCTCCTGAGTGAATACGACATCGCCTACCTGAAGTGGGATCACAACCGCGACCTGCTCGAGGCCGGCGCCGCCGACACGGGCCGTGCCCGCGTTCACGACAACGTCACGGCGCTCTACCGGCTGCTCGCGGCGCTCAAGCAGCGCCACCCCGGGCTCGAGGTGGAGTCGTGCGCCTCGGGCGGCGCGCGCGTCGACCTCGGCATCCTCGACCACACCGACCGGGTCTGGACGAGCGATACCCTCGACCCGATCGAGCGCCTGCAGATCCAGCGCTACACGAGCCTCCTCGTGCCGGCCGAGATCATGGGCGCGCACCTCACGAGCCCCGACGTGCACTCGACCCAGCGCTCGGTCTCGCTCGACTTCAGCGCCGGCATCGCATTCTTCGGCCACCTCGGCATCGAGTGGGATCTCACCGGGCTCGACGACGAGGGCCTCGCGGCGATCTCCCGCTGGGTGGAGCTGCACAAGCGGCACCGCGCGCTCATCCACTCGGGCGCACTCGTGCACGGCGACACCGCGGATGCCACGTGCGACGTGCGCGGTGTCGTGGCTGCTGACGGGACATCCGCTCTCTTCACCTTCACCCAGGTGTCGACGAGCGTGACCTACCCGCCGGGCCGCTTCACGCTCCCCGGGCTCGACCCCGATCGCCGCTACACGCTGCGCATCGTCGCCGGAAGTGTCGACGCCGGACCCGGCCAGTCGCCGCTCGCGTGGGCCGGGCAGCCGATCACGCTCACCGGCCGCCAGCTCGGGACCGCGGGGCTGCAGGCGCCCGTGCTCTTCCCGGCCCAGCTCGTGCTGCTCGAACTCAGCTCCCCCTGACGACCGGCTCCACTCGCACTACCTGCACCACGAAGCGCAAGGAGGCGCACTATGACGGATGACACACCACGCGGCATCTCACACAGCTCGCGACACACCCGACGACGACGCGCGATGAGCACCGTGGCGATCGCCTCAGCCGCGGCGCTGCTGCTCGCGGGCTGCGCGTCGCCCGCCGGCGAGGGAGACGTCGTGACGCTCGACTTCTTCCAGTTCAAGGGCGAGGCCATCGAGGACTTCGACGCGATCATCGCCGAGTTCGAAGCCGAGAACCCCGACATCCGGGTGGTGCAGAACGCTCCACCAGACCCCGACACCGCCATTCGCGCGCTGCTCGTGAAGGACAAGACGCCCGACGTCATCACGCTCAACGGCGCCGCGCCGTTCGGCCAGATCGCGAGGGCGGGCGTCTTCCACGACTTCACCGGCGACCCGTTGCTCGATCGCATCAACCCGGCCGTGCAGGAGGTGCTCGCCGACCTCGGCACCTTCGAGGAGCGGGAGGTGAACTCGCTCGGCTACGTCTCGAACGCCAACGGGATCCTCTACAACCGCGAGATCTTCGCCGAGCAGGGACTCGAGCCGCCCACGACCTGGGACGAGCTCATCGAGGTCTGCGAACAGCTCTCGGCGGCGGGCATCACGCCCTTCTACGGCACCCTCGCCGATGCCTGGACGACCCAGCCGGCCTTCAACGGCATCGGTGCGTACCTCGCGCAAGACGGATTCTTCGATGACCTCCGGGCACAGGGCACCGACGTGGGCCCGGACTCCGAGGTGTCGTTCGAGCAGGACTTCGCCCCGGTGCTCGAGCGGATGCAGCAGCTGTACTCCTACGCGCAAGAGGGCTTCCGCGGGCGTTCGTATGACGACGGCAACGCAGCGTTCGCGGCGGGCGAGTCGGCGATGCTCATGCAGGGCGTATGGGCGCTGGCACCCGTGAAAGACGTGAACCCCGACTTCGATGCGGGCGTCTTCCCGTATCCGAACGACGATCCCGACGAGCGGCTGCTCGTCTCGGGCGTCGACATCACGGTCACGATCGGCAAGGACACCCCGCACTTCGATGAGGCCCGGCGATTCGTCGAGTTCATGTTCCAACGCGAGGTCGTCGACGAGTTCGCGGCATCCCAGAACATGTTCGCCGCGGTCACCGACACCGAGGGAACCGACGATCCGACGCTCCTCGAGCTGCAGCCGTACTTCGACGACGCGAAGATCACGGGCTTCATCGATCATCAGATCCCGGCGAGCGTCCCGCTCGCGCCGACGCTGCAGCAGTTCGTCTTCGACGGCGATGCATCCGGTGCGCTCGCAACCCTCGACAACGAGTGGCGGAAGTTCGCCGCCCGCACCACGACCGTGAGCGGAGGCTGACATGGCCATCACAACAGGCAGTTCGAACAAGCCGGGCGACCCGGCCGACACCACGGCGGTTCCGGCGGTCACGGGCGGCCGCCGGCGAGACGGCGTCTACGACGGGGCATCCGGGGTCCAGCGCCGGAAGGCGAGCGGCCGGGCGCTTCCTGCCTTCTACTGGATGGTCGTTCCGGCCCTCCTGCTGTTCGCCTTCTTCCACACCCTTCCCGTGCTCGTCGGCGTGTTCTTCAGCTTCACGAACTACGCGGGCTACGGGGCCTGGGAGTTCGTGGGGTTCTCGAACTTCCTGAACCTGTTCCAAGACGACCGCGTGCTGAAGGCCTACGGGTTCAGCTTCGGGTTCGCCCTCGTCGCGACGGTGCTGACGAACGTGTTCTCGCTCGCGATCGCCCTCGGGCTGAACGCGAAGATCGCGGCACGCAACACGTTCCGCGGCGTCTTCTTCGTGCCCTACGTGCTCGCGATCCTCGTGGTCGGCTACGTCTTCCAGTTCTTCTTCGCGAACTCGCTGCCGAAACTCGTTCCGTTCATCCCGGTGCTGCGCGACAACCTCCTCTCAAGCCCCGACTGGGCGTGGGTCGCGATCGTCGTGCTCGCCGTCTGGCAGGCGAGCGCCTTCGCGATCATCATCTACCTTGCGGGCCTGCAGACGATCCCCGCCGAGCTCTACGAGGCGGCCTCGCTCGACGGCGCCAACGTGTGGCGCCAGTTCTCCCGCATCACGTTCCCGCTCATCAGCGCCTTCTTCACGATCAACATGGTGCTGAGCCTGAAGGGCTTCCTGCAGGTCTTCGACCACATCGTCGCCCTCACCAACGGCGGGCCGGGAACGGCGACCGAATCCATCACACTGCTCATCTACCGGGGCGGCTTCCAGGGCGGCGAGTTCGCCTACCAGACGGCGAACGCCGTGATCTTCGTCATCGTGATCATGCTCGTCTCACTCGTGCAATTCCGCGTGCTCCAGCGCAGAGAGGTTGACTTCTGATGTCCACCGCACCAACGACCCGCGCACTGACCACCGTCGATCTCGACGAGCTCGACGCCGAGCTCGAGGGCCGGCCCGCCCGGCGCCGGCGCGAGCGCGCCGAGAACCTCGACACCCGCAAGATCAACTGGTGGGCCACCGCACTCATCGCCGTGTGCTCCATCACGGTGCTCGTTCCGCTCTACCTCGCGATCGTTGTCTCGCTGAAGACGCCCGACCAGCTCAGCGGCACGGGCTTCGAGTTGCCGACCTCGTTGAACTGGGCGAACTTCGCCGAGGCGTGGGAACGCACGAACTTCCCGCAGGCGCTCGCGAACACCGGCTTCATCACGGTCGGCGCCGTGCTGTTCACGCTCATCTCGAACTCGATCGTGGCGTACGCGATCGCACGGAACATCCACCGGCGGTTCTTCAAGGGCGTGTACTTCTACCTGCTCGCGGCGCTGTTCATCCCGTTCCCGATCATCATGCTGCCGCTCGTGAAGCAGACCGCGCTCCTCGGCCTCGACAACCAGGTCGGGCTGATCATCCTCTACACGGTCTTCGGACTGTCGCTGAACGTCTTCATCTACACGGCGTTCATCCGCTCGATTCCGATCGAGCTCGAGGAGGCGGCCCGCGTCGACGGCGCATCGACCTGGCGGGTCTTCTGGTCGGTGATCTTCCCGCTGCTCGGCCCGATGAATGCGACGGTCGGCATCCTCACGTGCGTGTGGGCGTGGAACGACTTCATCCTGCCGCTCGTCGTGCTCTCCGACCCCGCTGCTCGCACGCTGCCCCTGGCGCAGTACATCTTCCAGGGGCAGTTCAACACCGACTACACGGTCGCGTTCGCCTCGTACCTCATGGCGATGGCTCCGCTGCTGCTCATCTACGTGTTCGCGCAGCGCTGGGTCATCTCCGGCGTCATGCGAGGCTCGATCAAGTGACGGATGCCGCGGGCCGGCCTTCCCCGAGACCCTCGGCCCGCGCCATCCGACCCATAGAAAGGAACCCTGTGACGTTCACCCAAACTGAGACCGAGACGATCCTCGCGAAGGATCCGGACTGGTGGCGCCAGGCCGCCGTCTACCAGATCTATCCGCGGAGCTTCGCGGACGCGAACGGCGACGGCATCGGCGACCTCCCGGGCATCACCTCTCGTATCCCGTACCTCGCCGCGCTCGGGATCGACGCGGTGTGGCTCTCGCCGTTCTACCCGTCGGCCCTTGCCGACGGCGGCTACGACGTCGACGACTACCGCGACGTCGATCCGAAGCTCGGCACGCTCGCCGATTTCGACGAGATGGTCGCGGCGCTCCATGGCGCCGGCATCCGGCTCATCGTCGACATCGTGCCGAACCACTCCTCCGACCGGCACGAGTGGTTCCGTGAGGCGCTCGCGTCGCCGGCGGGCTCCGCCGCGCGCGACCGCTATATCTTCCGTGACGGCATCGGCCCCGACGGCGACCAGCCGCCGAGCGATTGGGAGTCGATGTTCGGCGGCTCGGCGTGGCATCCGGTGGGCGACGGACAGTTCTATCTGCACCTGTTCGCGTCCGAGCAGCCCGACTTCAACTGGGCCCACCCCGAAGTGCGCGAGGACTTCCTCGAGACGCTCAGGTTCTGGTCGGACCGCGGCGTCGACGGCTTCCGCGTCGATGTCGCCCACGGCCTCGCGAAGGATCTCACCCACCCGCTGCCGTCGCGAGCCGAGCTCGCCGACCGGCTGCTCGCCGCCGACGGCACGCACCCGCTGTGGGACCGCGAGGAGCTCAGCGAGATCTACGCCGAGTGGCGTGCCGTCTTCGACGAGTACGACCCGCCGCGCATCGCCGTCGCCGAAGCGTGGGTCGCGCCGAGCCGACGCCACCGGTACGCGCGGGCCGACAGCCTCGGGCAGGCCTTCAACTTCGACCTGCTTCGTGCGGAGTTCGACGCCGACGCGTTCCGGGCGATCATCGCCGACAACCTCGCCGCGGTTCGCGAGACGGGTTCGTCGAACACGTGGGTGTTCTCGAACCACGACGTCGTGCGGCACGCGACGCGGTACGGACTGCCCGCCGGCGGCGGCGCCGATGGCGAGGTCGGGGCGGCGTGGCTGCTCTCCGGCGGCATCGCCCCCCAGCTCGACGCGGTGCTCGGCCTCCGCCGCGCCCGTGCCGCATCGCTGCTCATGCTCGCCCTCCCCGGCAGCGCCTACCTCTACCAGGGCGAGGAGCTCGGTCTTCCCGAGGTCGCCGAGATCCCCGACCACGACCGGCAGGACCCGACCTTCTTCCGCAACGCCGGTGTCGAGGTCGGCCGTGACGGATGCCGTGTGCCACTGCCGTGGACGAAATCGGGCTCCTCGTTCGGCTTCGGCGACGGCAGCGCGCACTTGCCGCAGCCGGTGTGGTTCGGCGACTTCTCGGTCGAGGCCGAGGACGCCGATCCCGGCTCGACGCTCAACCTCTACCGGCGTGCGCTGTGGCTGCGCCGCGACCTCCAGGATTCCGAGGAGCTCACGTGGCTCGACAGCGGCGCGGCCTCCGTGCTCGCGTTCGAGCGACCCGGCGGATGGCGCTCGTTCACGAACTTCGGTTCGGAGCCGGCGCGGCTTCCCGAGGGCGAGGTGCTGCTCGCGAGCAGCCCGATCGACGGCGATGTGCTGCCGCCCGCGACCACGGTCTGGTTGCGCTGAGGCGGGCGGCGAGCGGATGCCGCGAGCACGCCCTGCGCGCGGCATCCGCTCCTCGTTACACTTGGCGGCATGGCAGATTCAACGTTCGACATCGTTTCCAAGGTCGACCAGATGGAGGCCGACAACGCGCTCCACCAGGCGCAGAAAGAGGTCGCGCAGCGCTACGACTTCAAGAACGTGGGCGCGTCGATCGAGCAGTCCGGCGACAAGGTGCTGATCAAGGCCAACAGCGAAGAGCGCGCGAAGGCGATCCTCGAGGTGTACGAGGCGAAGCTCATCAAGCGCGGCATCTCGCTGCGTTCGCTCGACGCCGGCGAGCCCTTCGCGTCGGGCAAGGAGTACCGCATCGAGACCACGATGAAGGCCGGCATCGACTCCGAGAACGCGAAGAAGATCAACAAGATCATCCGCGACGAGGCGCCGAAGAGCGTGAAGAGCCAGATCCAGGGCGACGAGCTCCGCGTCTCGTCGAAGAGCCGCGACGACCTGCAGGCGACGATGGCGCTCCTGAAGGGCAAAGACCTCGACGTCGCGCTGCAGTTCGTGAACTTCCGCTGACCGCGTGAAGGCGACTCGCAGACGGATGCCGCGGCTGGCACCAATGATCAGCTTGAGAACTGGTTGATGATGCCAATCACGGCCGGCGTGAGGATCACGATGAACATGACGGGGAGCAGGCAGAAGATCAGCGGGAAGAGGATCTTCACGGTCACCTTCTGCGCCTGCTCCTCAGCTCGCTGGCGTCGCTTCGTGCGCATCTCGCCGGCTTGAACGCGAAGTACGCCTCCGATCGCGACGCCGTACGCATCAGCCTGGATGATCGCCCGCACGAATCGCCGAAGATCCTCCGACTTGGTGCGATGCTGGAGCTCGCCGAACGCGTCGCGTCGAGTCCGACCGATACTCATGTCCTGGAGCACCCGAACGAGCTCCTCCGCAAGCGGCCCCTCGCCGTTTCGGGCCGCCTTGGCCATGGCCGAGTCGAATCCCAAGCCTGCCTCGACGGCGATGGTCATCTGATCGAGCGTGTCAGGAAGGGCCCGCTGAATCGCCTCTTGCCGGTCATGCGCACGACTGTTGATCAGCACGTCGGGCAGGAAGAACAGCAACACGGTGGCGGCGACCGCCAAGAAGACCTTGAAGGGTTGCGGACCCCCGACGGAGACGAAGAGGAAGCCGATCAGAATCGCGAGCGCCGTGAGGAGGATCTTCCACGTGATCAGCCTAGGCACCGACCAACCGGCCGGCCGGCCGGCATAGATGATCTGCTTCTCGAGCCAACCGACGTATCCACGAGGCGCGGCACCGGCGAGCGTCGTACCAACCGAAGACCGGGGGTGCTGCAGCACGGCCGACTGCTGCATTTCGACCACAGGCTCTGAAGCAGCCTTCCTAGCCGGAAACAGCATGAATACGAACACCCCAATCGAGATCGCCGTCAGCACGGCCACCACCGACACGAGAATTGGCTGCATCTCCATCTCAGAACTTCACTCTCACTGTGAACGCCACCCAAACCGATCCGAGGACGAGCAAGATCCCGGCGACGATCAAGGCGATGATCCCGATGAAGGTCTGGAAGAACACCACGGTGTAGGTCGGCTGGATCACCGAGAAGAAGAGGAAGAGCGCGATCGGGAGGATGACGAGGATCATGCCGGAAAGCCGCCCTTCAGCGCTGAGCGCGGCCACTTGACGCCTGATCTCATTCCGCTCACGGATCGTAAAGGCCACTTGATTCAGGACCTCTGCCAGGTTTCCACCCGTCTCCGCGTTGATGGCGATCGCTTGAGCGACCCAGTCGAAGTCCTTGCTCTGCATACGCTGGGCCGTGATCGCCAGGGCATCGGGCAGCGGCCTGCCGAGCCTGGATTCGTTGACGGCACGCGTGAGTTCCTCGCCCATGGGCGCGTCGGCCTCCGCGGCAATCGCAGCCAACGCGGTGGAGAGACCGTGGCCGGCGCGCAAGGAGCCGGCGACCAGTTGCAGCATGTCGTCGATCTGATCCGCGAACTTCGCCCTCCGCCGAGAAGCGCGAATCCCGACGAAGAGTTTCGCGCCCACCGGAGTGAGTATGGCGAAGAACACCGCCCAGAGCGCGGACGATCCGTTTCCAAAACCGAGCATGACGCCGATCATCGCGAACACGCTCGCGGCAGAGGCGACGAAGATGAGGAATTGCGATGGAGTCGATCTGATCCCGGCCAGGTCGAGCTTCTCAGCACTGAACAGACGCCTTCGCTCACCCGCGAGCGCGGAATCCACCGCGGCCGTCGTCTGCGCGGTGACACGCCCCAACAGTGTGACCTGATCGACCCCTGGAGCGACTCGGCGGTCACGCGCGATCCTGGGCGCAGGTGGAGCGATCACGAAGAACAACAGCGTCAGACCGCCGAGCAGGGATACGGCGATTCCGAGGACGAGCACACCGGGGTTCATCGGATCTCCCCCAGCAATGAACGACGATCAGGTTGGAACAGCGATGCGGGAAGGAGGATGCCAAGGTCGGCGATGCGCTCGGCGAAGCGCGGGCGGACTCCGGTCGGTTCGAGTCGACCCAGGATGCGACCATCAACGTCGTAACCCGCTGAGTAGTCGAACGCGAAGGCGTCCTGAATCGTGATGATCTCTCCCTCCATGCCGTGTACTTCGGTGATGTGCGTCACTCGACGCACGCCGTCTTTCTGGCGGGAGATCTGCACGATGATGTCGATCGCCGAGGCGATCTGCTCACGGATTGCGCGAAGCGGCAGATCCATCCCCGCCATCAGCACGAGCGTCTCCATGCGGGAGATCGCATCGCGCGGCGAGTTCGCGTGGAGCGTCGAGATCGATCCCTCATGACCCGTGTTCATGGCCTGAAGCATGTCGAGGCTCTCGGCGCCACGGACCTCGCCGACGACAATGCGATCAGGACGCATACGCAGCGAGTTCCTGACGAGATCGCGAATGGTGATCTCTCCACGGCCTTCGATGTTCGAGGGGCGGGACTCGAGCCGAACCACGTGTTGCTGTTGCAGCTGCAGTTCAACCGCATCCTCGATCGTGATGATCCGCTCATCGCTGGGGATGAAAGCCGAGAGCACGTTGAGTAGCGTGGTCTTGCCGGTGCCCGTACCACCCGAGACGAGGATGTTCATCTTCGCGCGCACTGCGGCGTCGAGCACGGTTGCGGCTTCGCGCGTCAGGGTGCCGAAGTTGACCAGGTCCTCACTGGTGTACGGCGTGCCGGCGAACTTACGAATTGTCAACGACGAACCGTTGACTGCGAGCGGCGGGATGATCGCGTTGACGCGAGACCCGTCTTCGAGGCGTGCGTCGACGAGCGGGGAGGACTCGTCGATGCGACGGCCGACTCGCGACACGATTCGCTCGATGACTCTGCGCAGTTGCGGTTCCCCAGTGAACCGGTGCGACGTCTCCACAAGGCGACCGTTTCGCTCGACGTAAAGCTGGTCATAGCGGTTCACCATGATCTCGCTGACCGATGGGTCCTCGAGGAGCGGCTCGAGTGGGCCGTAGCCCAGCACATCGGCACCGATGTCGTCGATGAGACGATTGCGTTCGGTGGTCGAGAGGGCAAGCTGCTCGCCCGCCACGATGTCAGCGAGCTCCGCGCGCGCGAGTTGGTGCAGTTGCTCCTCGGTCAGCGCTGAATCGTTCAGTCGCGAGCCGATCCTCACGAACAGCTCCTGTGCGGCTTTCTCCTTGACCGTCGCAAGGGGGTCGACCGCGGGGGCCGCGTTGATGCGCAGGGCTGCCGGCGGCTGGAAGATCGGTGCCTCGGGCTCACGCTGCAGTACAGGCAGGCTGGGCGAGTCGAGCATCGTCGGCTCGACGGTCCTCGCGGCTGCAGGTTCCTGCGGCGGTGTGGCGGCCTGCTGAGCGCCCCGGACGGTGTTCAGTCGATCATTCAGTGTCATTCGATCGCCGCCTTCTCTGGATCTTTCTCCGCTTCGGGTGGGCCTCAGGGGCGATACGCATCACGACCGACCGAATCGCCTTCGCAGCGGGATCGCGAACGTCATCATGGATGAGCGGGACACCGCGGTTGCTCGCGAGGAGCACCGCAGACGACCGCGGAATGTCCACATCGATCTGTGCGCCGATGATGTGCTCGGCGTCGCGAACGGTGATGCCACTGAGTTTGTCGGTCTGATTCAGCACGATATGCCGATTTCCCGGCATCAACCCGAGGGTCCTCAAGAGCTCGAACTCAGTGCGCATGGCGCGGAGGCTCGGCACGCTCATGCTCGCAACGAACACCACGTCGGTGACGTGTTCCAAGGTGACGAGAGTGTGCTCGCCGAGCCCCGGTGTCGTATCGACGACGACATACCGAAAGGCGCCGCGCAGCCGGTCGATGAGCCGACCTACTGCATCCGGCGTGACGGCGTCGCCGAGCTCGGGCGATGGTACGCTCGCGACGACGAAAAACCCGTCTTTGTGGTGCGTCAGCGACGTCTTGAACACGATCTCGTCGGCAGCTGCCTCTGCGACCGCCTCGACGATAGTCTGCTCCGGTTCGAGCCCGAGCGCAGCGACGATGTCTCCGAACTGCATGTCCGCGTCGACGAGCACCACCGAGTTGGGGGCCACCTCTGCCAGACCGGTCGCGAGGTTCACAGCCAGGGTCGTCTTGCCCTGTCCCCCTTTGGGCGCGACCACGGCGATGGCTTCGGTTGCGATGCCTGCCTCCAGGGGTGGGAACTCCCACACCTCAATGGGAGGGGCCTGCACGAGCTGATCGAACTCTCCGGGATCGAACTCTTCCCCATCGCTCTCAGCCGTGATCTCTTCCTCGGTGTCCTCGAACACCAATGTGGCCGCCGGCTCGTCGAAATCGTGAGCATCGGCCTTCCCGCTCTCGACGAGCCAGTCGGAGAGTCGCCGGAACAGCGCGAGAGTCGTCTCGTCCGACGCGGAAGGACTCAAGATTGCGTGGAGCTCCAACTCGTCGACCCAGTCTTCAAGGTCGGACCGCTGCTCGCGAACGACAATCAGCCCGACGCCGGGATGCCTGGCGGCGAGTGCGTTCACGAGTCCGTGGGTCTCCTCGTAGTTCAGCACCGGTCCCAGCAACGCGATCCTCGGCGTTCCCTCAACGCGATCCATCACCGCATCTGCCCCGAATGTCAGGAATTCGCCGGTCACCACATCCAGGCGAGCGCCGAGAAGAGCCCGAAGACGAGACTCGTATTCGGCGGACCGGCTCACCAAGAGGAAGGGGATCACGGCCAGACATTACCTGAGTCGACGCGGACTGATCCGCTCGTGTCGGTTGACTCGGTCTGCAGGGTAAGCCACATGTTCGCATAGTTGCTGGACTCGCCCTCGGCGAACCAGACCCAGCGTTCGACGTCATGTGTCGAGAGCGCGATCGTGAGCATGATTGCGCCGGTGGGGTCCTGGGCTGCGGCCTCGTCAGAGCCTTCGCTCGGCACGGCAACGCCCTGAACCTTCGTGACCAGGACATGGTTGAATGTGAACTGCGTGGTCGGGTTGATGACCTCCTCCTGGCCCTCCGGCTCGCCCGGGTCAACCGTCCCAACCATTCCGATGAAATCCCCGGCCTTGACCTCTCCGCCAACCACGCGGTCGGCCGGGAGCGTAAATGACAGCAGGTGCATGCCCTCGGGAACAGTGACCTCCCCCTTGGCAGCGAGGTCGAGCGGGTCGAGGAAACGCGCTTCGAGCAACTGCTCTCCTGGCAGGATGTCCGCACCGGCGACAAGCCCGATGAGTTCCTCCAGATCGGTGACCGCCCCATCAGCGAGGTTGCGCTCGGGAACGGTGTCCGCCGTAATGAACTCCGCAACACTCTCGCCAGGGGTACCCTTCGGAATGGTCTCTTGCACGATGTAGGTATCGACGAGTTCCGCGCCCTCGGCGGCTCTGGCATCTGCGCCGCGCACATACAAGATGAGGACGAATGCGCCGACACTGGCCAGCAAAAGCGCCACGATTGCGCCGATGACTCGGGTCTTCATTGTGGTTCCTGTCGGGTCGTAGGGTCGTAGGGTCGTAGGGAAAGACTTGGTGGAAGATATGAGACGGTCAGCCGGAGAACCGGACGATGATCAGCCCTCCGTTCGGTCCGTTGCCAAGCTCGAAGTCTTCGCCCAGCTCGACATACCTCACGAAGTAGCCTTGGATGCCTTTCGAGTTGCCCGCGTTGGGAAGCGACGGGGAGAGAGGCGAGCCGCCGCAGTATCTGGCGGAGTTCGCGCCCCCCGTCTTCACGCCCGTCAATTTGAAGGCTGCAAACCTCGAGATCGTGAATGTCGCGTGCGACCCAGAACCCCCGCTCGATGCATAGAGCGGGATGAGCACCGTTTGACACAGCGTCTGCTCGATCACGTCGGATGAGCATCCGTTCTTGTTCGGATTCGGCTGGACGCCCACCTCACCGCCGACAGTCGAATTGATCGAGATGGTGGCTGAACATCCCGATCCATCGAGCCAACCGAAGCCGCCTGGTGAGCCATCCGCACAAGGCTCCCCGCTGCCGCCGTTGTTGATGAGGAGCCATGTCCTCGTCGGATTCGGTGCGTCTGCATCCTGTGGCGGTAGATCGACGAACTCGCACTGGGCAATCGTCAGTGCCAGCTTCGTCGTGCCTCTCACGGGTGTGCCCCATGCGGCGGTCGCCGTCGCTTGGAGGGTGGTCGCGTCCTGCGGGAAGAAGACGGATGCGAATGGATGTTCGACGCCGTCGCCGCTCGGTGACGAGGCGTCGACCTTGACGCTACCGCTGCCTGCATTGACCGTTATCGCGTCGATTGCAGCGACGCTGGTTCCATCATTTGCGTTCTCACCTGCGATGCTGGTCGCGAGAGTTTCGGCGCGCCCCTCGCACAATCCGGGATGCTTGGCACAGTCGGAAGCGACGGCGATCGCGCCGGCGTCAGCTCCGTTCTGGAGCTGCGCCTTTTCCCAGTACAGGAGGCCGGTGTCACCCGCAAGCGCAGCGCACGCCAACAGCGGGATGATCGCCAAGGCGAACATCATCGCGCTGGCGCCTCGCTCCTCCCGGCTCCTCTTCAACCACCGCATTTCATCGACGCCCTTCCCTGCACACTATTCGATCCACCGAACGCCGGAATCATGCCGGTCAAGTTCGTCATCGGTGCGATCACAGTCATCGTGAGCGTCGAGTCCGGCCCGCCTCGCACAGGTTGAGGGGTAGGAGAACGTAATCGGTCCGGCGACGTTTGCCGCAGTCGCGACGTCATTTGCTCGCTGCTCGGCATCCGCCTGCGCACTCGGCTCGAGGTGATGGATCGCGTAGTAGCGCGCACCTATACGAGCGGCGTTTGTCACCGCTTGTTGCTGGCTGAACACCCACCCGACGTCCACCACTAGGGACACGATGAGCAGGAATGGCAGGAGGATCAGGGCGAATTCGACAGCCGCCGCTCCGCGCTCTGATCGAACGCTAGTCATGGGGACCTCCGCAGCCCAGAGTGTCCCGACGACCTGTTGGACTCGTCGGGACACACTAGTGAGTCGAGGCGTCTTAGCTGAGACCGAGGGCTGGAATGATGACCTCGTTCACGAATCGAGTGATGGCTGGGGCGAGCAGCGCCAGCGCACCCACGATCGCGATCGACGCGACGCCGATGATCAGCGCATATTCGGTTGCGGTCGCGCCCTCTTCGTCGGAGGTGATGGAGTTGATGCGCGCCATAGCACGCGTGTATGCCTTGAGCATCTTGAATTCCTTCGGGTAGCAGGAACACCGCACCGTTCCTGCGGGAACAGGAGATAATGCAGTCGCTGCGTCGGTGCAGCAGGTACCTGACGGTATCCATGAACGATCCGGAGCCGCACACCCCATTTCGGGGGATCCTCATGTTTGACCGAGGCTGCGGCGCGGCATCCGTTTCCGGGCTCTTCGATATTCGCCACTCACGGCCCGACGAACAGCACCGCCAGCAACGCCCCCATGAGCATCGACGGCCCGAACGGGATCGACCCGCGCAGCGTGACGCGGCGCAGGGCCAACGCGACCAGCGCGATCACGCCGCCGACCACGAACGCGGCGAGCAGGCCGACGAGCCACGCCGTGAGCCCGAACCAGCCGAGCAGCAGCCCGATGGGCAGTGCCAGCTTCACGTCGCCCATGCCCATCGACGACGGCGAGATGATCGCGAGCAGCAGGTAGACCGCGAACATCGCGGCTGCCCCGGCAATAGCGAAGATGGGGGACAGCCAGTCGCCCGTCGCGACCGTGGCGGCCACGAGCAGCACTCCGACGGCCAGGAGGGCCGGGAACACGACCGCGTTGGGCAGGCGTTTCTCAGCGAGATCCACGATCGAGAGCACCGTCGTCGCGGCGGCGAATGCGAGCAGGGGCGCGAGCGTCAACGTGGGGCCGAAGCGCAACGCGAGCGCGCCGAAGATCACGGCGGTCGTCACGGCGGCGACGATGCGCACCGTGCGCTGCTGCGGCATCCGCTCGCCCAGCATCGACCGGCGAGCCCAGTCGGCGAGCGGCCACCAGCCGAGGGCGGCGCCGGCGACGACCGCGAGTACGACGGTGATCTCGGTCGCGAGCGGCATGGAGTGCAGCGTAGCGGGCAGCAGGGGCGGCGCTACGCCTCGCCGCGCGAGAGGTCGACCATCTCATCGCGCGGAACGACCTTGACGCGCATGCGACCCTCGGCCGTTCCGAGCGCCTTCTCGTGCTCGTCGAGGCGGTGCCAGCCGTCGAGATCGGTATAGCGGATGCCGCGCGATTCGAGCATCTCGATCACCGACTCCTCTGTGGGCGACTCGGGCCGCCACCAATTGCCGAGGTCGTTGATGACGTGGCGGATGGTCTCCATGGCGTCGGACTTCGTGTGCCCGATGAGCCCCACCGGCCCGCGCTTGATCCACCCCGTGGCGTAGACGCCGTACATCTGCCGGCTGTCGCCCGTCTCCTGGTCATGGATGAGCACCTGGCCCTCATGGTTCGGGATGACGCCGAAGTCCTTGTCGAACGGGATGCCCGGCAGCTGCGTGCCGAAGTACCCGACCGCGCGGTAGACAGCCTGCACGGGCAGCTCGCGGATCTCGCCGGTGCCGACCACGCCGCCCTCGCCGTCGGGCGCGGTGCGCTCCCAGCGGAACGCGCCCACCCGCCCGGTGCCGTCGTCGACGATCTCGAGGGGCTTCGCGAAGAAGTGCAGGTGCAGGCGACGCGAGGCCTGGCCGACCTCGCGCTGGCGCCACTGGTTCAGCACCTTGTCGATGACGAAGACCTGCTTGTTTCCGGCGACCGCAGCGCGCGCCGCATCGTCGTAGTCGAAGTCCTCGTCGTAGAGGATCATGTCGACGTCGCGCAGCTCGCCGAGTTCGCGCAGCTCGAGGGGCGTGAACTTCACCGAGGTGGGGCCGCGCCGGCCGAACACGTGCACGTCGGTGATGGGCGAGGCGGCGAGACCGGCCGCGACGTTCGCCGGGATCTCGGTCGGCATGAGGTCTTCGACGTGCTTCGCGAGGATGCGCGACACGTCGAGTGCGACGTTGCCGTTGCCGATGACGGCCGCCTGGCGGGCTTCGAGCGGCCACGTGCGCGGCACGTCGGGGTGCCCGTCGAACCAGCTCACGAAATCGGCCGCGCCGTACGAGCCGTCGAGGTCGTGCCCCGGGATGTGCAGCGAGGCGTCGCGCACCGCTCCCGTGGCGAAGATCACCGCGTTGTAGTGCTTCTTCAGGTCTTCGAGCGTGATGTCTTCGCCGAAGCGAACATTTCCGAAGATGCGGATGTCGCCACGGTCGAGCACCTCGCGGAGCGCTGTGATGATGCCCTTGATGCGCGGGTGGTCGGGGGCGACGCCGTAGCGCACGAGCCCGTAGGGCGCCGGAAGGTGATCGAACAGGTCGATCGAGACGTCGAAGTGGCGCTCGGCCTTCAGCAGGATGTCGGCGGCGTAGATGCCGGCGGGGCCGGCTCCGACGATCGCCAGTCTCAACTTGTTCTTCACTAGCTCTGTCTCTCCACGATCGTTTCCGCAAAGCGCGTGAGCGCCTTCTTCACGCTGCCCTCGGGCAGCGGGGCGAGCGCCGCGACGGCCTCGCGCGCCCAACGGTGCGCCTCAGCGAGCGTAGCGCGGGTGGCGTCGTGCTCGCGGAGCTCGGCGACGATCGCGTCGACGGTCTCTCGCGACGGCACGATGCGCGACGCCTGGGTGTTGGTGTCGATCGCCTCGGGGGCGGTCGGGTCGGTCACGATGACCACGTCTCGCTCGATGCGTTCGAGCAGGGCGGCGGATGCGGCATCCGACTTCGCATGCTCTGACAACCTCAGCAGCGGCAACGTGACCACACCCGCGCGCAGGTCGGTGCCGGGCACCTTGCCGGTCTCGGCGGGCTGCGGCGAGAGGTCGATGACGTCGTCGACGAGTTGGAAGGCGACGCCGATCTTCTCACCGAAGGCGATGATGGGGGCCTCGAACGCCGGGTCGGCGCCCGAGAAGATGATGCCGGCCTGCGCGGCGGCGGCGATGAGGGAGCCGGTCTTGTCGGCGAGCACCTGGATGTAGTGCGTGATCGGGTCTTCGCCCTCGGCCGGGCCCACGGTCTCGTGCAGCTGGCCGAGCACGAGCCGCTCGAACGTGTTGGCCTGCAGGCGGATCGCGCCCTCGCCGAGGCTCGCCATGAGCTGGCTGGCGCGCGCGAACAGCAGATCGCCGGTGAGGATCGCGACCGAATTGCCCCACACGGTCTGCGCGCTCGGCACGCCCCGGCGGCGGTCGGCCTCGTCCATGACGTCGTCGTGATAGAGGCTCGCGAGGTGCGTGATCTCGATCGCCTGGGCCGCGGTGACGACGTCGTCGGTGACGCCCGCGCCGAGCTGCGCCGTGAGCAGGGTGAGCATCGGGCGAACGCGCTTGCCGCCCGCCTCGAACAGGTAGCGCGTCGAGACGTCGGCGATCGAATCGGCGAATCGCACCTCGCGCTCGAGCCCCGACTCGACCCGATCGAGCCCGTCGTCGATCGCCTTCGCCATGGCGCGATCGGCTGACGTGGCGAAGACGCGCTCGCTCAGGCCGAGGTTCGCAGCGAGCGAAGAGCCTCGACGGGCGACCGGGTGGCTCGAATTCACGTCCCCAGCCTACCGGTGAGGTTTCGAGCGGATGTCGCGGGGTGTCAGGCGGCGGGCTTGCGGCCGCGGTGCAGCGCGACGACACCGAGGGTGAGGTTGCGCCATGCGACATCCGTGTAGCCTGCCTCGCGGATCCAGCCGGCGAGCGCGCGCTGGTCGGGCCACGCGTTGATGGACTCGTTGAGGTACTCGTAGGCGTCGTCGTTCGAGCTCGAGAGCTTCACGAGCGAGGGCATGACGTAGCGCTGGTAGGCGTGGTAGCCGGCCCGCACGACACCGACCGGCGGGTGCGAGAACTCGCACACGACGAGGCGACCGCCGGGCTTGGTGACGCGGAAGAACTCGGCGAGCGCCTGCTTCGGGTCGTTGACGTTGCGCAGGCCGAACGAGATCGTGACGGCGTCGAACTCGTCGTCGCCGAACGGGAGCTTCGTGGCATCCGCTTCGACGAAGACGAGATTCGGCACGTGCGACTGGCGCCGTCGGCCGACCTCGATCATGCCCGGCGAGAAGTCGGCGGCGACGACGGATGCCCCGGACTTCGCGAGGCTCGCGCTCGACGTGCCCGTGCCCGCCGCGACGTCGAGGATGCGCTCCCCCGCCTTCGGCGCGACCGCCCGCGTCGTGGCGACGCGCCAGAGCGGTGCGTTGCCGACCGAGAGCAGCGTGTTCGTGCGGTCGTACCGGGCCGCGACCCGATCGAACATCGCCGACACCTGCTCGGGCTCCTTGCCGAGGTCTGCGCGCATCATCCTTCGAGTCTACGGTCGGATGCCGCGTGGCTCGGGGTCGCCCGGCCGGGCCCACCGGGCCGCGTGGCTCGGGGATCACGCCGGCGCCACCGCCGGCCCTGCGGCATCCGTCGGCTCGAAAGTGCAGGAGATTCGCCATCATGGGGCTCGTATGCGGGCGCATGACGCGGAATCCCCTGCATTCCAGCGCGCTCGTGCCGGAAGCGGCTGCGCATGGCCCCCGGCGTAGGCTGGTGCGGTGAACCACACGGATGCCTCGGCGCGTGCCTCTCCGCGGCACGCCGCTCCTGCCCGCCTCGTCGTGCGCACCGAGCCGGTCGA